>JASLIG010000013.1 GCA_030152805.1 Solirubrobacterales bacterium
CCCGTCGTCTCGGCGCTCGACACCCGTGCCTTCGCGCTCTGGGCTCGCCTCGCCGGCTTGGTGCCGCGCATCGCCGTCGTCGCCGGCCGCTGCTTCGCCGGCAACGCCGTGATCGCCGGCTGCTCGGACCTGATCGTCGCCACCGAGAACGTCTCGCTGGGCATGGGCGGCCCGGCGATGATCGAGGGGGGCGGCCTCGGCAAGGTCGATCCCGACGAGGTCGGGCCGATCGAGATGCAGAGCGGAAACGGTGTCGTCGACCTGGTCGTCGGCGACGAGGCCGAGGCGGTGGCGGCGACCAAGCGCCTGCTCGGATACTTCCAGGGTGCGGTCCCGCCCGGGGAGGCGGGCGACCAGGAGGCGCTGCGCGACGCGGTGCCGGAGCGCCAGCGCCGCGCCTACGCCGTGGCGCCGATCGTCGAGGCGCTGGCCGATGCGGGTTCGGTGACCTTCCTGCGCGAGCGCTACGCGCCGGAGATGGTCACCGCCCTCGCCCGCATCGAGGGCAGGCCGCTCGGCGTGATCGCCAACGACACCCGGCACGCCGCCGGTGCGATCACCAGCGATGCCGGCGAAAAGGCCGCGTCCTTCCTCGACCTCTGCAACGGCTTCGGTCTGCCCGTCGTCTCGCTCGTCGACACGCCGGGGATGATGGTCGGTCCCGAGGCCGAGGCGACGGGACTCGTCCGCCGCGCCTCGCGCCTGCTGATCGCCGGCGCGGCGCTGCGGGTGCCGCTGATCGCGGTCGTCCTGCGCCGCGGCTACGGCCTCGGCGCCCAGGCGATGACCGGCGGCAGCCTGCACGAGCCGCTGCTCACCGTCGCCTGGCCGTCCGCCCACCTCGGGCCGATGGGCCTGGAGGGAGCCGTGCGGCTCGCCCTGCGCAAGGAGCTCGACGCGATCGCCGACGAGGGCGAGCGCGAGCAGCGCGTGCGCGACCTCACCGCCGCCGCCGAGGAGAACGCCAAGGCGCTCAACGCCGCCGCCCTCTTCGAGATCGACGACGTGATCGATCCGGCCGAGACCCGCTCCTTGATCGCCGCGACGCTGGCCGCCGCGGCTCAGGGCCCCGGCCAGGCGAGGCCCGCGCCGTAGCTCAGGCCAGCCCCTCGAACTCGTACTCGCGCAGGAAGCCCTCGAAGAGGCGCCGGTGGCCCTGCTCGTCGCGGAGGATGGCGATCACCATGTCCTGGGTGACGGGGTCGAGCTGGTCGGTCTCCTCGACGATCCGCGTGTAGTGCTCGATCGCTCCGGTCTCGGCCTTGATCACGCCACGGATCACGTGGACAACGTCGGTCTGCTCTTCGGACGGCTGCAGAAAGGACTGTTCGGCGGCGAACGCCTCGGAGCCGGGCACGACGCCGTAGAGCTCCTTGATCCGCTGGGCGAAGAGCCGCGCGTGCCCCAGCTCCTCTTCGACGTCCTCGCGCAGCGACTCCTTGATCTCCTGGGCGCGGACGCCGTCGAGGTTGGTCGACGCGGCGAGATAGCTCATCACCGTCTCGATCTCCATCCAGTAGGCCTTCGTCAGCAGCTCGATCACGTGCTGGCGCGCCTCCGCGTTGGCGCCGTCGAAAATGCCCTTGCTGGGGCTGGTGCTGGCCTCCATCGTTACCTCGCTCCTCGATCGCTTGCAGGTGCGCTTTCGCTACCCTGAGCCAGCCCGCCGCAATCGCGACTGGCGTAGTCTGCATGGAGAGCGTACGCCCCTCGGGGAGGCACCGAATGCCAAGCGAGCAGCGCGAAATCGCCGACGGAACACTTGTCGTTCGCAGTCTCGAGAACGACGGCAACCGCGTGGTCGCCTTCGCCGGCGAGCTCGACCTCGCCAACGCCGGCACCGCCGAAAGCGCCCTGGAGAATCTGCTCGCCGATCCTTCCACGCCGATCGTCGTCGACATGCGCGAGCTCGAGTTCATCGATTCGACCGGCATCGCCCTGCTCGTCTCCGCGCTCAGCCGCAACGAGGGAAGCGTGCGGATCAGCTTCATCCCCAGCGACGCCCCCGCGGTCACCCGTGTGCTCGAGCTGACGGGCCTGGCCGAGCGGCTGCCGCTGGCCGAGGCCTAGCGCCGCAGAGCCGCCGCATGGCCGACTACGTCCAGGTGCTGACCACCGTCGGCTCCGAGCCGGAGGCCGAGCGGATCGCGAGCGAGCTGCTGGAGAGGCGCCTCGCCGCCTGCGTGCAGACGCTCGGCCCGATCGTCAGCCGCTACCGCTGGCAGGGCGAGCCGGAGGAAGCGCGCGAGTGGCAGTGCCTGGCCAAGACCGAGACACGCCTCTACGAGGAGGTCGAGGCGGCGATCCGCACCCTCCACTCCTACGAGGAGCCCGAGATCCTCGCGATCCCCGTCCTCGCCGGCAGCCAGGGCTACCTCGACTGGGTCAGCGAGAACGTCAGCTAGGCGCGCAGCTTGTAGCCGCGGGAGAAGAGGCGGAGGTTGACGAGGAAGATGGCCGCGGTGGCCGCCGTAAGAGCCAACAGCGAGAGGGCGATGCTGACTTCGCTGAAGCCGACGAAGCCGTAGCGGACGAGGTTGATCATGTAGTAGATCGGGTTGAAGTGGGTCAGCGTCTCGAACGGCTGCGGCAGCAGCGTCGCCGAGTAGAAGACGCCGCCGAGGAAGATCAGCGGCGTCAGCACGAAGGTCTGGACGAAGGCGACGTCGTCGAACTGCTCGGCCCGCACCCCGGTCAGCACGCCGAGCTGGGAGAAGAAGAAGCCGACCAGGAACAGGGACGGGATCAGCACCAGGACGTGGTCGATCGGCAGGTCGACCAGCAACGAGGCGGCGATGAAGGTCAGACCGGCGACGATCAGGCCGCGCATGAAGCCGCCGAGCGAGAAGGCGAGCAGCAGCTCCAGCGGCGAAGCCGGCGAGGAGAGCTGGTCCTGGATCGCGCCCTGGAACTTCTGCTGCAGGATCGAGGAGGAGTTGTTGGCGAAGGAGTTGATCGCGAACGACATCATGATTAGGCCGGGGATCACGAAGACGACGTATTCGATCCCGTGCAGCTCTTTGATCCGCGAGCCGAGCGCGGCGCCGAAGACCGATATGTAGAGGAAGGTTTCCAGCAGCGGCGCGCCGAGCGTCTGCTTCTTGATCTTCATGAAACGGTTGACCTCACGGCGCCAGAGCGTCGCGAAGCGGATCTGGGCGCCGTTCACGGAGCAACCACCTCGGCGTGGGAGCGGGAAAGCTCCTTGCGACCGACCAGCGCCAGGTATGCATCCTCGAGGCTGGCGACCCCATAGCGGGCGGCAAGCTCCGCGCTGGTTCCCCTGCCGACGATCTGCCCTTCGTTGATGAAGGCGATCCGGTCACAGAGCTGTTCGGCCTCCTCCAGGTAGTGGGTGGTGAGCAGGATCGAGGTGCCCTCCTGGTTGATCCGCTGCACGTAGTGCCAGAGCTCCAGGCGCAGCTCGACGTCGACGCCGGCAGTCGGCTCGTCGAGGATCAGCAGGCGGGGGCGGTGCATCATCGCCCGCGCCAGGATCAGCCGCCGCTTCATCCCGCCCGAGAGCGTGCGCGTGCGTTCGTCGCGCTTCTCGGTCAGCGAGAAGGTCTCGAGCAGCTCGTCGGTCCGCGCCCGCCGCTCGCGCTTGGGCATGCCGAAGTAGCCGGCGTGGTAGTCGAGCGTCTCGGCGACGGTGAGGAACCAGTCGAGGTTGGGCTCCTGCGGCGCCAACCCAACCGCCTGCCGAGCCTCGCCGTAGTTGCCGGTCGCGTCGTGGCCGAAGACGTGAATCGAACCCCCGGTCGGCTGCGCCAGCCCGGTGGTGCAGTGGATCAGCGTCGACTTGCCGGCGCCGTTGGGGCCGAGCAGGCCGAAGAGCTCGCCCTCGGCGATCTGCAGCGATACGCCACGCAGCGCCTCCACCCCGGTCGGGTAGCGCTTGACCAGCTCCTCGATGTGCAGGGCCGCCTCAGGCACGCGACAAACCTAGAGGACGGGCGGGCCCGGCCGTCCCGGCCCGGCACCGTCAGCTCAGCGGGCGGCGCGATCCAGCTCACGGTTCATCACCTTCATCGCCAGCTCGTATGGAGGTGAGAACTTGCGCTGGATCCAGTGGAGGATGCGGCCGTCGGGCGAGGTGAAGACCATGTAGCGATTGCGCTCGATCGCCTCGACGATCTTCTCGGCGACGCTCTCGGGAGTGACGGCGCGGCGCTCGAAGAGGGCGATCAGCTTGCGGATTTTCGGGCTGTCGCGATCGACCCCGACGATCTCCACGGTGCCGACCAGCGGCGTCTTCACCGCCCCCGGGCAGACCAGGCTGACGCCGATCCCGTGTTTGCGCAGGTCGAAGCGCAGCACCTCGGAGACGCCGCGCAAACCGAACTTGGCGGCGCTGTAGGGGGCGTGCCAGGGCAAGCCGAAGAGGCCGGCGACCGAGGCAACGTTGACGATGTGGCCGCCGCGCCCGGCCTCGATCATCGGCGGCACGAAGCACTCGAGCACGCTGATCGGGCCGACCAGGTCGATGTCGATCGTGCGCCGCCAGTGCTCGTGCTCGAGCTCCTCGATCCGACCCCAGGTCGAGATGCCGGCGACGTTCATGACGACGTCCATGGCGGGCGCGAGCGCGTGCACTTCCCGCGCGAGTGCGACCACGGCCCCGTGGTCGGCGACGTCGGCGGTGGCGAAGTGGGGAACGCTGCCTCCGGCCCCACCGATCTCGGCGGCCACGGCCTCCAGCCCGGCGCCGTTCCTGTCGGTGAGGAACAGCTCGCCGCCGCGCTCGGCGACGGCGATCGCCGTCGCCCGGCCGATGCCGCTCGCCGCCCCGGTGATCAAGCAGCGCTTGCCCGCCAAGCTGTCGATCCCGACCTTCACAGGCGCGCCGGCAGCTCGGGCTCGATCCCGATCGTGTTCAGGGTCATCGCCAGCATCTCGTAGTGGCCGATCAGCATGCAGAGCTCGATCAGCAAGACCGGGTCGTAGTGCTGACTCAACCGGCCCCAGAGCCGATCGCCGATCCGGCGCTGCTCGTGCATCTCGTCGACCGCGCGCAGCAACAGCTCCTGGCGCTCCGACCAGCCGGGGGCATCGGCGCCGAGCCGCACCCGCGAGATCTCCTCCCGGCTGAGCCCGGTCCGCGCGCCGATCCGCTCGTGCTGGCTCCACTCATAGTCGCTGCCGCTGTTGTGGGCGACGCGCAGGATCACCAGCTCGGTGTCGGCGCGCGGCAGCTTGCCGCCCGGCATCAGCGCCCCGGCGAACCAGAGCCAGCGGCGGAAGAGGCCTCGATGCCGCCCCAGCGTGGTGAAGATCCGCGGCGGCTCGCCACGGGTGACAAAGCCGGCAAGCCGCGCGATCCCGGCATTGAGCAGACCGAGCTGACGGCGATCGCCAGGTTGAATGCGGGGACCCTCCCGGTCTGCCATGGGACTCGGACCGTACCCCAGAGCTCGCAAGCGCCTCCTGCCCGTAGGCTGCTGCTGTGCCCCAGCCACTGCTCGCCGTCGACACCCCCTCGATGCTCTTCCGGGCCTTCTTCGCGCTGCCGGACTCGATCGTGGGCCCCAACGGGAGACCGGTCAACGCCCTGCTCGGCACCGCCAACCTGATCCTGAAAGAGGTCGAGCTGCACGAGCCACGCGCCGTGGTGCTCTGCTTCGGCCCCGACGCCGCCTCCTACCGGACCGAGCTCTACCCGAGCTACCACGCCGAGCGCGAGGCGGCGATGCCGGACGACCTCGCGCCGCAGTTCGCCGCCGCCCACGATTTCTTCTCGGCCTTCGGCTGGACCGTCGCGACCAGCGAGGACCTCGAGGCCGACGACCTGCTCGGCACCTACGCGAAGCGCGAGGCGGAGGCGGGCGGCCGGGCCCTGCTGCTGACCGGCGATCGCGACATGTACCAGTGCGCGGGCGAGCGGGTCACCGTCCTCTACGTCAAGACGGGGACGAAAGGGGCCGAAGAGGTGACGCCCGCCGAGGTGGTTGAGCGCTACGGCATCGAGCCGGCGCTGGTCCCCGATTTCATCGCCCTGCGCGGCGACCCTTCGGATGGATTGCCCGGCGCGAAGGGGGTCGGGCCGAAGACCGCCGCCGAACTGCTGCGCCGCCACGGCTCGCTCGAAGCGATCCTCGAAAACGCGATCCGCGAGCGCCGCCCTGCCCTGCGCGGCGCCCTGATCGAGGCCGCCGACGATCTGCGCGCCTTCAAGGACATCGCCACCCTGCGCGACGCCGGCGTCGAGCCGCCTCCCGACCGCGAGACCGACTGGGCCGGCGCCGCCAAGGCGGCCCACGGGCTGGGCATGAACCGGCTCGCCGAACGCCTCCTCGCCGAAGCCTGAGCACGCGAGCCGTGGTACTACTTGAATCGTTTTGATCGACCCGAGCGCAGACAGAGTCATCGACCTCTCGATGACGCTCTCCGAGCATCTGCCGGTTGCCTGGCCCGAGCATGTGCCCTTCTCACTCGAGAACTGGAGCTGGTTTGAGGAGGTCGAGCTGCCGACCGGCGGCACCACTCGCTCGCTGGGCCCCTATGTAACCCACTTCTTCACCCTCGACGAGCACGCCGGCACCCACGTCGACGCGCCGAGCCACTACTTCGCGCCGCCCGGCTCGGGGCTGCCGAGCGCCGACCCGCTGGGCGAGCTCAGCGCCGAGAAGCTCGATCTCTCGAAGCTGATCGGTCCAGCGGCCGTGGTCGACGTTCGCCATCTCGACGGGCAGGCCGAGCCCGGCGCCAGTCCGGCGATCACGGTCGAGCACCTCGAAGCCTGGGAGAACGAGCACGGCCGTTTCGAATCCGGAGAGGTCGCACTTCTACTGACCAGCTGGTCGAAGCACTACGTCAGCGGCGAGGCCGGCAGGGCTTTCCTGCACGAGCCGGTCGTGCTGCAGTCGCGCCCTGCCTGGCCCGCCCCAGAGGCCGACGCGGCGATCTTCCTCCACGAGCGTGGCGTCGCCACGATCGGCATCGACGCACCGAGCATCGGCTCGGCGGAGGAGGGCAACGAAGTCCACCGCGCCGGTCTCAGCCGCGAGATGGCCTTCGTCGAGGGACTGACCAACCTCGAGCGCCTGCCGGCCCGTGGCGCCTCCTTCGTCTTCCTGCCGCTCAAGATCGCCGGTGCGAGCGGCGGCCCCGGCCGCGCGATCGCCATCCTGCCCTGAACAGCTCGAAAAGACTTGACCTTTTAGCTCCGACCAGGGACTATTTCCGGCCGCGATCCGCGGGCAAGGATCCCGAAGGGAGGCTGCGAATGGAGCGAGACGCAGGTATCCAGAGGCCCGGTCGACAGGAACGCAAACCGAGCAGGCTGCTCGTCGCGCGACGCCGGCGTACCGCCCGCAAGGCAGAGGTTTACATCGCCTCGTACGCATTCCCGTCCCATCTCTCTGCCCGTGTACGGCGTCACAACCCACAGCTGGACGAGGCCGGCTGGAAGCTGGTCGAGCAAGGGCTGCGGGAGTGGTTCGTCTGCTGTGCCTGGCGCGGCCGCACGGTCCTCGGCATGCCCTCGCGCCTGGTTGACGAGGCATGGCACGAGTTCATCCTCGACTCGATCGCCTACACCCGCTTCTGCGAGGCCGCTTTCGGCGGCTATCTCCACCACACCCCAGATGAGGCAATGTCGACGCCAATGGGTGACGCTCTAGGCGACACCGTTCGCGCTTGGGACCGATCCGAGATGGGTTCGAACGAGGAATCGGTGCTCTGGGACCTCGACGAACAGCTCGGTGCAGCCGACCCCCTCGGCCTCAACGGCCTCCAACTCAGCGCCTCGCGTTCGAGATCTCCCTACCCCCTGGCAGGGGGGTGGGCCTGCGTAGTAACCGGCGGTGGACCCGATGGCGGCGCAGGTCATCAAGGCGGCCACCATGGCGGTGGCTGCAGTGGGTCGGGCTGCAGCGGTGGCTGCTCCGGCGGCTGCGGCGGGGGTGGATGCGGTGGTGGCAGCTAAAGCGCACCCGACATTGACCACACCAGGGTGGGGTCGATGTCGGATGCGCGTCAGGCGCGGTGCTCGGGATTGGGGAAGTCGAAGCGACAGCCCGCCTCCCACTCGGTGCGCTGGTTGCCGTGGGCGGGGATGCCGCCGGCGTCCTTCAGCATCCGCGCCAGGTGCAGCATGTTCCAGGCGGCGAAGGTCGTGTTGCGGTTGGTGAAGTCGTTCTCCGGGCCACCCGAGCCCTCGTCGAGGTAGGACGGTCCCGGCCCCGCTTCGCCGATCCAGCCGGCGTCGGCCTGGGGCGGGATCGTGTAGCCGAGGTGCTGCAGCGAGTAGAGGACGTTCATCGCGCAGTGCTTGACCCCGTCCTCGTTGCCGGTGACCAGGCAGCCGCCGACGCGACCGTAGTAGGCGTACTGACCGGCGTCGTTGAGCAGGTGCGAGTTGCCGTAGAGCCGCTCGACGATCTGCGTCGCCACCGAGGACTTCTCACCCAGCCAGATCGACATGCCGAGCACGAGGATGTCGGCCGCCATCACTTTCTCGAAGATCTGCGGCCACTCGTCCGCCTCCCAACCGTGTTCGGTCATGTCGGGCCAGACGCCGGTGGCGATCTCGTGATCGACGGCGCGGATGCACTCCACCTCGACCCCGTTGCGGCGCATGATCTCCATCGAAACGTCCATCAGCCCCTGCGTGTTGGAGACCTCGGGACTGCGCTTCAGGGTGCAGTTGACGAAGAGGGCGCGAAGGTCGGAGTAGTCGGCCATTCAGGCGGTGATTTTCTCGCGGGAAAGCCGCTCCCCCAACGCCGCGCTCGAGAACCGCATCGAGCCGTCCTCGATCTGGCCACGCCGGATCGCCCGCGTGTCGAGCACGTAGTTCTGGCGCAGCTTCCAGGGCTCCTTCGAGCCCTGTTTGGGCAAGCTGTCGAGGGCGCGCAGGACGTAACCGGCGTTGAAATCGAGGATCGGTTCCTCGGTTACCGACGGATCGGTGACCTCCGGCGCGCACTGGCTGTAGCCGCCGGCGTCCATGTGATTGAGCAGGCGGCAGACGTACTCGGAGGTGAGGTCCGCCTTGAGGGTCCAGGAGGCGTTGGTGTAGCCGAGGGTGAAGACGAAGTTGGGAACGCCGTTGAGCATCATGCCCTTGTAGGCCATGCGGGTGGAAAAGTCGACCTCCTCCCCATCGACGCTGAGCTCGATACCGCCGAGGAAGAGCACGTTGAGGCCGGTGGCGGTGATGATCACCTCAGCCTCCAGCTCGGCGCCCGACTCGAGCTCGATCCCCCGCTCGGTGAAGGTCTCGATCCGGTCGGTGACGATCTCGGCGCTGCCCGAGCGAATCGCCTCGAAGAGGTCGCCGTCGGGGACCAGGCACAGCCGCTGATCCCACGGGTTGTAGGGCGGTTTGAAGTGCGTCTCGACGTCGTAGCCGACCGGCAGCGAGCGTTCGTTTCCCCTGCGGATCAGCTTCTTGACGAAGCCGGGGCGGCTGCGGCTCAGGTTGTAGCTGCCCATCTGCAGGAGGACGTTCTTCCAGCGGATCAGGGTGTACGCGGCTTTGGTCGGCAGCACCCGGCGAATCCTCTTCGCGATCGGATCTTCGCCCGGCATCGAAATGATGTAGGTCGGCGAGCGCTGCAGCATCGTCACGTGCGCGGCCCGCTCCGCCATCGCCGGCACCAGCGTCACGGCGGTGGCACCGCTGCCGATCACCACGACCCGCTTGCCCTCGTAGTCGAGATCCTCGGGCCAGTGCTGGGGGTGGACGATCTGCCCCGAGAAGCGCTCCCGGCCGGCAAACTCGGGCGTGTAGCCCTGGTCGTAACGGTAGTAGCCGGTGCAGGACCAGAAGTAACCGCAGGTCAGCCGCACGGTCTCGCCGCTGTCAGTGCGTTCGACCTCGACGTTCCAGCGCGAGTCGGCGCTCGACCACTCGGCCCGCACGACGCGGTGGTTGAAGCGGATTTTGCGATCGATGCCGTTCTCGCGAGCCGTCTCGCGCACGTAGTCGAGGATCGAGCCGCCGTCGGCGATCGCCTTGGCGGCCGTCCAGGGCTTGAAGCGGTAGCCGAGCGTGTGCATGTCGGAGTCCGAGCGAATGCCGGGATAGCGGAAGAGGTCCCAGGTGCCGCCGAGGTCCTCGCGCGCCTCGAGGATCGCGTAGCTCTTGCCCGGGCAGCGCTCGCGCAGGTGATATGCGGCACCGACCCCGGAAATGCCGGCGCCGACTATCAGCACGTCGAGGTGCTCGATGGGTTCCCCGTTCGCGGTCAAGCTCGGGCATTCTCTCATGCTGGCTGGTCAGCCAAACTGCCGGGTGCGAATCTCACACAGCGGCCCACCGCTCAGACCTCCTTGAACTAGGGTCACCGGCGATGAACGTCCTGATCGCGGCCGACATGGAGGGGATCGCCGGCATCGACGATTGCGGCGACTGCCTGCCCTCCCACCCCGCCGCCTACGCCCGCGGGCGCCGACTGATGACCGATGAGGTGCTGGTCGCGATCGAGGCGCTGCGCGCTGGCGGCGCCGAGCGCATCTCGGTCGGCGACTGGCACATGGTCGGCACCAACATCGAACGCGATCGCATGCCGAACGGAGTCGAGGTGCGGCCGATCGCCGACCTGGCGCTCAACGAGTCCGAGCCCTCGATGGCAAAGGCCCACGGCGGCGAGCTCGACGCCGTGGTGATGCTCGGGCATCACGCCAGCACCAACAGCCCGCGCGGCTTCTCCTCGCACACCTTCATCTGGGATATGGAGGTGACGCTCGACGGCGAGCAGCTCAGCGAGGTTCGCGTCTACGCCCAGGCCCTGGGCGCCGAGGGCGTGCCGGTGCTGGCCGTCGCCGGCGACCGCTGGATGCTCGACGAGCTGGACGAGGGCGAGCTCGGCAGCGCCTCGCTGGTCGCGACCAAGGAGGGCGAGGGCCGGGCCCGGGCGCGCTCGCGCGACGTCGAGAAGAGCCGCACCGAGCTGGCTGAGGCGATCGGCGCCGCGCTCGCCGCGCCGCTGCGGCCGCCGCCGGCGCGGGAGTACCCGGCCGAGCTGCGGATCGCGGTCGAGGGTGAGGAGATCGCGCGAACGACCGTCGCCGATCCAGCCGAACTGCTCACGGCAATCGCCGCAGTCTTCAGGACCAGCCAGGTCTCGCGCGAGTACCGCCAGCTCTCGAAGCTGCTGCCCGCGGGCCACGACTCGCGGCTGCGCGCCGCCCAGCGACGCCTGGGCAGCCTGCTGGCTACGCCGGTGATGCGGTCGAAGGAGCGCCGCTGGCTGGCTGGCTCCTACTCGGAGTCGCCGTAGGGCGCGTAGCGATGGTGCAGCATCAGGTCGTTGCCGTCGGGATCGGTGAAGAAGGCCATGTGACAGACACCGGTGTCGAGGATCTCCCCGATGAACTCGACGCCCTTGGCTTCCAGCTCGGCGCGAGCCGCGGCGACGTCCTCGACGTGCAGCGCTGGATGGGCGTTTTTCTGCGGCGCGAACTGCATTCCGAACTGTCCTGGCTCCCAGATGCCGAAGCACGTGTCGCCCACCCAGAACTCGAACCGGCCGCGCTCGTCCGGGCGCAACCCCAGCGTCTCGACGTAGAAGCTCCGCGAGCGCTCGCTGTCGGTCGAGGGAACGCCGATGAAGTCGGTCTTGGTGATCACGGTTCCTCCTTTTAGTGCCAGGGCCGCCCGAAGGCGGCCCTGGCCAGGTGCTTGGAACGAGCATGGAGACTGCGGCCGGGTGGGACAAAGCCCGGCATTCCTGCTCGCCGGTGCCCGGGTTGGATTCCACCGGGCGCCCAAACCAGTGCGGCGCCTAGCGGCCCTGCACCTCCAGAGTCCCCTGAAGCATGTGAATCAAAATAGGACCACCTCCTTTCTCTGGTGATCCGATTGAAGCAAACCGCGTGGTCGCCGGCGAGTCAGCAGGCGGCGGCGACGTGGCGCGTGGCGCGTCGCACGGCGGCGGCTTGCTTGCGCTCAGCGCCCGAGAGTCGCCGGATCTCCGCGGCGCCGTCGGCCCCATCGAGCTTGGCGGCTATTCCCCGCAGGCGATGTCGGGCGCTCGCGCGAGCGGCTTTCGCGGCGAGGCACCGCGCCGACGGCCATGCATCCGGCGAGGTCGGCAACGCCGCCGAGCCAGCCGCAACCGGGTCCCCTCCTCCGCCACCTGGTCGCGACGGTTCGTCCTCCCCCTGGGGGAATTCCGGTTCAACCGGTTCGCCTGCTTCGCCCGCAACGATCTTGATCTTCTCCACCACGCTCGCGCGGTAGCCGAGGACCTCGGCTCCGCCGAGGTTCACTTCGTATTCGCCCGCTTCTTCGTAGACGTGGCTCGCTTCGGTGTCGGCGACGCTTTCGCCGTCGCCGAATTCGAGCAGCGGCGCAAAGAGGCCTTTGGTCGGGGTCGAGATCTCAACCGGTTCGCCGACCGTTCCCTCAGCGGGCAATTCAAGCTCTGGTTCGGGCAGCCCTTCGGGGTCATAGCCGGCAGCCTGGACGTTGCTCGCGCAGCCGCCGCCTTCGCCTCCTCCGCAGGAGCCGGTCGTCTCTGTGACCCAAACGGCCGTCGCATTGCCATCGGCCGCGGTGGCGTCGCCCGGCGCGTCGAGCACGACCACCGGGTCAAAGCTCTGCTTGCCTTCTTCGGAGAGATCGACGGCCGACTCCCATTCTTCTCCCGCCGGCCGGTAGGCGGCCTGGACCACATCGCTCGAGCCATCCGAGCGCTGCCAGACCAGGGCGGCGTTGCCGCCGGTGTCGAAGACGACGTCGGAGGGGAAGGAGTTGCCTCCATCGGCCGACAGTTTCACCGGCGTCTCCCAGGCGCCGGCAGCCGGCTTGAAGGCGGCACGAACGATCTCGTGGCCGCCCGCTTCACCGCTGTTGCCGGCCCAAACCGCGATCGCGTTCCCGTCCGGATCGACGGCGTCGCGCAGTTCCTGGACCTGTTCGCCTTCGTTGGAGACGTTGGCCGGGGTTCCCCAGGAACCGCCCAAGGGCCGGTAGGCCGCGCGCACGAACTCTTTCCCTTTGTCTTCGCCCCGCCACACCACCAGCGAGTCGCCTTTGGCGTCCAGCGATACATGCGGGTTGCCGCCTTCTTCGCCTTCCTGGGAGACGAGCGTCGGCGCTTCCCATTCACCCGCTTCGGGCCGATATGCGCTTTCGACGACGTAGTGGGCGCCGTCGAAGTGCATCCACACCGCCGTGGTGTCGCCGCGAGCGTCCATCGCCGCCTGCGGGACGTAGCTTTCTGTTCCGGAAATTGGTTCTGGTGCTTCCCATTCGTGAGCGAACGACTTGAAGGCGCTCTCGATCACCCCGCCCTGCTTCCAGACAGCGGTCGCGTTGCCTTCCCAATCGACCGCGATCCATGGTTCCGGAGCCGGGCCGAGGGCAACCTCGCCGACGTCCACCGGTTCGGTCCAGCTTCCGCCGGCCGGTCGTTCGACCGACTGCAGGATTATTTTCGTGCCCCCGTAGCGTTCCCAGAGCACCGTCACGTTGCCGTTGCGATCGACGGCGATCTGAGGCGAGGAGGCGTTGTGCGCGCCCGGCACGATTTCGCCTTCGAGTTCGGGCTCGGAGAGGTCTTGGGGCGCGCCCCAACCTTCTCCCGCCGGTCGGTAGGCGGCTTCGACGACGGTGTCGGCGCCGTTCCAGCGGTCCCAGACGGCGGTTGCGTTTCCCGCGGAATCGAGCACCACGTGCGGATTGCCGGTGTGTTCGCTCGCTGCGGAGATGTCGACCGGCGGTAGCCATTCCGCCCCCGAAGGGCTGGCGAAAACGGCCAGGACGATCGTCGCGATCGTCCAGGCGCTCGCCCCCACCTTGGTCCCTCCCCTCATATGCCCCTGACTATATTGCAAGGCACAGGGCAAAAAGGCGCGTGGCGCGAGGGCCTCGAGGGCCCATACCGGGAGCACGGGAAGCAATAGGCCCCGGCGGATTAGGATCCACCTATGACGCGCTCGGATCTCGCCGGAGCGCGCCGAGCAGCAGGGAACGTCCGCCATCGGCCCTTTCAAATCCGTGCCGGCATCGCCTTCGCCACCCTGGCCGCTCTGGCGCTGCCCTCCCCGCAAACGGCCCTGGCCTCGGGCAAGGCCGAGATCGGCCCGCAGGCGCCACTGACCCACACCACCGTCGGCTTCTGGGCGGGCGAGTCGATTCCCGGCACCGACTGGGATTTGAGCGAGACCTATTGGAACCGGCGGAGCACGCGTCCCTACACCCCCTATCTGTGGCGGGTCCTCCGCCGCAATCGCATCCCCCTCTATTTCAACCTTCGCTACCAGCGGGACTTCGGCCCGGTTCCGGCCGGCGAGCCCTCCCGGCACGACGGGCTGAGGCTGATCCGCACGGCCAACCGGCTCGGCGTGCCGGTCTGGGGATGGGTGCTGATCCCCTACACGGACGGCTACTGGGCCTGGGAGGGGGCCGCGGCCGAGCAGTTCGCCGCGGTCAAAGCGCTGGTTCACTGGACGCGCGCAAAGCGCGTGCGGCTGCGGGGCCTCGTGCTCGATCCCGAGCCTCCCGTCAACACCCCCTTCGAAAGCAAGGCGGCGGTCATTCGCGGCGGCGGCGACGCCTTCCCCTCGCTCTTCCAGCAGGCGATCGACCCGGCCAGCCAATGCATCGCCTGGCGCGAATACGCGCGCATACCGCGCTGGGCCGAGCGACACGGCGTCCCCCTCGCGGCCGCGCCCACCACCGGCGCGCTCGATGACCTCGGCGACGGCCGCCTCGCGCTCCAGGACGCCAGCCAGTTCATCGTGCCAAACGCACCCTGGCACGAGCTCTTCTTCCAGGCCTACCGCAGCGCCTTCGCCTACTACGCCGGGCACGATCCGGGGCCCGGGATCGTCTCTTCCTACCTCCGCTCGGCCCGGCGTGAGTTCGGCGACGTCGGCCAGGTCACGCTCGGCAGCGCCGGCCGGGGCGGGTACCGACACCTCTCGAGCCTCGTCCGCGACGTCCGCCTGGCGGCCACGCTCGGCGCCCGCGATCTGCCGATCTACTCGCTGGAGCGGACCCTGCGAGCGTACGGCGGCCCCAGGGCGCTGATCCGGCTCGTCGAGGCCGCGCGCCATCCCTTCGCCGGGCCCCGCGAGGCAAGGGCCACCGCCTCCACTCCCCAGGCCCGGTCGTTGCGGGCCAGGATCGGCCGTGCCGACGCCGACGCGGTCGCCGCCACCCCGGCGATCACCGCGGCGCGCGGCGCCGCGATGGCTCCCAACGCCTGGCCGAACGGCTGCGACTGACCGCGCCGACGGGGCAGGAGCTGGAAGCCACCGCGGGCACCTACTGGTTCTGCTCCGCCTGCGCCCGGATGCGCTCCTCCTGCTCGCGCAACTCCGGCGTGAACTCCTCGCCGAAGTCCTCCGCCTCGAAGATCTGGCGGATTTCGATCTCGCCCGGCTCGTCGTGCGGGTTGGGGCAGCGCTTGATCCACTCCACCGCGTCCTCGAAGGAGTCGACCTGCATCAACCAGTAGCCGGCGATCAGCTCCTTGGTCTCGGCAAACGGCCCGTCGATCACGGTCCGCTCACCGGCGCCACCGAAGCTGACCCGGGCACCCTTCGAGGTTGGCTGGAGGCCCTCCCCGGCCTGCAGCACCCCAGCCTCGACCATCTCCTCGTTGAACTTGCCCATCGCGGCGAGCAGCTCCTCGCTCGGCATCACGCCGGCCTCGGAGTCCTTCGACGCCTTCACGATCGCCATCACTCTCATCTCGCTGTCCTTTCGGTCGTCTTCGCGGAAGCTCGGTGTGCCCGATATTCCCGCCTTTACCCCCTTAGACGAACGGGGACCCTCGAGATCGACACCTCGGAGCTTCAGAATGACCTCTGTGACCGGAAGCGAAGGATCGGGGGCGGTTTCGCCGACGGCTCATTACACCGGAGAGACCTGGGTCCGGAACGGCCTCTCGCA
The DNA here is from genome assembly GCA_030152805.1 of Solirubrobacterales bacterium. Lineage (GTDB taxonomy): Bacteria > Actinomycetota > Thermoleophilia > Solirubrobacterales > 70-9 > VRUE01. The sequence continues at coordinate 15,854 of JASLIG010000013.1, forward strand.
TCCTCGGCTTGCGACATGGCAGGGACGGATGCTTCATCGCGGGTTCGCCTTGCCTCTCGCGGCAAGCAAGACGCTCGGCGGGCCGACGCTGGAGGGGCTGCTCCTCGCTCGTCACCGAATCATCGACTCGATCCTCGACGACCTGATTCGCGGCGGCATAAGCCAGGTGGTCGAGGTCGCCTGCGGGATGTCTCCCAGGGGCTGGCGGTTCACCGAGCAGTTCGGCGAGCGGCTTACCTATATCGAGGCGGACCTGCCGGGGATGGCACAGCGAAAGCGCGAGGCGCTGGCCCGGATGGAGTCCTTGACGGACCGCCATCGCGTGGTCGACTTGGACGTCCTCCAAGAGGGTGGGCCGGGCAGCCTCGAGGCTCTTGTCGAGCCCCTGGATCCGGCCGAGGGACTGGTGATCGTCACCGAGGGCCTGCTGACCTACCTGGACGACGACACCGTAAACGCGCTGTGGGCCCGGCTCGCCACGGCACTCGGGCGGTTCGACAAGGGCGTCTACCTCTCGGACCTGCGTTTTGCGAGACGGGACCGGGGGCTCCCCGAGCGGGCCTTCGACGTGATCCTCGGCGCCTTCGTGCGCGGGAAGGTCCACGCCTATCGCGGCGACGAGGCCGCGGCCGAGGCGGCGTTGCGCAGCGCCGGCTTCGAGGAAGCCCGGCTGCACCGGGGAGATAGGCATCCGGCGGCCGTGGACGTTCGCGGCGATCCGGGCGCGGGCGTGGTCTGCATCGTCGAGGCCGGCTGCGGCTAGTCGTCCCGTCGGATTGAGTTTCGGCCCCCACTAGACTGCGGCGCGTGGAGGGAGCGTCGGCGCTAGATGCCTATGAGTCGTTTGCGCCTATCTACAACGCGTTCAACCATCAAAACAATTACGAGATATGGCTCGGGCAGGTGCTGCTGCCGGAACTCGAAAGGCACGGGCTCAAGCACGACCGGGTGCTCGACGTCGGTTGCGGCACGGGCCGCGCGTTCGCTCCCCTACTGCGCCGGGGCTGGCAGGTCCGCGGCTGCGACCTCTCCCCCTCAATGCTCGAGCGAGCCCATCAAGAGGGCGACGGCAAGGTCGAGGTCGATGTGGCAGACATGCGGGAGCTGCCGATCTACGGCGAGTTCGAGCTCGTGCTCTCACTCAATGACTCCGTCAACTACCTGCTCGGCGACCACGATCTGCAGCTTGCCCTGGGCCGGATGCGCGCGAATCTCGCCGAGGGTGGCCTAGTCCTCTTCGACACCAACTCGAGGGCCTCATACGAGGGAGAGGGATCCTGGGCCGGCGGGAGCAGGACGGTGGAACACGACGGCCGGCGCTGGACCTGGAGTGCCGTCGGCGAAGTGGAGCCGTCGATATATGAGGTTCGCATAGAAGGAAACGATGTGGAGACCATCGTCCACCGCCATCGCTTCCGCTCCCAACTCGAAGTGCGCGAAGCGATGACGGCCTCAGGTCTCGAATGCCGTGCCGCCCTGGGCATGGAGGAGGTCGACGGTGAGGTCGTCCTCTCCGAACCACCCGATGAAGGCCATCACTACAAGATCGTCTACATCGCGGCGAAGGGCGACGACGCGGGAGAGTCGCACGACGCAGTGCGAGCATCACGACACCTTCTCGACGATCCAATCGGCATATCAATCGAGACCGCGGAGAGGAGGTAAACCGTGAGGATTTCAACCAGCAAGATTTCGTACCCAGCTATTTCTTCGACCAAGTCGACTTAGTCGCACGGGAGGCCGGACAAGCGTCCGGCCTCCCTCTCTCCGTCACGTTTTCGGAATTCCCTCTTCCCCGTGCCGTCGCCGCGGCTGCGGCTCCATTTCCCCGCAGACCGGGCAGTCAGGCTCCGGCACCACCGGCTCCTGTTTGACCTCCATCGTCTGCAGGTCGTAGATGTGCGCGACGCCGTGCGTCGAGGGCTTGGAAAGTCCGGTCAGCAGGTGCATCACGTCGAGCCCGACATGGCCGCCGATCAACCCGCAGGCCGGGCCCAGGTTCGCTGCCGGGCTCGGTCTCCCCCGCCGTCGCTCGATCACCGTGTCGAAGAGCGGATACTCGCGGCGGTATTCGGCCTCTTGGCAGGCGTAGCAGCCGGTCTCGCCGGGCACATAGAGAGGCCCCACGCGAGCGAGCGGTGGGAAGTGGCTCATCGAGATGTACGGGATACGGGCCTCGAAGCAGGCCGCGTTGCACCATGGCTCAATGTCGTGCGCCGGCCAGTCGGCGGCGTTGATAACCACGTCCGAGCCGGAGATGAATTCGGCGACGTCGGCCTGGCTCTCGAGGCGGCGGACCTCGCTGGTCACCCGCATCTTCGAGTTGAAGGCTCGCAGTCTCCCCTCGGCACACTCCACCTTGGGCAGGCCGAGGTCAGCCTCGGTGTAGATGATCTGCCGGTTGAGGTTGCTGATCTCGACCTCATCGCCGTCGATCAGCCACATCTCGCCGACGCCGGTACAGGCGAGTGACAGTGCCGACCAGCAGCCGAGACCGCCGACACCGAGCACGGCGACTTTCGCCTCGCGCAATCTCTCCTGGCATTCCGCCGGCGTGAGCCCGCCCCCGATGTCACTGAAGTAACGGAGCTGGCGGTCGAAGCGCTCGAGCTCGCCTGGCGCCAGCCGGTCGTCGTCGGCAGCGTCCTCCACCGCATTGAGTTGCTGCAGCTGTGAGATCGCGTCGTCCACCGCTTTGCTGCCGAATTCTTCGTGTAACTGCTCGAGCGGGTGCTCGCCGTCCATCGCCGCGAGCAGCCGCCGTTCCTTTTCGTCGGGCTTCTCAATCCTGATCTCGGCTCCCGCGCTGGGCCACATCAGGTAGACGTCCCCGTCGGGCATCTCTATCCGCTCGGTCGTCCGCTTGATCCGTGGCCTCCGCATGGTCCCCCCGGCCCTCAGCATAGGAGAGGTCGGCCCAAGGTGCGAGGCAAATCGGCAGTTCCCAGCCGCGCTCACCGCCGCAGGGTCAGCGCCACTGTCCTCTTCGCCGCCTCGCCGGCTTCGTCGGTCGCTTCGCCGACGATCACGAGTCTCGACTTAGGCTGGCGTCGAAGAACTTCGCGCCCCTGCCGCGACAGCGTCAGCGTCGCCTCCTTCTTGCCCGGCCCGTCAAAGCCGATCGTCTTGCCCTCGAACACTTCGACGAGCCTCGTCCGCACCGCGCGGTGGCTGCGGACATCGAGCTTCGCCCTGCCGACCAGCGCCACCTTCGCCGCCTCGTTCACCCTCGCGGTAAGGACCAGCTTGCCGGTCCGAAGCAGCTCGCGCAGCGACTCCACCTCAACGCCGAGGGAGAGATTGATCCTGAGCGGCGGCACTTCAGGACCCGGCGGAGGCTCTCCTGGGCGTTTCGGCTCCGGCACCGGCACGACCGTGTACTCGATCGACGCGCTGTCCATCAGACCACCTTTGGAGACAGCCGTCACCGTGTAGGTGTGGGTTCCCACCGTGGAGGTGTCCAAGTGACCGACGCCTCCGCTTGCGGTTTTGGTTCCGGTCGAGTCGTTGCAGGAGGAGAGACCGGTCCCGCCCGCCCCCTCGCTGCACGAGAAGCCGGTCGGCACCGACTGTCCCACGGTGTAGGTCCCGCCCCCCGCCGGCGTGGAGATCGAGGCCGACGGGGGCGCCGCGACCCTCAGGGTCACCTGAGCGGTCGCATAGTCCCCCGAGGGGTCGGTGGCCTGGTACATGAAGGAGTCTGCGCCGGAGTAGCCGGGAGCGGGCGTGTAGGTGAACGAGCCGTCGCCTGCCATCGTCAGGGAGCCGTGTGCGGGCGGGGTGGCCACGCTTGCCGAGAGCTGGACGCCACTCGGCCCGGAGACGCCGGAGAGCACTCCGGATGCCGCCGCCACGGCTAGCTCCTGATCCGGCGTCGTCGTGTATTTGTGGGTCACGGCTTTGACCGGGTTCGGGTAGGAGATCGACGCCTTCCCGTTGCCGCTGCGGGTGCCGGCGTCGAACGTGGCAGAGAGCCCGGGTGCGGCATAGCTGGACCCGCCGCCCCCGCCGCCGGCGCCCGCCGCATCTCCGCAGGCGTCGCCGGCACCGCCGCCGCCCTGGCCTCCGCCGACGTAGCCGCCGCCACCGCCGCCACCCGCGCCGGGGGCGCCGCCACCGCCGCTGAGGCTCCCCCCGGCGGCTCCTTCTCCGCCGGCGCTCGCGCCGCCGCCGCAGGTGCTGGCTCCGCTCACCTCGCCGCCGGCGCCGCCGAGCCCGCCGTTGCCGCCCGATGTACCACCCACGCCTTTGCCCAGCGTCGCCCCCAGCGCATCGGTCGGGCCGCCGTTGCTCCCGACACCGCCCAGCTCTCCCCCGTATCCGCCGCTGCCCCCGCGTGGCTGCATTTCGCTGATCGGGTTGCTTCCGCTCGTGCCACCACCGCCACCACCCCCGGCGAGCAGCATCAGCGTCGAGTCGAGCGTGACCGAGCTGAAGCCGCCGCCACCGCCGCCGAGGGTGCCGTTCCCGCCGCCGCCGAAGCCGCCCTCGCCCCCGTCGGAGTAGGCCTCGCCGACGCCACCGAGGCTCAGCGTCGCCGCCTCGCCAGGCGTCAGGGAGCCGAGCGTCGCTTCGACCCGGGCGCCAAAGTTGGAGCCGAAGCTGCCGCCGCGGGCGCCTTCGACGGTGAAGTCGGCTTTCTGCACGCCGGGAGGCACCGTCCACGCCGTCGTCGTCCCCGTATAGCGAACCTCGTCGCTGCATGCTCCCCCTTCACAGACTGGCCCGAAGATCGCCGGAACCGTCAGAGACGCCGGTGCCGATGCGCCGCTGAGGTTTCCCGCCGCGTCTTCGGCGTAGAGGACGTATTCGAGCTCGCCGGCGGGGGCGAGCGGATCGAGGAAGTTGTCATTAAAGGCGGTCCCGGTCTCCTTGCCGTTACGGAAGACGAGGTAGCGTTCGACGCCGAGGTTGTCGCTGCTCGCTTCCCATTCCAGCTGTATGCCTTCCAGCTCCACGGTTGCAGTGAGCCCGGTGGGGGCGCTTGGCGCCTCTTCGTCGGCTTCGACCGTCCCCACCGCCGTATTCGATGCAGCGCTCCGGTTCCAGTTCCCGTCCTCCGCGTAGACGACGTATTCGTGCTCGCCGACCGAGGCGGAGGAGTCGAAGAAGCTGGTGCCTGTGGGCCTGTCGACGAGGCTGCCGTCACGGAAGACGAGGTAGCGGTCGACGCCGAGGTTGTCGCTGCTCGCCCCCCATTCCAGCTGCACGCCGCTGACGCCACCGCTCGCCGTAAGGTCACTTGGAGCGGTGGGCGCTTCTTCGTCGAGCTCGATCGACACGGTCGCTTTCCCTCCGCCGGCCGAGAGAGTTTTGATCTGTACCGGTCCGCCGCTGTCGAAGGTCTGGCCCACCCCAAGCGGCGCATCGTCGAACGTCGAGGTTGCGGGGTTTGCGTCGAGCAACAGCGTCTCCGGCCCGAGGTCCGGGTTCGGCGCGATCCGGATCGAAACACCCGTCATGGTGGCGTCGTTGACGTTCTCGAAGACGCCGCCCTGCTCTCTCACCTCGAGGTAGTACCAGGAGGTGATTTCTCCGCCAAAGCCCCTTTCGTGTGGGATGCGCAGGGTCGTCGGTTCGGCCGTGGGGTGAAGCGCGGAGCGCATCGAGTAGGTCCCGGAGGCTTCGATCGTCTCGACGTTTTCCGGAGCGATGATGCCGAGCTTGGCCAGGTTCCAGCCGCTGCTGTGGCGAGCGGCGGTGCTGCCCATCGTGTCGAAGGGGTCTCCGTATTCGACGCTGGTGCAGTCGTCGCTGATCTGGACCCTGACCCCGCCGGAGGTGCAGGTCAGGCTGCCGGCGTGGAGGAGGCCGAAATCGTGGCCCAGCTCGTGGGTGACGATTTTGACCCCGAAGTCCCCGTTGATCATCACCCAGTTCGAGTTGAGGCCCGCGACTCCAAACCATTTGCAGGGGCCCTGAAGGCCCAGGAAGGGCATCATGTAGATCAGCTGCTGGTAGCCGCTGAGGTCGATCCCGGCGTCGGCCGCGGCTTCTTTGGCCTTGCTCTGCCATTCCATGAACGGACAGCCGGCGGTCGACGTGTTGAGGTTGAACCAGCCGAACACGTCGCCGTCTTCGCGCAGCTTGCCGGTCAGGGAGATCGCCCCGTAGGACTCCTCCTGGTAGAAGGCGCTGGCGGAATTGGTCCCGGTGAAGACCTCCGAGCGAGCCGATTCCTGCGACCAGGGCCCAGCGCCTCCGCCCGAGGGGTTGATCAGGAGCACCGCGGTCTTGCGCGGTCCCGCCGGAATCGCCGCCGTCTGGTCTCCAGCCGTCGCCTTGACCGCGCCCACCAGCCGGTCGTCACGCACCTCTCCCGTGACCACGACCCGATCTCCCGGTTCCGCCGCCAGCTCGGTCGGCCGCACGACGGTCTCCTGCTCTCCGGACACCAGCGTGTACCGCGTGTTGGATTCGCCGGTCCGGAAGTTGTCGACGACGGTCGCGCGGAGAGTGCCCGAGCGCGTGACCGCCGCCGGGGCGGGCGGCGAACAGAGACCAAGAAGGACAAGGCCAATCACGCATACCTCGGCCGCACCGCGCGTGGGGGAGCTCCAGGGTCGAAGCAGTCGCTTCTTCTCACCTTGTCTATTGCCTGACAGAGGGCTCACCTACCTAGCTGTCCCGGTGCACTTCGAGGTCAATCTCCCCGCTTCCCTGGCGACCGCAAACACTCGGTTTTTGCAGTCGTTGAGATTGTAGACCCGCAGTGCGGCTGAGCCAAGCGGGCGTTCTGGGCCTCCTGGCACTAGCCTTCAACCCATGGTGCGGAGAACGGGCAGGGTTCTCACGCTGGCACTTGCGCTGTCTATCCTGATCGCTCCTGCGGCCACCGCCGCGACCCGTTACGCAGCACCGGGCGGAACGGGCGCCGATCCGTGCGCCGATCCCGGCAAGCCCTGCTCCGTGTACACCGCCGCCGACAAGAACGCGCCGGGCTCGACAATCGAGGCAGGAGATGTGGTCGAACTCGCGCCCGGTACCTACTACGCGGAGCTCGAAGGGGAATTCGGCTACATCCCCTCCGTGATTCTACCCGCTGGTGTCACCGTTCGAGGGGAACCAGGTAAAACGAGGCCGGTCATCATCGTCCGGGCAAACGAAACCGGCTACGGTGCCTTCTACGTCCCCACGGCGGCAGAAGTCGCGGATGTGGAAATCCGCAATCAGTCGGGGTATGGGTCGGCGATCGGGGTTTCAGGAGGAACCATGGACCGGGTGATCGCCCGCTCGGTCGCTAGTGGCACATTCGCGTGCGAGTTCTTGTCAGGGACCATCCGCAGCAGCGCCTGCCTCAGCTCCGGCGCGGGCTCGGCAATCGGCGTCAACGTCGCCACCAAGGGGACGCACGTGGGCGTCATCCGCAACAGCACCTTGATCGCCACCGGGCCCGGCTCGGTCGGGATGGAATTCACCTACTCCGCCTTCAAAAGAGGGGTGACGGCCACGATCGGCGGGGTCGGGGTGCTGGTCAAGGGGGAGATGAAGGACGTGGTAGCCAATGCCCGGCCGCTCAACAAAGGCCGGGGGGCGGACGTCAGGATCGAGCTCCAGGCCTCCAGCTACGCGACGGTCGAAACCGAAGCCGTGCATGGCGGCACGGTCTCGGTCACCCCACCCGGAACCAACGGCAACATCAGGGCGCTACCGCTGCTCGCGGCCGACAACTTCCATCAGCTGCCCGGCTCGCCGACGATCGACAGAGGCGCGATCGATGGCGCCAGCGACACGCTCGACATCGACAAACAGCCGCGAACAATGGGCGGGCTGCCGGATATCGGGGCTGACGAGCTCGGGTCCCCCGCTCCCAAAGCCAACCCGGTCCCGGTCACCGTGCTCGGGGAACACCTGCTGAAGCGAACTCCGGGACGAATCGCAGAGCTTCCCTTCGGCTCCAGCGAGCCCGGGTCGCGCTTCGAATGCAGGCTCGACGGCGGGCCTTTCCGCGCTTGCACCTCCCCGTACACGAAGAAAGTCGCGCTGGGAAAGCACACGTTCCAGGCTCGAGCCATCGACCCGCAGGGACAGGTCGACCGGACCCCGGCCGTCTTCCGTTGGCGGGTCCTAAGCTTGCGGGCATGTATCGGAAACCCGGCTGCGCATTGCGAATTCGGCGAAGACAGGTAGAGCAGGCGGCTCTACGAGGGGCCTTTGACTAACGCGGCCCGTCGGTATGCACGAACAGCACCGGGTCGCGAAGGCGGCCCTCTGCGTGCAGCGCCAGCAGGCCGGCCACCGCCTTCGCGGTGTAGACGGGATCGAGCGAGAGCCGCTCCTCGGCGGCAAGGGCGGCGGCGCGCGTGGCGGCCTCGGTGGGGTGGCCGTAGCCAGCTCCGATCTGGTCGCTGGTCAAGTCGAGCATCTCCGGCTCGAGTCGGAGCCGGCCGAGGCGGGCTCCACGGCGCTCCAGCAAGGTGGCGGTGCGCCGTGCGAGACGGGCGAACACCGGTGCATCGAGGCGAAGCTGGTCGTTGACCACCACCCCGACGACGCGGGTGCGCAAGTCGGCGAGCTGGAGGCCGAGTGCCAGGCCGGCCGCGGTACCGCCGGTGCCGACCGGGACGACGACATGCGCCGGCTCGGGCAGCGAGCCGTCCTCGACCTGGGCGGCGATCTCCAACGCCGCCTCGACATAGCCGAGCGCCCCCATCGGCGAGGAACCGCCGGCCGGCAGCAGGTACGGCGGTCGGGCACCGCGTGCATTGCGGGCGAGCAGCCACGGCAGCATCGCCACCGTGCGCACCTTCGTGTGGGTGCGGTAGATGCGCGCCCCCGAGGCGTCGAGCCGGGCGAGCTGGGCGTTGACGTGGTCGTCGATCGGCTGGTCGACGAGCGCCAGCGCGGTCTCGATCCCGTGTTCGCGAGCGTAGAGCGCGGTCGCCAGCCCCCAGTTCGTGCCGAGGCCGCCGAAGGTGAGGATCGAGCGGCGACCCCGGCGCTTGGCGTCGGGGATCAGCCACTCGAGCTTGCGCACCTTGTTGCCCCCCCAGCCGCCCGAGCCGAAGGCGCCGTCTTCCTTCACCCAGATGCCGAGGCCAGCCAGCTCGCGGACGGGCGTCGGGCGCTCGGACAGCGCCAGGTGGGGAAGGGTCTCGGCCAGGGCCGGGAAGCGCTCATGTAGACGGGGGATCAAAACGATGCGGTGAACGTCTACCAATTCCCGCCGCAGCCACAAGGCGAGATGGTCACGGCGACGATCGGCGGCGCCCCTCGGCCCGCGCCTGCAGCAGCTCGCGCTCACGCGGGTTGCCGCTCATCGCCGCCGCGCGGGCGAACTCCATCCCCGCCTCTTCCTCGCGACCAAGCCGCGCGAGCAACTCGCCCCGTGCCGCCGGCAGCAGGTGGTACCCGGCGAGCAGCTGCTCGCCGGCGAGCTCGTCGAGCAGCTCCAGCCCCGCCGCCGGGCCGAACGCCATCCCCAC
>JASLIG010000026.1 GCA_030152805.1 Solirubrobacterales bacterium
TGTGAAGACGACGATCGACCTGCGCCTCCAGGGGGCGGCCGAAGAAGCGGTGAACTCGTACCTCGGCTACCTGCCGCCGACCGCCTCGGTCGTCGTCCTCGATAACCACAACGCCGGCGTCAAGGCGATGGTCGGCGGACCGGACTTCGACACCAAGCCGTTCAACCTGGCGACGCTCGGGCACCGTCAGCCGGGCTCGTCGATCAAGCCCTTCACCTTGATCACCGCCCTGGAAGAGGGGATCTCTCCCTACACGACCTACGAATCGGCGCCCCAGGAATTCCATTTCGGCAAGCACGGCAAGGAAGTCTTCGTCGTCCACAACGACGAGGACTCCTACCTCGGCTCCTGCGACATCGTCTGCGCGACCACCTACTCGGACAACTCGATCTACGCCCAGCTCGGCCTCGAAGGCCTGAAGGGGAAGACGATCCAGGATCGCACCCGCTCGATCGCGGCGACGATCCACAAGATGGGCTACAGCGACCCGATCTCGACCAACCCGGCGATGGTTCTGGGTGGGCTGAAGGAAGGCGCAACGCCGATCGGGTGGACCTACGCCTACATGACGATCGCAAACGACGGCGACCGGGTCAGCGGCACGCTGGCCCCAGTGCCGGGCGACAGCCCCGTCGCCTACACCGAGGTCAAAGACCAGGGCGGCCAGACGATCAAGGACGGCGACAACGACTCCACCCACGAACAGGTGATCTCCGAAAGCACCGCGCTGACCGCGAAGAGCATCCTCGAAACCGTGGTCAGCAGCGGCACCGGCGTCCACGCCAACATCGGTGCCGCCGGGCAGTGGGGGAAGACCGGCACCACCGAGAACAACGGCGACGCCTGGTTCTGCGGCGCGACCGAAGAAGTCACGGCCTGCGTCTGGGTCGGCTACGCCGACTCGACCACGCCGATGACGACCCTCTACAACGGCGGGCCGGTGATGGGCGGCACCTTCCCGGCGCTGATCTGGGCCAGCGTGATCTCCGCCTGGCAGGACATCAAGGCCGAACGAGCAGCCGAAGCGCAGGAAGGCAAGCGCCGCTCCGGGTCCTCGTCCGCGGGGTCGGGCTCGACCTACACGCCGCCGGAAGAATCGGGTGAAGTCGAAGTGGCGCCGGAAGAATCGACCCCGAGCGAACCGGCCGTGCCCGAAGAAGCGCCGGAAGCCGCCGAACCGGCGGAACCGGCTCCAAGCGAACCGGCGGCCCCCGCGGCCGGCGGCGGCGTCACGGCCGGATAACCGGCTTCGACATGAAGGGGCTGCCGGCGGCGGCGAAGCGCCAGGGTCGCTCGACCGCTTTGGTGATGCCGATGCGCGGTCCCGTTATCACCTCGCCCTCCCAGCCGGGATCGGGCGGCAGCAGCAGGAACGGGTCGACGGCGAGATCGGCGCCGTTCTCGGCGAGGCCGATGCCGAGCGCCTCGGTCAGCTTGCCGGGACCCGAGCAGAGATCGCGCTCGGCGCTGAGCCCGCGGCGTTCCCGCATCCGCTCGATCCCGGCGGTCGGTTCGAGTGCCCGGATCAGGGCCGCCGCGGCCTCGCCCTCGGGTTCGGAGACGAAGTTGAGCAGGTTGTGGATGCCGTAGGAGAGATAGACGTAGGCGCGGCCCGGCGGGCCGAAGAGGACCTCGGTGCGATCGGTGAGACCGACGTAGGCGTGACAGGCCGGATCGTCGCGCTCGTAGGACTCCGTCTCCACGATCGTCCCGCCGACCCCGTCGAAGAAGAGCCGGCAGCCGATCAGCTCACGGGCGACAAGGTGGACCGAGCGGTTGAAGAAATCCGCTTCGAGACGTTCGCCCGCGAGCCGCGGCGCGGCCCTCACGATCGCTCTTCGAGCGCCCTCGCCTTGACCGCGGCGAGGGCCTCTCCCGCTTGCTCGATCTGCACGGCGAGCGCCGCCGAGGCGGTGCCGCCCTCGATCCGCTTCGACTCGAGCCAGCTGCTGCGCCGCAGCACCTCGTAGAAGGAGCCGTCGAGGTGCTCGGAGCGCGCCCGCAACTCTTCCTCACTCAGTTCGGAGAGCGCCACGCCCCGCTCGACCGCGTCGCGGACGAGGCCACCGACGATGCCGTGCGCCTCGCGGAAGGGCACGCCGCGGCGCACGAGCAGATCGGCGACCTCGGTTGCGGCGAGCATCTCGTCGCCGGAGGCGGCCTCGAGCTGCTCGCGGTCGAACTCGATCCCGGTCAGCATCCCCTCGACCGCGTCGAGGCAGGACTCGATCGTGTCGATCGCGTCGAACAGCGGCTCCTTGTCCTCTTGCATGTCCTTGCCGTAGGTGAGCGGCAGCGCGTGCATCGTGCCCAGCAGCGAGCCGAGGCTGGCGGCGACGCGCGGACTCTTGGCGCGCAGCAGCTCGGCGGAGTCCGGGTTCACCTTCTGGGGCATGATGCTCGAACCCGAGGAGAAAGACTCGTCGAGCTGGCAGAAGCCGAACTCCGAGGAGCTCCAGATGACGATCTCCGAGCCGAGGCGGGAGAGGTGCATCGCGCAGGTCGAGGCGGCGGCCAGGTAGTCGAGGACGAAGTCGCGGTTGGAGGCGCCGTCGATCGAGTTGTGGCTGACGTGCTCGAAGCCGAGGTCGTCGGCGACCGCGTTGCGGTCGATCTCCCAGTTGACGCCGGCCAGCGCGCCGGAGCCGAGCGGCATCACCGAGGCGCTGTCGAGCGCGAACTGGAAGCGCAGCACGTCGCGGGCGAGCATCCAGAAGTAGGCGAGCAGGTGATGGCCGAGGTAGACCGGCTGAGCGCGCTGCAGGTGCGTGTAGCCGGGCATCGGCCACTCGCGGTGGCGCTCAGCGAGCTCCAGCAGCCGCTCCATCGCCGCCCCGGCGAGCTCGATCGCCCGCAGCGAGTGGGCCTGCACGACCATCGCCACGTCGGTGGCCACCTGGTCGTTGCGCGAGCGCCCGGTGTGCAGCTTGCCGGCGAGCGGGCCGATCTCCTCGCCGAGCAGCCGCTCGACCGCCATGTGGATGTCCTCGTCGGCGTCCTCGAACTGGAAGCCGTGCTCGCCCATGCGGGCTCGCACGCGCTCCAGCCCGGCGTCGATTTGTTCCAACTCCTCGTCGGTCAGCACGCCGACCTCGCGCAGCCCGCGGGCGTGCGCCTGCGACTGGTCGATGTCGTAGGGCGCCAGCCGCCAATCGAACTCGATCGAGCGGTTGATCCGCCAGAAGCGGGGGTCGGGATCTTTGCGGAAGCGCGACATCAGTGGATCGACTCGGCGAGAGCCTCGCATACGCGCGTCACCTGAGACTCGCTCATCGCGGGGAAGAAGGGCAGCGCCAGCGAGCGCGCCGAGGCAGCTTCGGCGACCGGGAACTGGCCCTCGCGGTAGCCGAGCTCTCGCAGGTGGGGAAAGAGGTGTATGCAGGGCAGGTAGGCCTTGCCGGCGATTCCGCGCTCGGCGAGGCGGGCGATCGTCGCATCGCGATCGCTGCCCTCGGGGAGCGCGACGGTGTAGACGAACCAACTGCGCCGCTCCTCGCCGCGACCCGCACTCGGAGCCCGGACTCCTTCGATGCCGACGAGCCGCTCCTCGTAGAGCCCAGCGACGCGAGCCCGATCGGCGAGCATCGCGTCGAGCTTCTCCAGCTGTGCGACGCCGAGCGCGGCGGCGACATCGGAGAGGCGGTAGTTGAAACCGAGGCCGCCGTGATCGAGCCAGCCCATGTCGGCGGCGCGGCCCTGGTTGCGCTCGCTGCGCAGGCGGGCGGCACCGGCCGGGTCCGCCGGCACGACCATCCCCCCCTCCCCAGTGGTCATCTGCTTGTTGGCGTAGAAGGCGAAGGTGGCGAGGTTGCCGCGAGCACCCACCTTGCGACCCTCGGAGTCGACGGCGCCGAGCGCCTCGCAGGCGTCCTCGAGGATGCCGAGGCCGCGCTCACCGGCCAGTTTCTCCAGCTCCGGCATCGCCGCCGGGTAGCCGAAGATGTGGACGGGAAGGATCCCGACGGTGCGCTCGCCGACGGCCGCCGCGGCCGCGCTTGGATCGAGGTCGAGCGTCTCGGGGTCAACGTCGCAGAAGACCGGGCGCACGCCCTCGTACAGCAGGCAGTTGGCGGAGGCGACGAAGCTGAAGGGACTGGTCAGGACCTCGTCCCCCTCGCCCCAGCCGAGGGAGACGAGGTCGTGACCAGCCCGCTCAGCTTCGTCGCCTCCGCCAACTGCCTGCTCTATGAGGGAGTGACCCCGACCTTCTGCGACGTCGATCCCGAGACCCTCGACCTCGACCCCGCCGCGGCGGCGGCGGCGGTCAACGAGCGAACCTCCGGGATCCTGCCGGTCCACATCTTCGGCTACCCGGCCGCGATGGCCGAGCTCGAGGCGACCGCGTCCCGGCACGGCCTCGGGATCCTCGAGGACGCCTGCGAGGCGCTGGGGGCCGTCGACTCGGACGGGACTCGCGTCGGCGCCCGCGGCAACCTCGCCGCCTTCGGCTTCTACGCCAACAAGCAGCTGACCACCGGCGAGGGCGGGATGGTCACGGTGGGCGACGCGGCGATCAAGGCGCGCATCGACTCCGAGCGCAACCAGGGCCGCTCCCCGGACATGGGCTGGCTCGACCACGATCGCCTCGGCTTCAACTACCGCCTGACCGACATCGCGTGCGCGATCGGCATCGTCCAGCTGCGGCGCCTGGACGCGATGCTCGCCGACCGCGCGCGGGTAGCCGGGTGGTATCGCGCGGCGCTGGCCGGCATCGAGGGCCTCGGCCTGCCGTGCGCCGACGCCGGCGGCGACCGCCGCGGCTGGTTCGTGTTCGTCGTCCAGGTCCCGCGCGGACGCGACCGCGACGAGGTCGTGCACGCGCTGCGCGTTCGCGGCGTGCAGTGCAAGCCCTACCTGCCGGCGATCCACCTCATGAGCT
>JASLIG010000050.1 GCA_030152805.1 Solirubrobacterales bacterium
CTCTGCGTCAACGGCGAGGGTGGCGAGATCCGCGACATGTACGGGCACTACCGCAAGTGGCGCGGCCAGCAGGTCGCCTCGGGCCGCTTCGGCGTCTCGGCGGAGATGCTCAACTCCTCCTACCTGGCCGAGATCAAGATCGGCCAGGGGGCGAAGCCCGGCGAGGGCGGCCACCTTCCCGGCAAGAAGGTCTCCGAGAAGGTCGCCGCCGCGCGTAACGCGGCGCCCGGCACCGACCTGATCTCGCCCTCCAACAACCACGACCTCTACTCGATCGAGGACCTGGCAGAGCTGATCGACGAGCTGAAGACGGTCAACCCCGACGTGCGCGTCTCGGTCAAGGTGCCGGTGGTGCCGAACATCGGCACGATCGGCCTCGGCATCGCCAAGGCGGGCGCCGACATCATCACCCTCTCGGGCTTCGAGGGCGGCACCGGCGCCGCCCGCCAGCACGCCCTTCGCCACGTCGGCCTGCCGTCGGACATCGGCACCCGTGCCGTACACCGGGCGCTGATGGAGGCCGGCATCCGCAACCGGGTCGAGATCTGGGCTGACGGCGGCTACCGCCACGCTCACGACATCGTCAAGCTGCACTGCCTCGGCGCCAACCGGATCGGCTTCGGCACCCTGGCGATGGTCAGCCTCGGCTGCACGATCTGCCGCGGCTGCCAGCTCGACACCTGCCACGTCGGCATCGCCACCCAGATCGAGACGGTCGAGCAGGCCCAGGAGCACGGCCTGAAGAAGTTCACCCCGCAGGAGGTCGACCTCGCGGCCGAGAGCTGCGCCCGCTTCTTCCAGGCGATGGGCGAGGAGGTCAAGCGGGTCGTCGCCTCGCTCGGCTACGAGCGCGCCCAGGACCTGGTCGGTCGCTACGACCTGCTCGAGCAGGTCTCCCACCACGACGCGATCGACCTGGCGCCGCTGATCACCCCGCTGGAGGAGTTCCTCGACCTCGAGCCGCTCGACCTGCCTGTCGCCGCCGAGAACGAGGAGCGCGCCGAGGCCGGCCTCGTCGCCGCGCGGCCGATCCGCATGGAGGCCAAGCAGGCCTCGGCGCAGATCGCCTCGCTCGCCGGCGACATCTGCTCAGGGCGCACGATCCGCAACGAGTTCCCCCGCGCCACGGACGCCAACGACCGCGTGCTCGGAACCGAGCTGGCCGGCGCGATCGCCCGCACCCGGATCTTCGAAGACGGGCCGGAGTCAAACGACGACGTGCTCGCCAGCCTCGAGTTCAACGGCGGCTCGGTCGCCGGCCAGGGCTTCGGCGCTTTCAATGCCTACGGGGTCGCGATCCGGGTCGAGGGCGGCGCCCAGGACGGCGTCGGCAAGGGGATGCTGGGCGGCAGCGTCGCCGTGCTCAAGGGCGTGGGCGCCAAGGGCCAGCGGCTCAACGGCTCGGTCGGCAAGTCCTTTGCCTACGGCGCCCAGCGCGGCCGCCTCTTCGTGCAGGGATCGGCCGACTCGCGCTTCTGCATCCGCCTCTCCGGCGCCGACGTGGTGCTGGCCGGCGAGCCCGAGGAGGACATCGACGACAGCCGCGGCTGCGTCGTCGACCGCGCCAACGCCAAGGGTTTCGCCTTCGAGTACATGACCTCGGGACGGGCGATCGTGCTCGGCGACCTCGGCCCCTGGGCCTGCGCCGGCATGACCGGCGGCCGCGTCTACGTCCGCCACAACGCCTTCGGGATCGACGCCGAGGCGATCGAGCGGCGGCTCGGCGAGGGCGCCAAGGTCGAGCTGAAAGAGCTCGACGCGGAGGGCCTACTCGACGTCGACGACCTGCTCGGGGCCTACGCCAACGAACTGAGGGCGACCGGCCAGGACGAAGAGGCGGAGCGGGTCATCGGCCTGGCCGCGGACGCGGCGGACAATTTCATGATGGTCGTCCCCCACAAGGTGCAGGCCGACCCGAGCATCTCGACTGAGTAGTAATTCCAGCGGAGGGGCACCCGCCCGCCCAACCAGGGGGCGCGGATCCTCAATCGAGACGCTCCGTGTCTAGGAAGCTTGGGAGAGCTCCAGGTCGGAGAAGCTTCGTGTGGCATGGGCTTTCCAGACTTCGTCCGATCCGATCATCTGGGATCTGAACCCGGATAGAGGGCCGAGGGCCCCTCCAGCGGAACTTGTGAGCCAACTGCGATCCGATCCCTGCGGGCGTGCCGGCGGCGGGTTCCGTCGGAGGGGCCCTCGGCCCTCTTAGCGGGTCAGGGTGAGAAGGTCGGCGATCACTCGTATCTCCTGAAGCAACCCGTCCAGCATCTGCTCGGTGTTCGTATGGATGCGCCACTCGGCGTGTCGGCGCTCCTGCTCGACCTGGTCGAGGCGTGTTTCGAGCGCGTCGGTGCGGGCGCTTACCTTGTCGATGCGCTTGTTGAGGCGTTTCTCGGTCTTGCGAACTCGGCGCTTGAGGAGAAAGTCGGTCTCCTCGCGCAGGGCGTCGAGTTCCCGGCGCAGGGCGGTTTCATCGACGCCACCGCTCTCCTGCTCGGCGAGCATCTCCTCGACGCCCGCCCGCACGCGCTCGATCTCCTGATGGAGGCGCTCGCGGGCGCGCTCGGCGGCCACCTCCGGCGGCTCTGGCGAGACCTCGCCTGGCGGGGGATACCGATCCACGCCCGCCATGCTACGGGCGTGCGAGGCCGGAATTTCCGCGAAGCCCGGCTGCTACCTCTCCAGCGCGAAAAGGCGGTAGCGGCCGATCGCCAGTTCGTCGCCGTCGCCGAGCCGCCCCCATTCGACGATCTCGCCGTTGAGGAAGACGCCGTTGAGGCTGCGGTCATCGAGCACCCGCAGAGAATCTGGCTGCTCGGAGACGATCAGCGCGTGGCGCCGCGAGACGCTTGGATCGTCGAGGCGGATGTTGGCGGCGGCGCTGCGACCGATCCGGGTCCAGCCCTGCTCGATCCGGAAGGCTTTGATTTCCCCGCCTTCCTCGCAGTAAGCGATGTAGCGGCCGGGCCGCGTCAGCATCGCCCGCGCCATCGAGAGCCAATCGGGCGCCTCATTGGCTTCCGACATCGTCAGCTCGACGGTCTGGCCGTGATCCTGCATTGCCTCGAAGATCGAGTCCCGCTGGTACTCGGCGGCACCGCAGCGCGGGCACTCCGGCAGCTGGTCGTTCTCCCGCAACGAGAGCTGCGAGCTGCAGGACGCGCAGAAATACGTTCCCGAGCCGGGGACGGTGCCCGCGGCCAGGCCTTCGACGTCGATACCGGGACTGGTGCTGGTAGCGATAGCTGACTCTCCTTCCCAGCGCCTCCGCGAGGAATGCTATTCGGCGGGGCGAGGCGCTGCATCAGTGGTTTCCCGCAGAAGGCGCCCGCGAAACCAGCCGCGGCATAGAATCGCGCCCCCGATGGGCCCAATCAGCGCCGAAATCGAGATCGACGTGCCGCGTCAGCGTGCATTCGATGCGATCGCCGATCTCTCGCTCCGGTCCGCCTTCACCGACCACTTCCTCAGTGACTTCCACCTGACCCGGATCGAGCCGACCGGCGTCGGTGCCGGCGCGCGCTTCCGCATCGACGTGCGGCCGCGGCGGGTCTGGATGGACACGACGATCGCCGAGTTGGAGGCGCCGCATCGGATCCTCGAACAGGGCCACGGCGGGCGCGCCAACCGCATCCCCTCGACCACGCTTTGGGAGCTGACCGAGGGTCCCGGCACGCTGACCAGCGTGCGCGTTTCCTACTGGACCGAGCCGGCGAATCCGGTCGATCGCGGGCTCGAGCTGCTCTCCGCCGCGTCGATTCCCTACGAGCGGCGCTGGCGCGAGGCGCTGCGCCGGCTGCGCGACCTGCTCGAGTCCGGGCGGCTCGACTCCGGACGCCTCGCGGTCGCCGGCGGCAACCCGCACGCGACCGGTATTCCCTGAGCCCGGTCTTATAGGCTCTCGCCCGCCGATGCTCCGCCGCGCCCGACTCGTCCTGCCTCTGTTTGCCGCACTGATCCTGGTTGCCCTGACGATCTCGGCCTGTGGCTACGAGAGCGATTCGAAGGAAGTGGTCGAGGGCGAGGTGGTCGAGCTCGGCGAGCTCAAATACCAGGTGATCTTCTCGCGCTTCCTCAATCCCAATGACAACGAGGACTCCGCCTACCTGGTCGGTCAGGCGCCGCCCAAGAATGGCTCGAGCTACTTCGGCGTCTTCCTCGAAGTGCAGAACAAGAGCGAAGAGAACCAGAAGCTCGCCGATTCCTTCTCGATCGCCGATGCCGGCGACCAGACCTTCGACGCGATTCCCAGCGAAAGCCTCTACGCCTTCCCTGCCGGCGGGGAAGTCGAATCGCAGGAACCGGTCCCGACCCCCGACTCGACTCCCCAAGAGGGCCCGATCGAGGGCTCGCTGGTCCTCTTCGAACTCCCCGCGGCGGCCTCGGAGAACCGCCCCCTCATCCTCTCCATCCCCGGTCCCGACGGCCCGGCCGAAGTGACCCTCGACCTCTAGATGTAGTTCCTAACCAGGTTGTTCCCGATTAGCTCGTTGAGACGAGCAACTGGCGGGCGATGGCCGAGGGAGCCGTGCTTTCTGCGGTAGTTGTAGCGCTCGAGCCAGCCACCTAGCGCCAGGCGGCGTTCGGTC
>JASLIG010000138.1 GCA_030152805.1 Solirubrobacterales bacterium
GCTCTCGCATATCTCCTTGCTCCTATTGCTCGATGGAATGGGATATCGACTGCTCTGAAAGCTTTTTACTTGCCCTTGGCGCCTTTCTTCGGGCAGCGAACCCGCAGCAGCGGGCGGGTGTCGTGGAACTTGCCGTTTTGGGCGTCCATCTTCACCGTCGCGCGGTGCTCACCGCGGCAGATGTCGGTCGAGTTCTGAAAGAGGCCCTTGCGGCCCCCCTGGGCGGTGAAGACCGCCTTGGTAACCGGGGCGTCGGGGACGCTCTCGAAGGTGAAGCGGATGCCGCCGTTGATCGAGTCGACGCGGCCGAGGAGATCGACCTCGACTGGCTGGCTCGGTGGGCCTTTGAGGGCGGCGACGACGTCGGGCAGCTTGTGGGAGGAGGAGCGCAGATAGACCGGGCCCTCCAGGGCGTAGTCCAGCAGCGGGCTGGTCGCGGTGGCGTGGCCGTAGATCGAGCCCGCCGGGCACTGGTTTGCGGCGAACTGCACGCGGGTGCAGATCGTGCGGAAGTGGGCCTGGTCGATGAACTCCGAATGGGGCAGGGCGAGCGAGGTGCGGGCGATGTTGGCATCGCCGGGGCGGGCGGTGAGCACGGCCTTGAAGGCCGGGTGGGCGCCGCGGTGGGTGGGTCCGCTGAGGCGCAGCGAGAGCTTGGGCTTGAAGCCGAGCGCCTCACAGCCGCCGAGTTGGAAGGGGGAGGAAAGCGAGGCGGACTGGCCCAGGGTCGTGGTGGCGATGGCGAGGAAGCTCTTCGGATCGCAGGAGGTCGGGTTGATCGTGAAGTTGGGGCGATCGACTCGCACCGCCACCGAGCGCACGTCGGCGGGGATTCCCTGCAGGATCGAGGGGAAGGGATCGGAGACGACGCGGCCCTGGGCGGTGGTGGGGTCGACGTAGAGGGCGCTTCTGACCACCACCGCGCCGAGGTCGAAGGGGCCGGCGATCGCCGGGGTGATCACCACCACCGAGAGCGGCGCGCCCTTGTAGGGGCCGGCCAGGTAGGCGCGGCCCGCGATGTGAAGGGGGGATGGGCCGGCGCCGGCGCCGACGTCGACGCTGCCGAGCTCTGAGGCGGTCGGGCAGCTCGGGGCGGCCTGCTCGAGCTTTCCTTCTTCGGGGGCAGAGCGCGCCTTGGCGGCGGCGATCTGGGCCTCAGAGCACTCCGCCACGCCGGCGAGGCGGGCGAGCAGGCCCGGCGGCAGCGTCGCCTCGAGCTTTGCGATCCGCTGGGAGCCGTCCTCGCGGCTCAGCTTCAAGACCATCGGGGCGAAGGCCTTTGCCTGCGCGGAGAGGGTCCCGGCGCTGAAGGCGGGTGCGTTTGGCGCCTGGGCCTCGGTGGGCGGGCAGGCGTCGCCGCTGGGGGTGGCGCTGACTTCGAAGCCGTCGCTGGGGCTGGCATCGGGAAGGTCGGGGGCGGCCCAGGGAGTGAGGCTCGAGGTGGTGGCGTAGGAGCCGCAGGCGATCGGGGTCTGAAGCGGCGCCCGGGAGCCACTGAAGAAGTGCAGGCGCACGTTTTCCAGGGGCAGCTGGGGGTTTTCGGTGAAGCGGGTTGAGATCTGACCGCTGAGGGGATCCGGTTCGACCTTGCCGGCGAGCTTTGCCACCGTCCCCGAGCGGGGGTCTTCGACCACGATGTAGATGGCGATCAGGGAGTCGAAGGGGTTGTCGAAGGGCCTGGCGAGGAAGACGTTGCCGTGCACGGGGCGGGGCACTGGGTTGCCTTCTGCGTCCTCGACGACGTTGTCTTCTTCGTCGATCTGGGCCAAGAGCGGGGTTTTGGCTTCGAGCGTGCCGAGCTTGGAAGCGTCGGGGCAGCTCTCAGGCGCCTTTGAGATCCGCACCGGGCTTTCCCCCACTTTCGAGAGCAGGCCGATCTGTGCGCTCGAGCAGGCCTCGAGGCCGTCGGCCTGGGAGGCGTTCGCCACGAGCCCCTGCGGCAGGGTGACGAGGGCGTCGCGAAGCGGCGAGGGCGAAGTGCCTTCCAGGCTGAAGTCCTGGGGCTGGCTGAGTTCGGCGTCGAGGCCGGCGGGGCTGTCGGCGAGGTTGGTGGAGGGGCGCACTTTCAGCGCCGGCTCGAATTCGAGCTGATCGCATCCCTGGATCTCCGAGGGGGTGCCGGCGAGGTCGGCGCCCTCATAGCTCGCGCTCGCCGCCGGGGCGCTCGGCTCCTCCCAGGAATGCGCGCGAGCGCCGAAGTGAAGCGGCTCGCCCGGGCAGCGGCCGGGCAGGGTGAGGAGGGCCGTGTCGTTGGCGGGCACTTCGCAGGATTTCACTTCGACCGAGGGAGGCGCGCAGCGCCCGCGAATGCCGTCGTGGCTTTTGGCCGAGGGGTCTCCCCACAGATCGACGCGGGAGCCGAAGATCGGGTGGGTGGGCAGGGCCGGTATCTCGGTCCCATAGCCCGTCAGCCCGTAGTCGCTGTCGCTTCTCAGTTCGCCGAGGACGTGGACGTAGATGCCGATGCCGAGCGCGTCGGCGCCGAACACCGCCGCCTCGCCGGGCGGGGGGACCATGTTGTAGAGGGCGGAGGCTCCTGCTAGGGGGGTGGCCGGGATGGTCAGGGCGCTGATGATGCCGACCTGGGAGGCGGCCGGGCAGCCGGCCTCGCCGACCAGCTCGACCTCGGTGCACAGCTCAGGGGTGGCGGCGGGGTCGGCGATCACCCCGGGGGGCAGATCGATGGCGGCGTCGTGGAGGTGATCGGCGCTGACCAGGAAGCTGCCCGAGAACTTGGTCGGGAAGCCGATATCGAGGGTGAGCTGGTAGGGGTGGGAGCCGGCCTGGGTGGTGGCGGCGCCGTCGGGATCGGTGAAGGGCCCGTCGAGGCCGACCGTGCCGGGCATGAAGTCAAAGCCGGCCACGTTGGGGGAGATCACCACCGGGGAGGCGGTGGCGGCGTCTTCGCCGCCGCCGCCTTTGATCGTGGCTTCGTTGGTTTGGACTTCGACTCCGGGGGCGAGCGGCGCTTTGACGTCGATCCCCATTTCGAGGTGGTAGCCGGGGCGCAGCGGACCCGGCGTCGTGCAGGTGACTGTCTGCCCGCTGGCTTCGCAGCTGGCTTCCGTCAGGCCGGGGTCGTTGCCCCCGAGGCCGACGCTGGGCACGAGTTCTTCTTTTTGGTTTTTCGTTTTGAGGATTTCCAGCTGCCCGGGCACCTCATCGGTGAGAGTGATCATGCCTTCGGTGGCTTTGGCGCCGAGGTTCTCGGCGACCAGGAAGAGTTCTCCCGTCGAGCCGGGGGCGAAGTTGGTCGGCAGCGCGGTCGAGGTGATCTTCCAGGCGGCCGTCGGGTTCTGCGAGGCGCCTGCGGGGGCTACCTGCGCAGCGAGGGCGCAGAGGGCGAGCAAGGCGATCGCGATCCTCCTCGGGCTCATCGGCTCTCACCCCCGCTCCGGTTGGCCGCCCGCTTTTGCTTTTGCTTGTGGTGCTTTTTGTGCTTGTGCTTCTTCTTGGCGTGCTTGCGGGGGTGTTTCACGTTGCCGGGGCCGCCGAGGTGGGCCGTGGGGGGGGACTCGGAGGGGGGCTGGGGGCTCTGGGCGCCGTGGCAGCCGTCGAGGCTTTCGCACTCGATCGGCGGTTCTTTGTCCTGGGCGGCAAGGCCGCCGTTCACGCGCACGTCATAGATGTCTTGCAGCTGGTCTTGGTCTTGGCGGACCAGCCCGGCCGAGCGGGTGGCGATGAAGGCGTCCTCGCCGCTCAGGGAGGCATCGGCGAAGCTGGAGCCGTGGGGGCTGGTGCCGGTGGAGAGCAGGTAGAGGCAGCCTCCGCCCTGCACGTCTTCCTCGCAGGAGCCGGTGCCCTCGGCCTCCCACTCATAGACGTCCTGGCAGGAGGGCAGGGGGAAGAACCCGCCCTGATCGAGGCCGCATTTGGATTTGCCGTTGGCGTCGTCGATCACCAGCGGGTCGGTGCTCTCGAAGAAGACCCGCTTGCCGTCGGCGGAGAGGTTTCGCGAGAGCACGAAGGCCGGGGCGACGTCGGGATCGAACGCGGTGAGGCCGATGCTGCCCAGCCGCACCGAGCCCGAGGGCGCTTCGCCCGTGGGGTTGCAAGAGACGCAGCTGAGCTGATCGGCCTCGGCGTCATAGCGGTAGAGCTCGGCCAGGCCTTCGTTGTCGTATGCGCTCAGCCGTTCTTGGGAGCGAAAGAGCAGGACGCCGCCGTCGGCGCTGAGCAGCGCCGTCCTTTGCAGGCGGCAGGCGCCG
>JASLIG010000034.1 GCA_030152805.1 Solirubrobacterales bacterium
GGCCAAGCGACCTTCCCGACCTCGGTCTTCGTCTGCAAGCCCTTCGGCAAAGTCGTCATCTGCGGCGCCACCTCGGGCTTTCAACTCGACTTCGACGTGCGCTACCTGTGGATGCGCCAGAAGCAGATCATCGGCTCGCACTTCGCCAACGCCTATGAGTGCATGCGCGCCAACCAGCTGATGGCCGAAGGCAAGGTGCGACCCGTGCTGTGGAGAACGATGGGCTTCGACGGCGTGCCCGAGGCGCACCAGCTGATGTACGAGAACGAGCACCTCGGCAAGATCTCGATCCTGGTCGGGGCGGAGTCCGAGGACGAGGGCCGCGCGCCCGGCTGTCCGGGCGCGATTCGCGTTCGTGCGGGAGTCTGAGCGATGATCCTCGCGACGCGAAAATGGGGTGGCAGCAACGCCGGAAGCATCGTCTGCGTTCACGGCCTCACCCAGCACGGGGGCGTCTTTGCTGAGCTCGGTGAGCGGCTCGCGGCGCGCGGGCACTCCGTCCACGCCGTCGACCTGCGCGGCCACGGCGACTCCGGGCGGGAGCCGCCCTGGGACACGGGCACACACGCCGCCGACCTGCTCGAGACCGCGGACGCCCTCGGCATCGAGCGGGCGACCTGGATCGGCCACAGCTTCGGCGGTCGCGTCGCGGCTGCGCTCGCCGCGCGGGCCGGCGAGAGGGTCGAGCGACTGGCGCTGCTCGACCCGGGCCTCGGCGTTTCCGCCGAGCGGGCGCTGCGCAGCGCCGAAATCGAACGACTCGACTGGAGCTTCGCCACTGTTGACGGCGCCCTCAACGCCTTGCTCTCCGGCGACGCGGTCGTGGCTGCACCGCGCGACGTGGTGGCTGCGTTCGTCCGCGACGATCTGCGCGAGGGGCCGGACGGTCGCTTCCGCTTTAGCTTCTCTCCCGCTGCGGCCGTCGTCGCCTGGAGCGAGATGGCCCTGCCCGTTCTGCCGCTGCCCAAGCTGCCCACCCTGCTGGTCCGGGCGGAGGTGTCGCTGGTCGATCCGGTGACGGACGGCCAGCGCTACCGTGAGGCGCTGGGCGACCTGCTCATCGAGGTCACGGTCCCCAACGGCCACAACGTGCTTTGGGAAGCGCCGGAGGAGACGCGCGCTGCGCTCGAGGAGTTCCTCGAGCGCGTGCCGGCGGACGCGGCTCCCTGAACCGCGATCCACTCAGCGCCGCGGCCCAGCCTCGCATTCGTGTGATTTTCCGCTCGTCGGCCCGCCGTCGCAGTAGTCGGAGCCGCCGCCGCCGTAGAGCCGGTCGTCGCCGCCGCCGCCGTAGAGGCGATCTTCGCCGCCTTCGCCGTGGCAGCCGTCCTGGCCGTCGCCCATCATGCAGATGTCCTCGCCCGGGCCACCCCAGCAGCCGTCGCTGCCGGCGCCGGTCTTGCAGTAGTCGTCGCCGGCTCCACCGACGCAGTCGGTGTTGACCGGCGCCGAGACGCAGACGTCGTTGCCGCCTTCGCCGATGCAGCGATTGCGCGCCGTGCCCTGCGGGTAGCAGGTGTCGCGCTCGCCGCCACCGATCAGCTTGTCGGAGCCGGCGCCGAGGTAGGCGACGAGCGGCAGCGGCAGTCGCTCCAGCACCTCGACCTTATCGTCGCCCGGGCCGGTGTCGACCTCGATCGTGCCGATGCCGGCAAGCGGACAGCTCGCCGCGCCGCGTCCGCGCGTAAAGCGGCAGCCGCTCGCGGCTTCCATCGGGCCGGTGACGGAGAGCTCGGAGCCGCTGAGGCCGAGGCGAAGGTGGGTGCCCGCGGCGGCGCCCTGGATCACGATCCGTCCCTCCGGGATGGCGGGACCCGCCGGGATGAGGCTGCAAGCCGCCGCCGCGGCGAGGATCGACGCTACCCGGCGCACGGCCTCAGGAGCTCAGCCGGGCGAGCGCCTCGCCCCGGCTCGGATGCGTCGGGATCGTTTCCTCGAGGCCGGTGATGTCGAGCACTCGCTTGACCTGGGCGCTGAGGCCGCAGATCGCGAAGCGGCCGTTGGATCCCAGCTCCTGCCAGGAGCGGACGATCAGTGCGATCCCGGTCGAGTCGATGAATTCGCAGCGGCTGAGATCGATCAGGAGCGGCGCCTTCGCCGTCTTTGCCGGGCCCTCGAGCTCGCGCTCGAGATCGGCGGCGGTGTTCATGTCCAGCTCGCCCTCGACCGTGACGACGAAGACGCCGTCCTCCTGCTCGCTGTGAACTTTGAACGGCGCAGGGCTCAACTCGGCAGCGATGCTAGCGGAGCTATTCGCCGAGGAGCTGGTCGAAGCGGAGTGCGGCGCGGCTGGCCAGGACCAGCGAGTCGCTGCGGTGCAGCAGGCCGTAGCCGACGAGGTCCCGCACCGCCCGCTCAACCGCGTCGCGCCCGGCGAAGGCATCCTCCTCGCCGCCCAGCTCCCGGCTCAGGTCCTCGATCGTGACCGGACTGGGGTGGAGGAAAAGCACGTGCTGGAGGACCGCCGACTCGGCGGCTCTGTCCTCCTCGCTGGTCCTGCGAATTTCCTCCCGATCGCCCACAGCCTGCCTATAAGAGCGCCGTCAGCCTTTCTCTTCCCCTCGCGAGCGGCCTTTGGGACGGGGTTCTTTGCTCGCCTCGAGCGCCGCCAGCGCCCAGTTCGCCTTGACCACCGGTCGGTAGAAGTGCTGGGTCGTGCCGCGGATCTGGCGCGTTCGCACCAGCTCGATCGCTTCGCATTCGGCGAGCACGCGGACGTGGTAGCTGAGTGCGCTCAGCGGCTGTCTTAGCCGAGCGGACAGCTCGCGCGGGCTGGCCTCGCCGCCGTCGTCGAGCATCCGCCGCAGGATCTGCCGCCGCATCGGGTGGCCGAGGGCGTTGAAGAGGTCGCTGCTTTTCGGGTTCTCTCCCGTCGTCATGTGCCGAGCAATATAGAGCAAACGAAATCTATTGTCTGGCAGACGATCTATTGCGCAGTCGACTATGCGTCCTCGCGGACGCCGCCCATTTCGGTGAAGACGGCCGTGACGCCGCCGTCCGCGCGCCTCTCGTCGGCGATCACGTGGGAGACGGCGTTGATCAGGGCGAGGTGGGTGAAGGCCTGGGGGAAGTTGCCGAGGTGGCGGCCGCTGCGCGGCTCGAGCTCCTCGGCGAAGAGGTCCAGCCAGCCGGCCGACTCGAGCAGCCGCTCGCAGAGCTCGCGCGCCCGCGCCCGCTCGCCGATCTCAGAGAGCGCCGAGACCAGCCAGAAGGAGCAGATCAGGAAGGTTCCCTCCTCGCCGCTTAGCCCGTCGTCGGTCTCCTCGACCTTGTAGCGGAGGACGAGTCCATGTCGGGTCAGATCGGCGGCGATCGCCTCGACCGTGGCGTGCACGCGCGGATCGCCGGGCGGCAGGAAGCGCAGCAGCGGGATCAGCAGGGTCGAGGCGTCGAGCGCGTCGGTGTCGTAGTGCTGGCGGAAGACGCCGTCGCGCACGCCGCGCTCGAGGATCTCCTCGCGCATCTCCCTCGCCTTGTGTTCCCATTCGTCGGCTAGCTCGTCAATGCCGAAGCTGCGGGCGAGGCGGGCGCCGCGGTCGACCGCGACCCAGATCATCAGCTTCGAGGAAACGTAGTGCTGGGGCTCGCCGCGCGACTCCCAAATGCCCTGGTCGGGATGCGACCAGGCCTCGATCGCCGCTTCCACCTGGTAGCGGATCAGCTGTCGGTCGGTCGGCGTGCCGCTGCCGCGCAGCGCCTTCTCGTGCAGGTAGATCGAGTCGAGCAGGGCGCCCCAGACGTCGTTCTGGCGTTGGTCGTAGGCGCCGTTGCCGATCCGCACCGGCCGTGCCCCGCCGTAGCCGCTGAGGTGGTCGAGCGTGCTCTCGGTCAGCTTTCGCTCGCCGCCGATCCCGTACATGATCTGCAGGCCGGGGTCTTCCTTGCAGACTTCGATGATGAAGCGCATGAAGTCGCGCGCCTCTTGGTCGAAGCCGAGCGTGTGCAGTGCCCAGAGACTGAAGGTGGAGTCGCGGATCCAGCTGTAGCGGTAGTCCCAGTTGCGTTCGCCGCCGGGCGTCTCCGGCAGCGACGTGGTCGGGGCGGCGATGATCGCCCCGCTCGGCGTGTAGGTGAGCCCCTTCAGCACCAGCGCCGAGCGCTGCAGGTGGATGCGCCAGGGGTGATCGGGGAATTCGCCGGCGCGCAGCCAGTTGCGCCAGAACTCTTCGGTCGAGTCGAGCCGCTCCAGCGCCTCGGGGGCGCTGCGTGGGCCGCCCAGGTCGCTGTCCCCCCAGGTGATCGCGCAGAAGCCGCTCTCGTCCTCGCGCAGGCGCAACTTGCCGCGCGCCACGCCGTCCTCGATCGTCAGCTCCATATCGCTGGTCAAACACAGCTCGTTCCCGTCCGCGGCCCGGGCCAACGCTTCGCCCAGCTCGCCGCCGCTCCACTCGGCCGGCTCGGCGCCGTAGGCAAAGCGAGGGGCGCACTCCATCTCCATCTCGACCTCGCCGTCGACGCAGGTCATCAGGCGCAGCAGCGAGCGATCCGACTCGTGCGCGGTCCGCGGCCTGCTGCCCCTACCGTCCTCCGGCACCCACTCGGCGATCGAGAGCAGGTCGTGGGTGACGACCCAACCCGTGTCGGTCACCCAGGTCGTCTCGATCACCAGGGTTCCGGGCTCGTAGCGTCGGCTGATCGGCACGATCACGCCACGCGGCGCGACCTTGAAGTGGCCGCCTTCGCGGTCGAGCAGGGCGGCAAAGGCGCTCGGCGAGTCGAAGCGCGGCAGGCAGAGCCACTCGACCGAGCCGTCGTAGGAGACGAGGGCGCTGGTGTGACAGTCGGAGAGGAATCCGTAGGCGCCGATCGGCGGGAAGCGGTCGTCAGCGGCACTCACGGCCGTGCCAAGCTACCACCGTGAGCCCGCTCCTTGCCCACGTCTCCGGGGCCTTCGCGCCGCTCGAGGTCTTCCCGATCACGATCGCCGGCGTGCTCTACTGGGGCAGGGCGCGGACGCTCTCCTGGGACGGCCGCCCGCTGCCGCTCTGGCGCCAGCTCTGCTTCGGCAGCGGCCTCGCCCTGATCGCGATCGCCCTTTTCAGCCCGATCGGCCACATCGCCGAGGAGCTGGTGATCGCCCACATGGCCGAGCACCTCTTGATCGGCGACCTCGCCTCGCTGCTGCTCGTCCTCGGCCTCACCCGCTCGCTGCTGCAGCCGATCCTGGCGATACGCGTCTTCGACCGCCTGCAGGTGCTCACCCACCCGGCGGTGGCGCTGCCGCTCTGGGCGCTCAACTTCTACCTCTGGCACGTGCCGGCGCTGTACGACGCCGCCTATGGGACCGCGCCCGTGCACGCGCTCGAGCACGCCTGCTTCCTCTTCTTCGGCTGCCTGATGTGGATGCCGGTCTTCGGGCCGCTGCCGAAGCCGGAGTGGTTCACGGCCGGCTGGAAGGTCGGCTACGTGATCGCCGTGCGCTTCGCCGGCGCCGTGCTCGGCAACGTGCTGATGTGGTCGGGCTCGGTGCTCTACCCGATCTACACGCCGGGCGAGCGCTACTGGGGGATCTCGGCGATGGGGGACCAGAGCACGGCGGGCGCGATCATGATGGTCGAGGGCACCTTCCTCGCCCTCGGCGTGCTCGCCTGGATCTTCATCGAGGTCGCCCGCGAAGGCAGCGAGAAGCAGCGGCTGCTCGACCTCGCCGAGGCGCGCGGCTTCGCCCTCGACGAGCGCCGCGCCCAGCGCGCCGTTGCCGCCGGCCATGCGGCGCGGCTGGAGGAACGGATCGTGAGCGGTGACCGTGTTTAGGGCCTGGCTCGTCACGGGGCCGGTGGGTCGCGGTCTCGCCTTCGCGATCGACTTCGCCGTCGCGCTGCGCACCATGCTTTCGCAGCGGCTAGGGTCTCGCGCTCCGCGATGAAGACCGACGTCACAGAGCTGCCCGACTCTCGCGCGAAAGTCGAGGTGGAGGTTCCGGCCGAGCAGGTCGAACGCGGCCTGCAGCGCGCCGCCCGCGGCCTGGCGCGGGAGATGAAAATGCCCGGCTTCCGCAAGGGCAAAGCGCCGCCCTCGCTGGTGATCCAGCGGCTCGGCTACGGCGCCGTCCTGCAGGAGGCGATCCGCGAGTCGCTGCCCGAGTGGTACGAGCAGGGCCTGCTGCGATCCGGGGTCAGCCCGGTCGGCGATCCCAGCATCGAGATCGTCTCGGCGCCCGAGCGCGAGGGCGAGCCGCTCAGCTTCGAATTCGAGATCGGCGTGCGCCCGGAGGCGAAACTCGGTGAGTACAGGGGACTCGAGGTCGGCAAGGCCGAGCCGGAGCCGGCCGACGAGATCGTCGACCGCGAGGTCGAGCGGATCCGCACCGGCTTCGCCAAGCTGGAGCCGGTCGAGCGAGCCGCCGCCGACGGCGACGTCCTCCTGATCGACTTCGAGGGCCTGCTCGACGGCAAGGCCTTCGATGGAGGCAAGGCGGCCGACTACCTGCTCGAGCTCGGCAGCGGCCAGCTGATCGAGGGCTTCGAGGAGCAGCTGAGCGGCGCCAGCGCGGGGGACGAGCGCGAGGTGAAGGTCGCCTTCCCCGAGGACTACCAGGCGGAGAACCTGGCCGGCCAGGACGCCGTCTTCGCGGTCGAGGTCAAGGAGGTTCGCGAAAAGGTCCTGCCCGAGCTCGACGACGACTTCGCCGCCGAGGCCTCCGAGTTCGACACCCTGGAGGAGCTGCGCGCCGACATCGCCAAGCGGGTCGGCGAAGCGGTGGGCGAGCGCGCCGAGCAGGACTTCCGGATCGCCGCCGTCGACGCCGCCGTCGATGCGGCGAGCGTCGACCTGCCCGACGAGCTGATCGGGGCCCGCGCCGCGGAGCGCTGGGAGCGGGTCGAGCGCCAGCTGGCGGCGCGCGGCATGAGCCCCGACGCCTACCTGCAGATGCAGGGCAAAACCCGCGAGGAGTTGCTCGAGGAATCGAAGCCCGACGCTGCCCGCGAGCTGAAGCGCGAGGCGGTGCTGGCGGCGATCGCCGAGGCCGAGGGGATCGAGGTTTCCGAGGAGGAAATGGTCGAGGCGCTCGCCCACACTGCCGAGCACGAGCGCACCACGCCGGAGAAGCTGCTCGAGCGCCTGCGCGAGAACGGCCGCGACGCGATGGTCCGCGAAGACATCCAGGTGCGCAAGGCGATCGACCTGGTTGCCGAGGCGGCGGTGCCGATCCCGCTCGAGCAGGCCGAGGCCCGCGAGAAGATCTGGACTCCGGAGAAGGAGGAAGAGGAGAAACCCTCCGAGCTCTGGACCCCGGGCAGTGACTCATAACAAGGCGAATGACTACAGTAATGAAACGCCGAAGGTCAGGCCTGCGTGAGCCCCTGTCAAAGATATTTTGACCGTACGGTTGACGAATATTTCTTGCGCACCGTAGAGCATTTTATCTAAGAAGGCTTTCCCTTCTTTCTCCGCTTTTTCTGCTTCTTCTTTAGTCAGTTCCTTGCATAATTTATCTTTGCCTTCTTTTTCTAAATATTCTTTTTCTAAATCTTTACATAAGCCTTCTAATGCGAACCGTGCCTTGCATTCTCCCTGGATTTCTTGACTGGCTAACACTGTCGGTTCCACGGTGTCGCTTTTATCGAGCTTGAGGCAGAGCTCCCCTCTGACAGTATTGTCCTCGGGAAGGACACAGGGTTTTGTTAATTCACTTTTAGGTTCGAAAAGTTGAACTAAAGATTTCAATTTCTCTGCTAATACAGCTGGTTCACCGTTGATGAGCTCAGCCGGTAAGAGTAAGGCTTCCGCTTTAATCGGTTCTCCTACCTCACAAGGTATCTCTTGTTCAGCTGTACCTAACTTCGAAATCGATAACGTCGTGCATCCTGTAAATGAAATTGTGCCTTTTGCGTCTGTGCTGGTACTAATTACGCCTTCGAGGGTGGTGAGTGTTTCGCATTTAAGCTCGAAGTTCAGACCGGGTATAGATAAATAACCGGAGCCGACTTGCACAAGCGTGACCGTGGCCGTTAAAGTCCCCACGGGTTTGCCGTTGATTAAAAACTGAGGTTCGTGCGCTTCCGCCGTAGGCGCGGATGCCAATAGGCCCAGCACTGTGGCGGCCAGTAAACATAGGCTGCGCTTTCCATATTTCATTGCGTGCTCCTCTCTCATGGCGGACTATGGTTTCGGTGGCCGGTGCAAGCGAGGATCGCACCGTAGCGCTGTCCAGTCAAGATTTACTGAGTAACATTCGTCGGTCGTTGTCTCGATGACGCATTCCGCTGTGGTTCGCGGCTTGCTGGAAGCAATAGCTCGCCCACGCCCAATGCCCAGCTGCGAGTCCGCGGGGCAGCTTCTATAGAGTGCCGCCCATGAGCCCTCTGGTTCCGATGGTGGTCGAGCAGACCTCGCGCGGCGAGCGTGCCTTCGACATCTATTCGCGCCTGCTGGGCGAGCGGATCGTCTTCCTCGGCACGCCGGTCACCGAGGACATAGCCAACCTGATCGTGGCCCAACTCCTGCACCTGGAGTCGGAGGACCCCGACAAGGACATCAGCCTCTACATCAACTCGCCCGGCGGCTCGGTCTACGCCGGCCTGGCGATCTACGACACGATGCAGTTCATCAAGCCCGATGTGCAGACGATCTGCGTCGGCATCGCGATGAGCATGGGCGCCCTGCTGCTGGCGGGCGGCGCCGCCGGAAAGCGGATGTCGCTGCCCAACTCGAAGATCCTCATCCACCAGGTGTCCTCCGGCTTCGAAGGCCAGGCGACCGACATCGAGATCCACGCCAAGGAGATCATCGACGTCCGCCGCCGCCTCGACGAGATCCTCGCCAAGCACACCGGTCAGCCTTTTGAGAAGGTCACGAACGACACCGATCGGGACTACTTCATGAGCGCCGAGGAGGCGCGGGAGTACAACCTGGTCGATCGTGTGATCGAGCATCACTGAGGTCGCAGCACGCCCATCCCGGTAGGGGTTTCGCTTAACTTTTTCGGTGGAGACGCTGGTGGCTGGCGCCGCGAGGAATTGCCGAAAAAGTACAAGACGCTTCACCCCTACCGGGATGGGCGTGCTGGTGGCCGCCCTGGTCCTGATCACTTTCGTCGCCCCGGTCGCCGAGGCGGGAAGCTCGGCTCGGGATGGGGGTTCGACTTATTTCGGGCACGTCTTTCCGGTCGATGGGGCGCACTGGACTCGGGGGGCGATTGGGGAGTTTGGGGCGCCGCGGAGTGGGGGGCGGTGGCATGAAGGGTTTGATGTGGTCGCCGACTGCGGGACGCCGCTGGTGGCGGTGCGAGGCGGAAAGGTGCTGCGCACGGGTTACGACCCTGTCCTCTATGGAAACTATTTGCTGATTCACGGCGAAGGAGAGGAGCGCAGCTACTTCTACGCCCACCTGCCCCGCCCGGCCCTCGTCCGGCGGGGCGAGCGGGTTCGGACGGGCGAGCGCGTCGGGTCGGTGGGCGAGACCGGCAACGCGATCAGCGTCGGCTGCCACCTCCACTTCGAGATCCACGTCCACGGCCACCCGATCGACCCCGAACCCGCCCTGCGCCGCTGGGACGCCTACAGCTGAGCGATGTCGCTACTTCCGTGCGCGAGCCGTCGGCGAATCGATCCAGTTTGCGCGCCACAAGCGGCATCGAAAGCACGACGCTCGGTGCGTGAGGAAGCAAGATCCGACAAAGAGGACTCACGACGGGGAGGACGCATGTGAGCGCCTGCATGCCGGCTTGGTCCACATCGAGAAGCGATTCGACGAGCTTCGGGATTTGACCCCAGAGATGGATCGTGCGTTGGCGGGAATCGACGAGCTCCTCGAAGAGCTCAAGGCTCAAAGCCAGGCGATCTTCATTTTGATCGACCGACTGCCTCCTCCATGAGACCTGTCAGAATAGAACGCATGCGAAATCTTTTGTCTGTGTTGAAGCGACGTCATGGGATGCCGACCGAGTCGGGGCTAAACCGGTCCAGACCGCTGCGCACGGAGGCGCTGCTGGCCAAGCTGGAGATGTCGTGTGCGGAATCGAGGGCCCGTCGTCATCTGCTCCTCGAAAAGATCGAGCGTCTGCAGCGGCCCGCCGAGCCCCCAAAACAGGCCTAAAGGCGCAGCTCGTACTCGATCCACTCGCTGCGCTCGGCGCCGGTCGAGTCGTAGAGGCGCTGGGCGGTCTCGTTGGTCGTTGCTGTCATCCATTCGAGGCGCTCGGCGCCGCGTTCGCGGCCGACGGCGGCGCTGGCCTCGATCAGGGCGCGGCCGACTCCCTCGCCGCGCCTGGCGGGGTCGACGAAGAGGTCGTTGAGCAGGACCGTCTCTCCCGGAGCGATCGAGGTGAAGCTCCAGTAGAGGCAGGCGTAGCCGGCGAGCTCGCCCTCGCGCCAGGCGCCGAGCAGCATGCCGTCGTCGCTCGGCGCGATGAAGCGGCCGAAGAAGGCCCGGTTGCGCTCTTCGTCGATTTCCTCAGCCTCGTAGAAGCGCTGGTAGGCGGCGATCAGCGGCAGCAGGGACTCGAACTGCGAGTCCGCGACAGGGGCGATGTGGAGCTGGCCGGAGATGTCTTCACGCTAGCGCCAGGCACGCAAGGTTGCGCTCACGGGCAGGGAGGGAGTCGCCGGCGGAGTAAACCCTGCCCACTGACAGGGCCGGCTTGATGTCCCCTTTAAGCTTTGGGGCGCGAGCCGGAGGCAAACCACTGCCCCTAAGGAGGGGATTCCGCTGGCACGGCCGACAGACTCGAACGAGCAACTCCTCTGCAGCTTCTGCGGCAAGTCGCAGCGCCAGGTCAAGAAGCTGATCGCAGGTCCCGGCGTCTACATCTGCGACGAGTGCATCGACCTCTGCAACGAGATCATCGACGAGGAGCTGACGCCGCCGACGGGCTCGATCGAACTCGAGAACCTGCCCAAGCCACGCGAGATCCACGAAGTCCTGCAGGAGTACGTGGTCGGCCAGGAGGCCGCCAAGAAGGCGCTCTCGGTCGCCGTCTACAACCACTACAAGCGCGTCCAGATGTCCCAGTCCGAGGACGCCGAGGTCGAGCTGGAGAAGTCGAACATCATGATGCTCGGCCCGACCGGCTGCGGTAAGACGCTTCTCGCCCAGACCCTCGCCCGCATCCTCAACGTCCCCTTCGCGATCGCCGACGCGACTGCGCTGACCGAGGCCGGCTACGTCGGCGAGGACGTCGAGAACATCCTGCTGAAGCTGATCCAGGCGGCCGACTACGACGTCAAAAAGGCCGAAACCGGGATCATCTACATCGACGAGATCGACAAGATCGCGCGCAAGGCCGACAACCCGTCGATCACCCGCGACGTCTCCGGCGAAGGCGTGCAGCAGGCACTGCTGAAGATCCTCGAGGGCACCACGGCCTCGGTGCCGCCGCAGGGGGGGCGCAAGCACCCCCATCAGGAGTTCCTCACGATCGACACGACCAACATCCTCTTCGTCTGCGGCGGCTCCTTCGCCGAACTCGACAAGGTGATCGAGAACCGCGTCGGCGATCGGGGCGTCGGCTTCGGCGCCGCGATCTCCTCGCGCGAAGAAAAGGAGGACACCGGCGAGTGGTTCGAGCAGGTGCTGCCCGAGGACCTGATGGAATACGGCCTGATCCCGGAGTTCATCGGTCGCCTGCCGGTCGTCGCCGCGATCCACCAGCTCAGTCGCGACGACCTGATCACGATCCTGACCGAGCCCAAGCACGCCCTGACCAAGCAGTTCCAGCGCTTCTTCGAGTTCGACGAGATCGAGCTCGTCTTCGCCGAGGACAGCCTCGAGGCGATCGCCGACAAAGCGCTCGAACGCGAGACCGGCGCCCGCGGACTGCGCTCGATCCTCGAGGAGACGCTGCTCGACGTCCAGTTCGAGCTGCCCTCGCGCCGCGACGTGACCAAGTGCGTGGTCACCAAGGAGACGATCGAGCAGGGCCGCAGGCCGACGCTGGTCACCGAGGCGGCGCCGCAGGACATCAGCGGCGTCGGCGACGAACTGAGCGAGGAATCGGCCTAGACTCGGGCGCTCCGTGACGGAGCGCCTCGACATCCTCAAAGAGAAGACCCGCTACGACCCGAGTGAGGTCGAGGGGCGGGTCTTTTCGGAATGGATGGAGGCGGGGTACTTTCACCCGCCGGCTGAGGGCAGTCCGGAGGAGAACTTCTCGGTGGCGATACCGCCGCCGAACGTGACCGGCGCCCTGCACATGGGGCACGCGCTCAACGGGTCGATGCAGGATGCGCTGGTGCGGATGAACAGGATGCGGGGGCGCAACTCGCTCTGGATCCTCGGTACCGACCACGCCGGGATCGCCACCCAGGCCGTGGTCGAGAAAGCGCTGCGCGCGGAAGGCGTCTCGCGCCACGACCTCGGGCGCGAGGAGTTCGTCCAGCGGGTCTGGCGCTGGCGCGAGCAGTACGGCTCGCGGATC
This sequence comes from Solirubrobacterales bacterium, assembly GCA_030152805.1. Lineage (GTDB taxonomy): Bacteria > Actinomycetota > Thermoleophilia > Solirubrobacterales > 70-9 > VRUE01. The sequence goes on from JASLIG010000034.1 coordinate 12,359, forward strand.
GTCGAGCAGTACAAGCGGCTCGGCGCCTCCTGCGATTACGAGCGCGAGCGCTTCACCCTCGACGAAGGCTACGTGCGCGCCGTCTACCGCGTCTTCAAGCAGCTCTTCGACAAGGGCTACATCTACCGCGACAACTATATGGTCAACTGGGATCCAGGCTCGCACTCGGCGATCTCCGACCTCGAGGTCGAGAACCGTGAGGTGGAGGACACGCTCTACTCGATCGACTACCCGGTCGAGGGCTCCGATCGCGTGCTGACGGTCGCCACCGTGCGCCCGGAGACGATGCTTGCCGACACCGCCGTCGCCGTCAGTCCCGGCGACGAGCGTTACCGCGACCTCGTCGGCCAGCACTGCGTCCTGCCCCTGGTTGGCCGCCGCCTGCCGATCATCGCCGACGAGCACGTCGATCCCGAGTTCGGCACGGGCGCGCTGAAGATCACCCCCGGTCACGATCCCAACGACTTCGAGATCGGCCGCGCGCACGGCCTCGAGGAGATCGTCGCGATTGGCCCCGACGGCCGCCTCACCGAGGCGGCGGGGGAGAGGTTCGCCGGCATGACCGCTGCTGAGGCGCAGGGGGCGGTCGTCGGGGCCCTGCGCGAGGAGGGCGCCCTGCGCGCCGAGGAGCCCTACGTCCACTCGGTGCCCTTCTCGCACCGCTCCGGCGAGCGCATCGAGCCGTTGATCTCGCTGCAGTGGTTCTGTCGCATGGACGAGCTGGCGGCGCCGGCGATCGAGGTCGTCGAGAGCGACCGGGTGCGGATCGTGCCCGGGCAGTGGAAGCGCGTCTACCTCGACTGGATGCGGGAAATCCGTCCCTGGTGCGTATCGCGCCAGCTCTGGTGGGGGCACCGGCTGCCGGTCTGGTACTGCGATGCCTGTGAGGAGACCTTCGTCGCCGAGGCCGAACCGGATCGTTGCGGCGCCTGCGACGGCGAGCTGCGCCAGGACCCCGACGTCCTCGACACCTGGTTCAGCTCGGCCCTCTGGCCCTTCGCCACGCTCGGCTGGCCCGACGACACCCCCGAGCTGCGCGCCTTCTACCCGACCGACCTGCTCACCACCGCGCGCGAGATCCTCTTCCTCTGGGTGGCGCGGATGGTCATGGCCGGGATCGAGTTCGCCGGCGACGTCCCCTTCCGCGACGTCTACGTCCACTCGGTGATCCAGGCGCGGGACGGGCGGCGGATGTCGAAGAGCCTCGGCACCGGCGTCGACCCGCTGGAGGAGATCGACCGCCACGGCGCCGACGCGCTGCGCTTCGGCCTGCTGGCGATGTCCTCGACCCAGGACGTGCGCTTCTCCGACGCCAAGGTCCAGCAGGGCGCCGACCTGGCCAACAAGCTCTGGAACGCGAGCCGCCTGATCCTGCTCAACGCCAAGCCCCCCGAGAAGGTCCCGGTGAAGAGCGGGGCGAAGGCGGAGGAGATCCTCTACGGAGAGTGGTCGCGCGCGTCCCACGGCGGCAAGGCGGTTCCGCCCGCGGTGACGCGCACGGAGGATCGCTGGATCCTCTCGCGCCTGGAGCGGGTGATCGCCTCGGTCACCCGCAAGCTCAGCGCGTTCGACTTTGCTCACTCGGCGGGCGAGGCCTACGAGTTCTTCTGGTCAGAGCTATGCGATTGGTACCTGGAGATCGCAAAGCCGCGGCTCTACGGGGGGGACGCCGAGGTTTCGGCGGTCATGCTGTGGGTGCTGGAGCGGAC
>JASLIG010000022.1 GCA_030152805.1 Solirubrobacterales bacterium
GGCGCAGGAACGGGTGATCCGCCAGGCCCTGGCCAGCGCCGGCCTCGAGCCCGCCGACGTCGACGCAGTCGAGGCCCACGGCACCGGCACCGCGCTCGGCGACCCGATCGAGGCGGGCGCCCTGCTCGCCACCTACGGCCAAGAGCGCGAGCGCCCGCTCTGGCTGGGGTCGGTGAAGTCGAACATCGGTCATGCCCAAGCGGCGGCGGGGGTGGCCGGCGTGATCAAGATGACGATGGCGCTGCGGGCGGGGATACTGCCCAAGACGCTCCACCTCGACCGCCCTTCCGGCAAGGTCGACTGGGACGCCGGCAAGGTCGAGTTGCTTTCCGAGCCGGCCGAGTGGGCGGGGGCCGCGCCGCGCCGCGCCGCCGTCTCCTCCTTCGGGATCAGCGGCACCAACGCCCACCTGATCCTCGAGCAGGCGCCGCCCAGAGTCGAGGACGGGCAGGGCGACGGGCGGGCACGGGGTGAGCCACCGCTTGCCGGACCGGTTCTCCTGCCGCTCGGGGCGAAATCCGAGCCGGCGCTCGCGGCCCAGGCGTCGCGCCTGCGCAGCCAGCTCGAGCAGGATCCACAGCTGCAGCCGGCCGACCTGGTCGGCGCGCTGACCGCCCGGCCCAGGTTCGAGTGGCGCGCGGTCGCGATCGCCGCCGGGCGCGAGGACCTGCTCGACTCGCTGGCTACGCTGGGCGGCGGCGAGGGTGCCCCCACGCTAGTGCGCGGCCGCGCCGCCGCAACGGAGTCGCCGGTGTTCCTCTTCCCGGGGCAGGGTTCGCAGTGGCAGGGCATGGGGGCCGAGCTTGCCCAGCACTCAGCGGTCTTCAAGCGCCAACTCGACCGTTGCGAGGAAGCGCTCTCGCCGTTCGTCGACTGGTCGCTGCGCGATGCCCTGCGCGGGGGACCGGGCGCGCCGTCCCTGGAGCGCCTCGACGTGGTCCAGCCGGCGCTGTTCTCGGTCATGGTCTCGCTGGCGGAGCTGTGGCGGGCGTGTGGCGTGCAGCCCAGCGCCGTCGCCGGCCACTCGCAGGGTGAGATAGCCGCCGCCCACGTCGCCGGCGGCCTCTCCCTGGACGACGCGGCGCGGATCGTCACCCTGCGCAGCCGGATCCTCCTCGAGCTGATCGGCCAGGGCGCGATGGTCTCCGTGGCTCTGCCGGCCGATCGGGTCGAGCGACTGATCGCGCCCTGGGAGGGGCGGGTGGAGGTGGCGGCGCGCAACGGACCGGGGGCGACGATCCTCTCGGCACAGCACGAGGCGCTGGACGAGCTCCTCGCGCAGCTGGAGGGCGAAGGGGTGCGGGCCCGCGAGATCCTCGCCGGGAGCGCTCCCTCCCACTCGGTGATGGTGGAGCCGTTCAAGGGCGAGCTGCTCGAGGCTTTGGCTCCGCTTGCGCCCCGCGAGGGCGAGGTTCCGTTCCACTCGACGGTCACGGGGGGATTGCTCGACACGCGCGAGCTGGGCCCCGGGTACTGGTACCGAAACATGCGCCAGCCGGTCCGCTTCGAGGAGGTCACCGGCGGACTGCTGGCGCAGGGGCGGCGCGTGTTCGTCGAGGTCAGCCCCCACCCGGTGTTCGCACTCGCGGTCGAAGAAACGATCGCCGCGACGCTCGCCGATCCGGGCGAGGCATCCGTGCTCAGCACCCTGAGGCGCGACGAAGGAGGGCCCGAGCGTTTCGCCCTCTCGCTGGCCGCCGCGCACGCGGCCGGCATCGAGCTCGACTGGGAGGGCCTGTTCGCCGAATCTGCGGCCAAGCCGGTCAAGCTGTCCACCTACCCGTTCCAGCGCAAGCGCTACTGGCTTCCCTCCTCGGTGGGTGGTGCCGACGTCGCCGCCGGGCTGCAGCGCGTCGAGCACCCGTTTCTCAGCGCCAGGCTCGACGATCCCGCTGGCGACGGCGTCATCTTCAGCGGTCTCGTCTCGCTTACTGGCCATCCCTGGCTGGCCGACCACGTCGCCTTCGACACCGTCCTTCTGCCGGGCACGGGCCTGGTCGAGATCGCCCTGCAGGCCGGGCGCGAGGCCGGCTGCGACCTGCTTGAGGAGCTGGTGCTGGAAGTGCCCTTCGTCCTGCCGGAGCAGGGCGCCCTCGCGGTGCGGGTGGTGCTCGGGCCGCCCGACGGCGAGGGCCGGCGAACGATCTCGATCCACTCGAGGCCGGCCGGTCGCGGGGAGGCGGAGGACGAGGTGGAGAGGGATTGGTCGCGGCACGCCAGCGGCGTTCTCGCCCCCGGCGCGCCCGCGGAGATCGAACCGCTCGGGAGCTGGCCGCCACCGGGGGCGGAGCCGCTCGACGTCGACTCGACCTACGAGCGGCTGGCGCGGCAGGGCCTCGTGTACGGTCCGGCCTTTCAGGGCCTGACGGCTGCCTGGCGGCGCGGCGAGGAGATCTTCGTCGAGGTCTCGCTCGCGGCCGAGCAGGCACGAGCGGCGCGGAGCTTCAACCTGCACCCGGCCCTGTTGGACGCCGCCGGGCACGCCGGCATCGACTTGGCCCTGCGGGAAATGGACGACGGCTCCCTGCCGATGCCCTTTGCCTGGCGCGACGTCAGCCTGCACTCGCGGGCGGCCGCCTCGTCCCTGCGCCTGCGCATTGGGCCCGGCGCGGAGGGGGGCGGCCTCACCGCGACCGACGGGGAGGGCGAGCCGGTCGTCTCGATCGGCTCGATCGCGATGCGCCCGGTCGACCGAAGCCGGCTGCAGGCCGGCAGCGGGATGCACGAGGCGCTCTATCGCATGACTTGGCCCGAACTGATCCCGGCGGCCGAGGGGACGGATCCCCGCATCGCCTCGCTCGGCGAGCTCGGGCTCGATCTCGGCGTCGACTCCCACCCTGACCTCGCCTCGATGCTGGAGGCGGCGGGGGATGGGCCGCCGCCGGAGATCGTGGTCGCCGATCTGCGCGACGCCGGCGGCGAGGGCGAAGTGCTCGAACGCACGCGCCTCGCGCTCGACCGTGCCCTGCGGCTGGTCCAGGCCTGGCTGTCCGAGCCGCGGTTCGACGATGCGCGCTTGGTCCTACTCACCGAAGGCGCCGCTGCCGTCGGGGCGGAGGCGGACCCCGACCCCGCCGCGGCCGCGGTTTGGGGCCTGCTCCGTTCGGCTGACTCAGAGCACCCCGGCCGGTTCGCGGCGGTCGACCTGGAGCCCGAGACGGACGCCGCGACGCTGCGGGAGGCGCTCGCAGCCAGCGGCGAGGAGTCGCAACTGGCCATTCGCGCGGGCGAGGTCCTGACCCCGCGCCTAGCCCACCTCCCGATTGGCCCTGACGCCGACACGAGGCCGATCCCGCCCGACTCGACCGTGCTGATCACCGGCGGCTGCAGCGGCGTGGGCGCGCTCCTCGCCCGCCACCTGGTCGAGGAGCACGGGGTCCGGCGCCTGCTTCTCCTCAGCCGCTCGGGACGCGAAAGCGCCGGCGCCGACGCGCTCGCTGCGGAGCTCGAGGAGCTGGGCTGCGAGGTCGCGATCGAGGCCTGTGACGTCAGCGATCGCGGGCGGCTGGCGCAGCTGATCGAGGCGATCCCCGCGTCGCATCCGCTCGCCGCGGTCATCCACTCGGCCGCGCTTCTCGCCGACGGCACGATCGAGTCGATGGACGGTGAGCAGCTCGAGCGTGTCCTGGCTCCCAAGGCGGAAGGCGCTTGGCACCTGCACGAGCTGACCGAAGATCTCGACCTCGCAGCGTTCATCACTTTCTCCTCCGCCTCTGGCATTCTCGGCGGCACCGCCCAGGCCAACTACGCGGCCGCCAACGCCTTCCTCGACGCGCTGGTGGCGCACCGCCGGGCTCACGGGCTTCCCGGCACCTCGCTGGCATGGGGGGCGTGGGACCATCAGAGCAAGCTCGCCGGGGACTTCGACTCGACGTTGCTGCCCCGCGTCCTGAAGCAGATCCGCGAGCGGCTCGGCGCCCTGCCGATGGCGCCGGAGCAGGGCCTGGCGCTCTTCGATGCCGCCAGGGCGCACAGCGAGCCGCTGCTCGTGCCGTCGCCCTTCGACGCCGAGGTGCTGCGAGCGCAGGCGATGGCGGGCACTCTGCCAGCCGTTTTGCGGGGCCTCGTGCGGGTCCCCGCGCGCCGTGCCGACGCAACCGGTTCGCTGGCGCGCCGGCTCGCCGGCGTTCCCGAGGCCGACCGGGAGGAGTTGCTCGTCGACCTCGTCCGCGGGCACGCGGCCGCCGTTCTCGGCTATGACTCGGCAACCGAGGTCGAGCCCGAGCGGACCTTCAAGGACCTTGGCTTCGATTCCCTCGGCGCGGTCGAGTTGCGCAACCGGCTCGCCGCCGACTCCGGTTTGCGACTCGCGCCGACGATCGTCTTCGACTACCCATCGCCGCTGGCACTGGCGCGGTTCCTGCGGCGGGAGGCGGAGGGTGGCGAGAAGGCGACGGCGGCCGCGCCACGAGCCACGCCGCCCTCGACGGAGCCGATCGCCGTCGTCGGCATGGCCTGTCGTTACCCGGGCGGGATCGATTCCCCCAACTCGTTCTGGCGCTTTGTCGCCTCCGGCGGCGACGCGATCTCCGAGCTTCCGACCGATCGAGGTTGGGACCTGGAGCGGCTGTACCACCCTGGCCCCGGCAAGCCCGGCACCTTCTACGCTCGCGAAGGCGGGTTCCTCGCCGATGCCGCCGAGTTCGACCCCGGCTTCTTCGGGATCAGCCCGCGCGAGGCGCTGGGCATGGACCCCCAGGAGCGCATCCTCCTCGAAACCGCCTGGGAGGCCCTCGAAGACGGGGGGATCGATCCGTACGGCCTGCGCGGCAGCGAGACGGGGGTCTTCGCGGGGGTGATGTACCAGGACTACGGACCGGCGCCCGGCATGACCTCGGGATCCGCCTCCGGTCGGATCTCCTACACGCTCGGCCTGGAGGGCCCGGCGATGACCGTCGACACGGCCTGCTCCTCCTCGCTCGTCGCCATCCACCTCGCGGCCCAGTCGCTGCGCGGAGGCGAGTGCTCGCTGGCCCTTGCCGGTGGCGTGGCGGTCGCGGCCACGCCCTCGATGCTCATCTTCTTCAGCCAGCAGCGGGGCCTCGCGGCCGACGGCCGCTGCAAGGCTTTCGCCGACGCCGCCGATGGCACCGGCGTCTCCGAGGGGGTCGGGGTCATCCTGCTCGAGCGCCTTTCGGACGCGCGCCGCAACGGCCACCCGGTACTCGCCACGATCCGCAGCTCGGCGATCAACCAGGACGGCGCCTCCAACGGCCTCACGGCTCCGAACGGCCCGGCGCAGGAACGGGTGATCCGCCAGGCCCTGGCCAGCGCCGGCCTCGAGCCCGCCGACGTCGACGCAGTCGAG
>JASLIG010000024.1 GCA_030152805.1 Solirubrobacterales bacterium
GAGCACCTCGCGGGCATGGGGGATGTCGAGGTTGTCCTCGGTCTCGACCGACCAGGGCAGCTCGACCAACCACTCCAGGTAGGTGCGGATGACGCCGTGCTCGGCCGCCGCCGGCGGCAGTTTCTCCAGCCGCGCGAGCTCGCGGTCGGCCGCCTTCTGGGCGTGCTCGGGCAGTTTCGCCGCTTCGATTTTCTCCCGCAGTTCGTTGACTTCGGCCTGCTGCTCGTCGCCCTCTCCCAGCTCGTCCTGGATCGCTTTCATCTGCTGGCGCAGGAAGAACTCGCGCTGTCCTTTGTCGATCTCCGACTGCACCTGCGACTGGATCTGAGTGCCGAGCTGCACCACCTCGAGCTCGCGGGCGAGGATCTGGGAGAGGTGGCGCAGGCGGGCGACGACCTCGACCTCCTCGAGCTGCTGCTGCTTCTCCTCGGTGGAGATGCGCAGGGCGCCGGCGATCAGGTGGGCGAGGGCGGCGGGGTCGTCGAGGTTGGCGACCGCCATCTGCAGCTCCTCGGGCAGGTAGGGGATCTGCTCGATGATCTCGGAGAAGGTGCGCTGCACGTTTCGGGTCAGTGCCTCCAGCTCGGGGCCGTCGGCGGTGATGTCGGGCAGCTCGCTTATCCGCGCCACCAGGTAGGGCTGCTCGGCGACGTAGGGGCCGAGCTTGACCCGCTGAGTGCCCTGGACGAGGATGCGCAGGGTTCCGTCGGGGACCTTGAGCATGCGGGCGACGACGCCGACGACGCCGACCTCGTAGAGGTCGTCCGGCCCGGGCTCCTCGTTCTCGGGGTCGCGAGCCGCGACCATTGCCAGCATCCGGTTGGCGCCGAGCACGTCGTTGACGAGCTTGATCGAGCGCTCCTGGCCGACCGCCAGTGGGGTCAGCGTCTCCGGAAAGGTGACGGTGTCCCGCAGGGGTAGGACGGGCAGCGCGTCGGGCAGCGGCTCCGAGATGCGGATCGCGTTTTCGGCGTCGACGGAGTCGACGACCTCGAGGACGGGGCTGCCCTCCATCACTCTCTCCCGATCGGCACTCGGCGCGTCGTCTCCGCCGGGTCGCGCAGGGGAAGGTCGATGCGCAGTACCCCGTCTTCGTAATTGGCGCTGGCCCGCTCGGGGTCGACGTCGACCTGCAACTCGACCACCCGCCGGAACGGTCCCGAGGGAATCTCGACCTGCTGGTAGACCCGCCCCTCGGTCTCCTGCACCTGCCGCTCCCCGACGATCGCCAGCTGCCGGCTGCCCACCTCGATCCCGACCTCATCGAGGCTGACCCCGGCCAGATCGACCTTCACCACGGCTCTCTGCGGATCCCCGCAGTAATAGACGTCCACGTTGGGCGTGAACCCCCTGCTCCTGCGACTGACGTAGGTGGTCCGTGCCCACGCATATAGATCCCGCTCCGGCATCGGCCAGAACATTAGCCAGGTCGGCTATCAGGCTGTCTGCGATGCCCAGCGAGGCGGCCGCATCAGCAGCACGGGCTGCCTCGGCGGCACCAGGCCCTCGGGGCGGTCGGGCCGGAAGGTGGCGCAGGGCTCGTCGAGCTCGAGGGCGCAGAGGAGGTTCTTCTGGAAGTAGCAGTCCTCGCAACTCGGTTTTTTCTGCTTGCGCGGCACAACGGCGATATTGCCAACCCCGTGACGCTTTCGTGAGACCCAATTCCGCAAATCGCTACCTCTTCGACACAGTCTCGTCACAGGTTCCCCGCGTCTTGCGGAAGCGGGCACTGGCCTCGCTACCATGGGCCGTACCCGATGGACGCCGATCGGACCCAGAAGCTCGCCGCCTCCCCACAGCTGTTCGAGAGCGACTTCCTAAATTTCTTTTCGCGGGTGCACCCCTCGGTCCCGGCGATCGTCTTCGTGCCCGTAATCGTCGCGATGGAGTGGCTCGGCGCCGACCGGGGCTACGCGGTCTGGCAGCTGCTCCTGCTCAACCTCGCCGGGGTCGGCATCTGGACGCTGACCGAGTACTGGCTGCACCGGCTTGTCTTCCACTGGGAGCCCGACAACGCCTTCGGGCGGCGCATGCACTTCATTATCCACGGCATCCACCACGACCACCCCAACGACAAGCTGCGGCTGGTCATGCCCCCGGCGGTGGCGATCCCGCTGGCGGCGCTCTTCTTCTTCGCCTTCACGCTGGTCTTCGGCGCGCCGGCGGCCTACCCGATCTTCGGCGGCTTCATCTTCGGCTACCTCGCCTACGACTACACGCACTACTACGTGCACCACTTCGTGCCCAAATCGGACTTCGGCAAGCGCTTGCGCGAGCAGCACATGCGCCACCACTTCCAGGACCACCGCTACGGCTTCGGCGTCTCCTCACCGCTCTGGGACGTCATCTTCCAGACCCTGCCGCGCAAGCGCCAGCGATAGAGCCCGGTAGGTCGGCGGGCGAATTGATGTCGCATGCACATCCAAGCTGGAGTGCCAAGAGGTACCTACTAGCTTTTCCGCTGCCTGAGCTGGCAAACGCCCAGGGCAGTAGCGATCTGCTCTCCCGGGAATGTGCCGAAGGCGCGATATGCAATCTGTTTCTGTGCGGCGCCAGCCGCACTCAATCTCCGTCGCTAAGCCGTAGGCGTGCGACATCAATTCCGGGAGAGCAGATCGCTACTGCCGCCCGTCGTGGTGGCGCAGGGCGATCTCCAGCTCGAAGCGGGCATCGGGGTCGTCCAGTTGGTTCCCGAGCAGCTCGCGCAGCCGCGCCACGCGGTAGCGCGCGGTCTGGGGGTGGACGTGCAGGGCCGCGGCCATCTCGACCGAGTTGCCGCGCTGGCGCACGTAGGCGAGCGCCGTATCGCGCATGCGCGCTCGCGCGTTCTCGGTCAGCTCCGCGAAGGGAGCGAGCCGCCGCGCGGCGATCCTGCCGGCGAGGGCACTGCCCTCGAAGAGCAGGAGGTCGGCGAGGTGCTCCTCGGCGCGGACCGTCCCCTCGGCTTTGACCGCGCCCGCTTCGAGCGCGCGCAGGGCGGTCTTGGCCAGCCCCCAGGAAGGCCGCAGGCTGGCGGGCTCGCAAGCGGGGCCGAGCGCCGCCGCGACGCGATCGGCAATACGGGCCAGCGCCTTACCCCGACCGGGGCCCTCGGGATCGGGAACCAGCACGCAACCCAGCTGCTCGAACTGGGTGACCAGGGCGTCGGCGGGCAGAAGGGCCGCAAGCTCGCCCAGGCTCTCGGCCGCGCAGGCGATCGGGGCAAACCGCCCCGGCACCTTCCAGCCCGCCGCCTGCGCCACGGCCCGCACGTCGCCCGGTTCGGGCGAAGGCTCTCGCATCAGCAGGGCGACGAGCTCGTAACGGCGGCGGCGGCGCAGCTCTTCGTTCTCGGATTGCGCCGCAGCGTAGCCATCGACCGAATCGGCAGCGAGCTCGTCGATGTAGGCGAAGATCGCCTCGGCGAGGAGGCTCAGTACCTCCGGCTCGAGCTTCGCCCGGCGCCCCACCTCGGCGATGTGACGCCAGGCCACTCGCGCCCCGACGCGGTAGGCCGCCTGCAGGGAATCGAGGGTGCGGCCCTGGCGCAACTCGCCACGGCCGAGGTCGACGTAGATCTCGTGCCCGAGGCCGCGGCCGGCATCCGGTTCGCGGATCAGGACGACGAACCGGCTCAGCGCCTCGGCGACGCCGGTGCGGATTCCGCGACCGAATCGACCCTCCAGCGGCCGCGCGTACTCGGGCACCTGGCTGGCGATCGTCTCGAGGATCTCCTCGGTGATCGCGGCGAGCTCGGGCTCGATCAGGTCGGCGACCGACGCCGGCAGGCCACGCCAGGGCTCTGAGTCGAGACTTTTTGTCATTTATCTAATAATAACTTGACAAAAAGACTTGTTTGTCCCCCTAGTTCTTGTGCACAAGAGCGCATAGGTTGTCAGGCCATGCATGAGATGACCAAAACCGAGAAGGTTGTCAACCTCGGCGCCGTCGTCCTGCCCTTCCTCGCCACCCTGCTCGCGATCGTCCTGCTCTGGAACCGGCTGGTCAGCATCAGCGACCTCGCTATCGCCGCGGTCATGTACCTGCTGACGGCGATCGGGATCACCGTCGGCTTTCACCGCCTGCTGACCCACCGCTCCTTTCAGACCTCGAAGCCGCTCGAGTACGCCTTTGCGGTACTCGGCTCGATGGCGGTGCAGGGCCCGGTGATCTCCTGGGTCGCCGATCACCGCAAGCACCACGCGCACACCGACCGCGAGGGTGACCCGCACAGCCCGCACGTCGGGCATGAGGACGGCCTCAGCGGTGTCCTCAGCGGCCTCTGGCACGCACACGCCGGTTGGCTGGTGTCCACTCAGGGTCGAGCCGAGTGGACGCGCTACGCGCCAGACCTCCGTGAGGACCGCGGCATGCGGCTAATCGCTCGCAACTTCGTACCGCTGGTCGTTCTCACCCTCGCCCTTCCCGCACTGGCGGGCTATCTGGTCAGCGGCACCCTGGCCGGAGCGGCGACGGGACTGCTCTGGGGCGGTTTGGTGCGCGTCTTCTTCGTGCATCACGTCACTTGGAGCGTCAACTCAGTGTGCCACTATTTTGGTACGCGTCGATTCAGTACTGAGGATCGCTCGACCAACGTCTTCTGGCTCGCCCTGCCCTCGCTTGGTGAGTCCTGGCATCACAACCATCACGCCTTCCCCCGCTCCGCCGTACACGGCCTGCGGCGTTGGGAGATCGATCCCTCCGCTTTGATTATTGGTGCGTTGGAGAGGGTAGGGCTGGCCTGGAATGTAGTGCGCATCTCACCTGAGCGACAGGCTCAGCGCGCCGCTTGAGCATCCCCACCTCGCGGCCTGTCATCCAAATGGCCAGAGTGACTTGTGCATATTTGACTATATGAATAGTCACTGTCACTGTGACTCTGCCACACTGCAGGTAGCTGACAACCCGGCAGACATAATGCTCCCGGGATGAAAGGAAGGAAATGCCTAGCACCAGCAACGTACTCGACGAGGCTCTCGACCTGGTCAAGAAGAGGCTTGCCGAGCTCGATGAGGAGCGCAAGCGCCTCGAGCGTGCGCTCGCCGAGCTTGGTGGCAACATCACCCAGCGTGGCCCCGGCCGCCCAAGGGGCAGCGGTCGTCGCGGCCCCGGCCGTCCACCCAAAGCTGCATCGGGCACCTCGGCGCCGAAAAAACGCCGTCGCCGACGCGGCGGCACCCGCGCCGATCAGGCGGTCGGCCTGGTCGAACAGAAACCGGGCATCTCGGCTTCGGAAATCGCCAAGTCGATGAAAATCAAACCCAACTACCTCTACCGGGTCCTCGGCGAACTGGAGAAAGAGGGTCGGGTCAGCAAGAAGGGCCGGGAGTACCACCCCGCCAAGTAGCGATCCGTTCCGCGCTTGCTTGAACAAAGCCGGCCCCAGAAGGGGCCGGCTTTTTCATTGCCGTTTGCGCTCAGACCAGGCCGAGCTGACTGACCGCGTCGCGCTCCTCGCGCAACTCGGCGGCGCTGGCGTCGATCCGCGTTCGCGAGAACTCCGGCACCTCCGCGCCCTCGACGATCGACCACTCACCGTCGCTGCACCTGCAGGGGAAGCCGGCGACGATCCCCTCCTCGACTCCGTAGGAGCCATCGGCGGGAACGCCCATCGAGACCCAGTCGCCCGCCGGCGTGCCGAGCACCCAGTCGCGCATGTGGTCGATCGCCGCATTCGCGGCCGAGGCGGCGCTGGACGCGCCGCGCGCCTCGATGATCGCCGCGCCGCGTTTGGCGACGCGCGGAATGAACTCCTCCGCGATCCAGGCCTCGTCGTCGACCGCGTCCCAGGCGCTGCTCCCGTTCACCCTGGCGTTGACCAGGTCCGGGTACTGGGTGGTCGAGTGGTTGCCCCAGACGGTCATGTTGGTGACCGTGGAAACTTCGGCGCCGAGCTTGTTGGCGACCTGTGCGACGGCGCGGTTGTGGTCGAGGCGCATCATCGCGGTGAAGCGCTCGCGGGGGACGCCGTCGGCGTTCGAGAGCGCGATCAGGCAGTTGGTGTTCGCCGGGTTGCCGACGACGAGGATCCGCACGTCGTCGGCGGCGCCGGCGGCAATCGCTTCGCCCTGGGGCTTGAAGATCCCACCGTTGGCCTCGAGCAGGTCCGAGCGCTCCATACCGGGACCGCGTGGACGCGCCCCGACGAGCAAGCCGACGTTGCAGCCGTCGAAGGCCTGCTTGGGATCGTCGGAGATGTCGATGCGGCGCAGCAGGGGGAACGCACAGTCCTCGAGCTCCATCGCCGTTCCCTCTGCGGCCTTCACCGCATCGGGAATCTCCAGCAGGCTCAGCTCCACGGGGGTGTCGGGACCGAGCATCTGACCGCTGGCGATGCGGAACAGGATCGCGTAGCCGATCTGCCCGGCGGCGCCGGTCACGGTGACTTTCACGGGGGTGCTCACGGAATCTCCTTCTCCTGATTCTGATTCGCGGTTTTTCAAGTTCGAAGAGCTAAGCCATCGCCCGCTGCAGTCCCTCGTCGATCGAGGCGAGGAACTCCTGCGTGGTCTGGTACTCCTGATCGGGCCCGACCAGCAGGGCCAGGTCTTTGGTCATGCGGCCGCCTTCCACCGTCTCCACGCAAACACGCTCGAGGGTCTCGGCGAAACTCGAGACCTCGGGCGTCTCGTCGATCCGGCCGCGCGCGGCGAGGCCGCGGGTCCAGGCGAAGATCGATGCGATCGGGTTGGTCGAGGTCGGCTTGCCCCGCTGGTGCTGGCGGTAATGACGGGTGACCGTGCCGTGCGCGGCCTCGGCCTCGACCGTCCTGCCGTCGGGACTCATCAGCACGCTGGTCATAAGTCCCAGCGAGCCGAAGCCCTGCGCGACCGTGTCGGACTGCACGTCGCCGTCGTAGTTCTTGCAGGCCCAGACGTAACCGCCCTCCCACTTCAGCGCCGCGGCAACCATGTCATCGATGAGGCGGTGTTCGTAAGTAAGGCCGGCCGCCTCAAAGTCGGCCCTGAACTCGTCCTCGTAGACCTCAGCGAAGAGGTCCTTGAAGCGACCGTCGTAGCGCTTGAGGATCGTGTTCTTGGTCGAGAGGTAGACGGGGAAGCCGCGATCGAGGCCGTAGCGCATCGAGGCGCGGGCGAAGTCGCGGATCGAGTCGTCGCGGTTGTACATCGCCATCGCGATACCCGAGCCCGGGAAGTCGTAGACCTCCAGCTCGATCGGCTCCGAGCCGTCCTTGGGCGTGTAGGTGAGGGTGAGCGTGCCCTCTCCCGGCACCACCATGTCGGTGGCGCGGTACTGGTCGCCGAAGGCGTGGCGGCCGATCACTATCGGCTTGGTCCAGCCGGGCACCAGCCGGGGAATGTTCGAGATCACGATCGGCTCGCGGAAGATGACGCCGCCGAGGACGTTGCGAATCGTTCCATTGGGCGAGCGGTACATCTCCGCCAAGCCGAACTCCTCCACGCGCGCCTCGTCAGGAGTGATCGTCGCGCACTTGACCCCGACCCCGTGCTGCTTGATCGCGTTGGCGGCGTCGACGGTGATCTGATCCCGCGTGGCGTCGCGGCTCTCGATCCCGAGGTCGAAGTAGATCAGCTCGACGTCGAGGTAAGGCAGGATCAACTGCTCTTTGATGGTGGACCAGATGATCCGGGTCATCTCGTCGCCATCGAGCTCGACGATCGGGTTCTTGACTGTGATCCTGCCGGCCACTCGGGCGGCGATGCTATCGACGCAGGCCCTCCAGTGGCCTACGCTTTTGGCGTAGCAATCCCCAGCGAAGGAGGAGCGATGAACACGTACGTGATCCGGCGGGAAAGGGCCTGGCAGTCCGCGGAGGAGCTCGAGGCCACGGCCGCCCGGTCCAAGCAGGTCGCCGAAACCGACTTCCCGCAGGACATCTCGTGGATCCGCAGTTACGTGATCAGCGAGCCCGGCGGCTCGCTCGGAACCGTCTGCATCTACCAGGCGAGCGACGAGGATTCGGTGAGGAAGCATGCCGAGCGAGTCGACATGCCGGCCGACGAGATCCTCGAGGTCGCCGACACAGTCGTGATCAGGCCCGATCCGCAACCCGAGGACGCCGCCGCCTGACGCAGGTCCCGTCTCCTGCCAGAATGGTTGCGTGGCCACCGTCGAGCGCTCCACCCAGGCAACCCACGCGGTCTTCAACCAGGCCACCCCGCTCGAGGACTACAACTCCTTCGACTGCGATCGGCCGCTGATCGAGGCGCTGCGGCGCGAGGGGGCCGATTGGGCGGAGGAGCGGGCGCGCGAACTCGGCGCGATCTGCGGCTCCAGCCAGACGATCCGCTGGGGCTTCGAGGCCAACGAGCGCAAGCCGGAGCTGAAGACGCACGACCGCTACGGCCATCGCATCGACGAGGTCGAGTTCGACAGCTCCTGGCACGAGCTGATGCGGATCGGCGTCGGCAACGGCCTGCACGCGATGCCCTGGCGCGAACCGGGGGTCGGCGCCCACGTCGCCCGCGCCGCGACGTTCATGCTGCTGATGCAGGCCGAGAGTGGCGTCGGCTGCCCGCTCTCGATGACTTACTCGGCGATCCCGGCGCTGCGAGCGCAGCCCGAGCTCGCCGCCGAGTGGGAGGATCGCTTCCTCTCGCTCGACTACGACGAGCGCTCGCTGCCGGCCGAGCGCAAGAGCGGTGCCCTCTGCGGGATGGCGATGACCGAGAAGCAAGGCGGCTCGGACGTGCGCGCCAACACGACCACGGCGACGCCGCTCAACGGTGGCGGGCCCGGCGCCGAGTACGAGCTCGTCGGCCACAAGTGGTTCTGCTCGGCGCCAATGTGCGACGCCTTCCTCGTCCTCGCCCAGACCGAGTCGGGCATCTCCTGCTTCCTGATGCCGCGCTGGACCCCGGACGGCGAACGCAACGCCTTCCAGATCCAGCGGCTAAAGGACAAGCTCGGCAACCGCTCCAACGCCTCTTCGGAGCTCGAGTTCCGCGGCGCCTGGGCGCGCATGGTCGGCGAGGAGGGACGCGGCGTGCCGACGATCATCGAGATGGTCAACCACACCCGTCTCGACTGTGTGATCGGCGCCGCCACCGGCTACCGCGCCGGCGTCGTGCAGGCGCTCAACCACACCGAACACCGCTCTGCATTCGGCAAGGAGCTGATCGAGCAGCCGCTGATGCGCAACGTCCTAGCCGACCTCTGCGTCGAGTCCGAGGCGGCCACAGTCGCCGCGATGCGATTGGCCCGTGCCTACGACGAGGTCGCGGCCGGCAGCGAGGAGGCCAAGGAGTTCAGGCGCCTGGCCAACGCCGTCCTCAAGTACTGGCTCTGCAAGCGCGCCCCCTCGCACGCGGTCGAGTGCCTCGAGTGCCTCGGCGGCAACGGCTACGTCGAGGAGTCCGGACTGCCGCGCCTCTACAGGGAGGCGCCCCTCGCATCGATCTGGGAGGGATCGGGCAACGTCCAGTGCCTCGACGTCCTCCGGGCGATGGTCAAGAACCCGTCTTCAGTCGACGCTTTCTTTGCCGAGGTGCTGGAGGGCGCCGGCGCCGAACCGAAGCTCGACGCATTCGTCTCCTCGCTCAAAGACGAAATCCCCGGCGACATCGAAACGATCGAGTCCCGCGCCCGCCGCATAGTCGAGAAAATGGCGGTCGCTCTCCAAGCTTCCCTCCTCGTTCGCTATGGCGACCCCGCCGTTTCAGATGCCTTCTGCGCCTCCCGCCTCTCCGGCGACTGGGGCAACGCCTTCGGAACCCTCCCCGCGGGGACGGATTTCAGTCGCGTCATCGAGCGACACCGCCCCGTATAGAAGACTCGGGCAGGGGGTGGAGCGTCTTGTACTTTTTCGGCAATTCCTAGCGGCGCCAGCCAGCACGTCTCCACCGAAAAAGTTAAGCGGAACCTCCTGCCCGGGTCTTCCCTACCTGCCGGCGTCGCGAAGCGCCCGCCCCACCTGCTCGGCAGTAATCACCCCGGAGAGCCGTCCGTCCGCATCGACCGCCATCAGGGCGCCAAAGCGGCGCAGGGCGCGGCTGGAGAGGAGCGAGTCAAGCGGGGCGTCGTCGCGGACCTGGAAGGTGCCGTCGTCGCGCTCGAGCAGGTCTGAGACGTGCGAAGTCGTACGCGAGGTCTCCGGCACCTCGTCGGCTTTGTCGCGCACGATGAGCCCGAGGAAGCGGTGGGCGGCGTCCACGACCGGAAACCAGGGCCAGCGGTAGCGAAGGAAGTACTCGTCGAGCGCCCGCTCGACACTGAGCTCGTCGGGAATGGCGACCGGTTCGCGATCCATCACGTCGGAGACTCGCAGGCTGCTGATCTTCCCCGTGATCGCGGTCTGCATCGAGGCGGCGCGCGCGGAGCTGTTGATCACGAAACCGATCAGGGCGAGCCAGACCCCGCCGAAGACGTCGCCGCTGGCGATCAGCACCAGGCCGCCGCCGATGAAGATGTAGGCGAAGACGCGGCCGAGGTTGGCGGCGAAGCGGGTCGCCGAGTTGCGGTCGCCGGAGCGCCACCAGGCGATGGCGCGAACGATGCGGCCCCCGTCCATCGGGTAGGCCGGCAGGAGGTTGAAGACGAGGACGAGCAGGTTGATCGAGGCGAGCCAGCCGACCGCCGCCATCGCGCCGGAGACGCCCGAGCTGGACTCGATCAGCACGGCCCGCTTGAACTCCTCCGCGCCGACCGCCGCCAGCCCGACCGCGGTCAGGACGATGACGATCGCCAGCGTCACCAGCGGCCCGGCGACGGCAACCTTGAACTCGGCCGCGGGGCTGCCGGATTCGCGGTCCATCCGCGCCATGCCACCGAAGATCCAGAGCTGGATACTGGAGATGCCGATGCCGTTGCGCAGGGCGGCGAAGGCGTGGCCGAGCTCGTGCAAGACGATCGAGCCGAAGAAGCCAAGCGCGCTGATCACCGCCAGAGCGAACGGCGTCGAGGCGGAGCTGCTCTCGCCGAGCACGTTGCCGTAGAAGTCCGAGAGCCAGAAGATCACCAGGAAGAGGACGAAGAACCACGACCAGTCGACGGTGATGCGGATGCCGCGGACGTGGAAGAGGGTGATTGGTTTGCCGCCGAGCATTGCTGTCAATCGTACGGGGCCGTCCGGGTGGGGGCTCCACTTAACTTTTTCGGTGGGGCGCGGTTGGGCTGTCGCCCGAGGCTCCTGACGAAAAAGTACAAGACGTTCCGCCCCCACCCGGACGGCCCCGTATAAGTTCGAGGCGATGCTGGCTGACCAGGACAAGCTCCGTGGGTGGCTCGAGGAGCTCGAGCAGATCCACCGGCCGTCGGCTTCCGAGGGGGAGCGGCGGGCTGCGGAGTGGATCGTTGCGCGCTTTGCCGAGCTGGGGGCCGAGGCGCGGATCGAGGCGGAGCCGGCGCACGGCACCTACTGGTGGCCGCTGGGGATTGGTGCGCTGCTCGGAGTCCTGGCCGGCTTCCTCGGTCTGCGCGGGCGGAGGCTGCTCGGTGCGCTGCTTGGCGCTGCCGGAGGCGCGGGAATCGCCGGCGACTTTCCGCCCGGCAAACGCCCGCTGCGGCGGCTGTTGCCGAAGCGCACCACCTACAACGTCGTCTGCGAACTCGGGCCGAGCGATGCCGAGCGAACCGTCGTCCTGATCGCCCATCACGACGCCGCCCACTCGGGGCTGGTCTTCCACCCCAAGATCCCGCGGATCGCCGACCGCCTGGGCCTGATCGAGGGACAGGACACGAGCCCGATGCTGATGGCGCCGGTGGTGGGCGGTCCGATCCTGGCGGGGCTGGGAGCCCTGACGGGGAAGCGCTTGCTGGCCAAGCTCGGGATCTTCCTCGGCCTCGGCTCGGCGGCCGCGATGGCGGACATCGGCCTGCGCGAGACCGTGCCCGGTGCCAACGACAACGGCACCGGCGTGATCGCCCTGCTGGCGCTGGCGAAGCGCCTCGTCGAGGAGCCGACCGACGGCGTCCGGGTCGTCCTGCTCTCGGTCGGCTCGGAGGAGTCCTTCAGCGAGGGGATCAAGGCCTTCGGCGAGCGCCACTTCCCCAACCTGCCCCGCGAGAGCACCTTCTTCCTCTGTCTGGAGTCGCTCGGCTCGCCGCACCTGCTCGTGCTTCGCGGCGAGGGCTTCCTCGAGATGCACGAGTACCCGCCCCGCGCCCTCGCCCTGATGGACGGGCTGGCGGAGGAGCTGGGTATCTGGCTCTACCCAAACCTGCGCCTGCACAACGGCACCGACGGTCTCGAGCCATTGGCGGCGGGGTATGAGACGGCGGCGCTCTGTGCATGCAATGACTTAAAGCAGCCGGCCTTCTACCACTGGCCCAACGACGTGGCCGAGAACGTCGAGTTCGGCACCGTCGCCGAGGGCATCCGCCTCAGCGAGGCCGCCATCCGCCGCCTCGACGAACGCTGGCTCGACTGAGTCGCTCGGCACAACACGTCGTCGGCTGGGCGTAACGCGTTGTCCGTGCATCACACGGACAACGCGTACGCCGCAGACCCCAAATCCGACCGCGGGGTCGGATTTGGGGTCTATAGAGTCCGCGCTCGTGCCCACGCATGACGTACTGGTGATCGGCGCCGGCCTCGCCGGGCAGCGCGCAGCGCTAGCCGCGGCCGAGGAGGGGGTCTCGGTCGGCATCCTCAGCAAGGTCCACCCGGTCCGCTCGCATTCGAATGCGGCCCAGGGCGGCATCAACGCCGCGCTCAACCCGGGCGACTCCTGGGAGTCGCACGCCTTCGACACAATCAAGGGCTCCGACTACCTGAGCGACCAGGACGCGGTCGAGATCATGTGCCGCGAGGCACCGGAGGAGATCCTCCACCTCGAGCACCTCGGCGTCACCTTCCACCGCAACGAGGAGGGCAAGCTCGGCACCCGCGCCTTCGGCGGCGCCTCCGCCGCCCGCACCTACTACGTCGCCGACATCACCGGCCAGGCGATCATG
>JASLIG010000040.1 GCA_030152805.1 Solirubrobacterales bacterium
TCCCATCGCGGGCGAAGCTCTACGCGCGCCTGCATCCCCGCTGCGGGACCAGCTTCCTGCTGATCGTGATGGTGCTGGCGATCTTCGTCTTCGCGCCGATCGGGCTGCCGGCCTGGTATTGGCTGCTCGCCTCCCGGATCCTCGGGATCCCGCTGATCGCCGGCCTCTCCTACGAGGTGATCAAGTGGGCGGGGAAGAACCGTCGCAAAGCCTGGGTCCGCGGGTTGATGTGGCCGGGCCTGATGCTGCAGAACCTCACAACCCGCGAGCCCGACGAAGAGCAGCTCGCGGTTGCGATAACCGCCCTCGAGAAGGTGCTCGAGGAGGAGGACGACGAGCTGATCAAGGGCGACTCGCCGATCGAGATCGTCGCGTAGCGCCGGTCGCGCTGGGCCTAAGGTTCAGAACATGATCGATGCACTGGTCGAACAGATCGAGCGGCGCTTCTCGGACCTCGAGCAGGAAATGTCCGATCCCGAGGTGATCGGCGACCGGGAACGCTATGCCGAGGTTGGGCGCGAGTACCGTGAGCTGCAGCCGGCGCAGGCGCTGGCCGCCGAGTACCGGACTCTGAAGGACGACCTCGAGGGCGCCCGCGAGCTGCTCGAGGAGGGCGAGGACACGGAGCTGCAGAAGGTCGTCGAGGAGGCGCCGGCTCGACTCGAGGCCCTCGAAGAGGAGATCAGGCTCGCGATGGTCGAACGCGATCCCAACGATGCCAAGAACGTCATCGTCGAGATCCGCGCCGGGACCGGCGGCGACGAGGCGGCGCTTTTTGCCGGCGACCTCTACAAGATGCTGGTCCGCTACGCGGAGGAGCGGGGGTTCTCGACCGAGGTGCTCTCCCAGTCGGCTGCCGAGGTCGGCGGCTTCAAGGAGGTGACCTTCGCGGTCAAGGGCGAGGGCGCCTACTCGGTCTTCAAGTACGAGGGCGGGACCCACCGGGTCCAGCGGGTGCCGGAGACGGAGTCGCAGGGTCGCATCCACACCTCGACCGCGACCGTCGCGGTCCTGCCCGAGGTCGAGGAGGTCGAGGTCAGCGTCGACCAGAATGACCTCCAGGTCGACGTCTACCGCTCCTCCGGCCCCGGCGGCCAGTCGGTCAACACGACGGACTCGGCGGTCCGGATAACCCACAAGCCGACCGGCGTCGTCGTCTCGATGCAGGACGAGAAGTCCCAGCTCCAGAACAAGGAGCGGGCGATGAGGGTGCTGCGGGCGCGCCTCTACGAGCGCGAGCTGGCCGAACAGCAGGCGAAGATCGCCTCCGAGCGCAAGGCGCAGGTCGGCAGCGGCGAGCGCTCCGAGAAGGTTCGCACCTACAACTTTCCCCAGGGACGCGTCACCGACCACCGGATCAAGCACACCTCGCACAACCTCGACGGCGTGCTCGGCGGCGATCTCGGCGAGTTCACCGAGGCACTCGCGGCGGAGGAGAAGCGGCAGCGGTTGGAGGCCGCCGCGGTCGGGTGAACCGCGAAGCGCTGACCGCGTCGGTCGACGCTCTGCTCGCCGCCGGGATAGAGGAACCGCGACTCGACGCCGAACTGCTGCTCGCCGCCGCTACTGGTCAGGGCCGGGCGGCGCTGGCGGCAAATCCCGAACGGGAGCTGGACCCCGGCGCGTCGCGGCGCTTTGCCGAGATGGTCCGCCGCCGCCTGCGCCGCGAGCCGGTCGCCTACATCCTCGGCAAACGCGGCTTCCGCAAGCTCGAGCTGCAGGTCGATGCGCGGGTGCTGATTCCCCGTCCCGAGACCGAGCTGATGGTCGAGCTGGCGCTGGAGCTCGATCCTGGCAGCGTGCTCGACGTTGGCACCGGCTCGGGCGCGATCGCCCTGGCGATCGCCGCCGAGTTGCCGAGCTGCGAAGTGATCGCCACCGACACCTCGGCCGCGGCGCTCGAAGTGGCGCGCGGCAACGCCGAGCGGCTCGGCCTTGCCGATCGGGTCGAGTGGTTCGAGGCGACGGTGCCAGCCGGGCGCGGGGAGTTCGAGCTGGCGCTCGCCAACCTGCCCTACGTCAGCGAGGCGGAATGGGGCGACCTCGAGCCCGAGGTGACCGAGTGGGAGCCGCGCGGCGCCCTGCTCGCCGGCCCCGACGGCCTCGATGCGATCGCGGAGGCGATTCCGGTTCTCGGCGCGGTCGCCCCCGTCGTGGCCCTGGAGGTCGGCAGCGGGCAGGCGACCGCGGTGGGCGAGCTATTGGCCGAGGCCGGTTTCGGCTGCGTGGAAACGCGCCCCGACCTGGCCGGGATCCCGCGCCTGGTCATCGGTCGCCAGGGCGCCCGGCGATGACCGTGGTCGTCTCGATCGAGCGCGACGGCGCCGATCGGGCCCGCACCGGCCTCGAACTCTGCGCCGCGGCGGGTGGCATTGCCATCTTCCCGGCTGACGGTCTCTACGGGCTCGCCTGCGATCCGCTCAACCCGGCGGCGATCGAGCGCATCCACCGGATCAAGGGTCGCGACGACGGCAAGCCGTCGGCCGTTCTCTACTTCTCGCCGCTGGCGATGCGCGAGCTCATCGAGAGCCTCGGCGAGCGCACGCGATCTGCGATCGGCGCGCTCCTGCCCGGGCCGGTGACCCTCGTCGTCGCCAACCCAGAGCAGCGCTACCCGCTCGCCAGCCGCGACGATCGGTCTCGTCTCGGCGTCAGGCTGATCGACGGGCCGCTGGCGGGGGCGATGTGCCCCCTCTTCCAGACCTCGGCAAATCGCAGCGGCGAGCCGGCGCCCGCTCTGTTCGCCGACATCCCCCGGGAGATCCTCGCCGCCGTCGACGTCGCGATCGACGGAGGGCCGCTGACCGGCAGCCCGTCGACGGTCGTCGATCTGACCGGCTTCGAAACCGGCGGCGAGTGGAGCGTGCTGCGCGAGGGGGGGATGGCGATCGGCGATCTCGCGAGCAGGCTGGAGGGCGTCTGACCCGTGCACTGTTCTAGTTGACTAAGACAGCCTCGCCCGGTACTGTGTGCTCTGATGGCACAGCGAGTCGCTGATCGTCCGGCCACGCCCTTTTCTACCGATCCGGCTGCGGAATTGCCAGTTAGCGTTCAGTTGTCCTGGCGCTTGCGGGCTCTGATCGCAACCGGACGCCTTGCCGCCGGGGAGCGCCTGCCGAGCTTCCGCCGTCTCGCCGAGTGGGGCGGCGTCAACGTGAACACGGTGAGGGCCGTCTACGCCGGCCTCGAGGAAGACGGCCTGGTCGTCAGCCGCCAGGGGCAGGGGACCTTCGTCACCGAGGGGATTGCTGCCTCGCCGGAGCTCGAGGAAATCGCGGTCGAGGCGCTGCATCGGGCCCGCGACGCGGGGCTCGATCCCAGCGACCTGGTCATCGTCGCCGCCGCCTGCGCGAGCATGAACGGGGAAGAGGGTCCGGGAGAGCCGGGCACGGCGCTGCCGGACGTCGGCGAGGAGAGCGAGGCGATCGAGGTGCGCCACGAGCTGCGCCGCCAGATCGCCCGACTCGAGATCGAGCTGGCCGCCTACACGCGAGACCTGCCTGACGACATGCCGACCGCGGCGCGCTTCTCCAAAGCGCACATCGCCGGCGTCGAGGAGCTGGAGCAGACCCGCGACACGCTGATTGCGCAGCTTTCCGAAGCGCAGCGAGCGGCGGAGCTGCGGGCGCGGCAGATCGGCGAGGAGCGGGTTCGCCGCGAAGCGCTGCTCGGCAAGGAGGAGGGCGAGCCACCCTCCAGATCGGGCGGGGGCCCTCTCGGCAGGGCGATGAGCTGGTGGCAGGCGAAATCCTGAGCCGCGCCTCGCTGCCGGCGAAGTCCGCCTTCGAACAGGTGGGGGAGATGATGATCCTCACCGCGAAGACGCTGGTCTCCGCGGTGCGGCCGCCCTACCCCTACGGCGAGGAGCTGGTCTGGCAGTTCCTCTTCGTGCTCAAGCTCTCCTGGTTCCCCCTGCTGGTTTCGACCTTCGCGCTCTGCCTCGGCGCCCCGGGCCTGCAAGCAGCCGGCGCCCTCTCGCTCTTCGGGGCGCTGGACAGGCTGGGCGGCTTCTTCGTGCTGACCGCGGTGCGTTGGATCGGGCCGCTCGTCACCGCGGTCGTCGTCGCCGGCGTCGCCGGCACGGCGATCACCGCCGACCTCGGCGCCCGCAAGATCCGCGAGGAGCTCGATGCCCTGCAGGTGCTCGGGGTCGACCCGATCAAGAACCTGGTCGTGCCGCGCTTCCTCGCCCTGATGGTGGTGACGAGCCTGCTCGACATCTTCGCGATCGTCTTCGGGCTCAGCGCCGGCATCGCCGCCGAGCTGCTCTACAAGCAGCACCTCGGCGGCTTCTTCGCCACGCTCTTCTCCAATGCCTCGGTCACCGACCTCTGGGGCTCGGTGCTGATGTGCACGATATTCGGCGGGATCATCGCCGTCGTCTGCTCCTTCAAGGGGATGACCGCCTCGGGCGGCGCCGCCGGGGTGGGACGAGCGGTAAACCAGGCCGTGGTGATCGCGATAGTCGTGGTCTTCTTCTTCCAGTTCGTCTTCAGCGCGATCCTGCTCGCCACCAACCCGGAACTGCAGACCATTCGATGATCGGTTGGCTCGACGCTCCGCGCGGTTGGCTCGACGCGATCGGCGAGCTTGCCGGCTTCGGCACCCGCGTCGCCGGCCTCGTCTACAGCGGTCGCGTGCTCAGGTTCTTCGGCGAGAGCCTGCGCCAGGCCGGGATCCTGATCCTCGGCTCGGCCCTGATCATCTGGGCCTTCGTCTTCATCCTCGGCCTGCAGTGCGGCCTGCAGGGCGCCTACTTCTTCCGCGCCCAGGGCGCCCCGGCCTACGCCGGCCTGTTCGCTGCCTGGTGCGACCTGCGCGAGGCCCTGCCCTACGCCTTCGGCTACATCCTTGCCGCCAAGGTCGGCACCGGGATCGTCGCCGAGCTCGGGGCGATGCGGATCTCCGACGAGATCGACGCGCTCGAGGTGATGGGCATCCAGCCGGTGACCTTCCTTGCCGCGACCCGCCTGCTTGCCGCCTGGATGGCCTTTCCATTCATGTACCTGGTCGGGATCGGCGTTATGTACTTCGCCAGCTACATCTCGGTGGTGCAGCAGGTCGGCGACGTCTCCTCGGGCGGCTACCTGCTGATCTTCTGGATGTTCCAGAACCCCGGCGACCTGATCTTCAGCCTGATCAAGGGGATGGTGATGGCCACCGTGATCGTGCTGGTCGGCTGCTATTACGGCTACACGGCCTCCGGCGGCCCGGTCGGGGTGGGGACGGCGACGGCCCAGTCGATGGCCGTCAACATCGTCCTCGTTCACATCATCGGCATGCTCGGGACAGTCATCTTCTGGGGCTCGACCCCCCGCGCCCCGATCGGCGGTTAGGAGGGCCTAGCAGCCGAAGTTGCCGCGGAAGGGCAGGCGGACGAGGCGGCGGGAGCTGTTGTCGTTCTCGTTCGACTCGAAGAGCAGGCCGTTGGGGTCGACCGTCATGACGAAGGCGAAGCAGCCGCGCAGGCCGCCGACGCCGATCCACTGCTTGTCGTAGTCGGCCGGGTAGATGTCCGACCAGCCGACCGAGGTGCCGAGCGTGACCCGGTCTTCGTAGGGGTTCTGGTTGCAGCCGGGGTAGTGGCGGCTGCTCGGAGAGTGGCGGCCGGGCCTGGTGCGCTCCAGATCGCGCAGGCAGTAGTTGAGCTTCGGGCCGACCCGCACGCGATGCAGGGGGCGGCGCTGGCCGTCGACCGACCAGAGCTCGAAGCGGGCGAGCTGGTGGACCTTCCAGTAGCTGCCGCCGAAATAGGGGCCGACGTCGGTGAAGTGGAGCATCGCCCCGCTCGGCACGTCGATGTGGCCGCCGCCGGCGCGGTAGATGCGCTGGCGGGTGCGCATCGAGTGCCAGCCGTCGCGCCTGCCGCGCAGCTCCATCGGGCCCGTGCCGCGGCTGCGCACGTCGCTGGTGGCGCGCAGCCGAACGCGGCCGCCGGCGCGCTGGATGTAGAGATCGTGCGGAGGGCCGATGCGCAGGTTGGGACAGAGCAGCGTCTGAGCTTCCGGTCCCTCGCAAGGGTTCTCGCCGATCGGGGCCACGGCACCGGCGCTGGCCGCGGTGCAGGCGGCAGCCACTGAGAAGAGGGCTGCGGCGGAGTGAAATCGGAGCTTCGAGGTCACTGCGATGGCACATCTATACCGCTGCCGCTATCCATGCGCGTTGCTATGGTCGGACGTCCGATGAGCGAGCTGCCCGAGAGCTTCCAAACAGCACCGCTGGCTGAGGTCGATCCCGAGATCGCCGCCGTGCTCGACGGTGAGCTGCGACGCCAGCAGAGCACGCTGGAGATGATCGCCTCGGAGAACTTCGTGCCGCAGGCGGTGCTCGACGCGGTCGGCTCGGTGCTTACCAACAAGTACGCCGAGGGCTATCCGGGGCGCCGCTATTACGGCGGTTGCGAGGAGGTCGACGTTGCCGAGCAGCTGGCGGTCGACCGCGCCAAGGCGCTGTTCGGGGCCGAGCACGCCAACGTCCAGGCCCACGCCGGCGCCCAGGCCAACAACGCCGCCTACATGGCGCTGATCGAACCGGGCGACACGATCATGGGGATGGCGCTGGACCACGGCGGCCACCTCACGCACGGGATGAAGCTCAACGTCTCGGGCAAGCTCTACGAGATCGTCGCCTACCACGTCGGCCGCGAGGACCTTCGGGTCGACATGGAGGAGGTCGAGCGGCTCGCCACCGAGCACAAGCCGAAGCTGATCGTCGCCGGCTGGTCCGCTTATTCCCGCCAGCTCGACTTCGCCGCCTTCCGCCGGATCGCCGATTCGGTCGGCGCCAAGCTGATGGTCGATATGGCCCACTTCGCCGGCCTCGTCGCCGCCGGCGAGCACCCCAACCCGGTGCCGCATGCCGACGTCGTCACGACGACGATCCACAAGACCCTCTGCGGCCCGCGCAGCGGCATGATCCTCTGCAAAGAGGAGCACGCGCAGGCGATCGACAAAGCGATCTTCCCGGGTCAGCAGGGCGGACCGCTGATGCACACCGTCGCCGCCAAGGCGGTTGCCCTGCGGATCGCCGCGAGCGAGCAGTTCCGCGCCCGCCAGCGGCAGACGATCGCCAACGCGCAGGCCCTCGCCGCGGGCCTCGAAGCAAACGGCGTGCCGGTGCTGACCGGCGGCACCGATGTCCACCTCGTCCTCGTCGACCTGACCCCGACCGGGCTCGACGGCAAGACCGCCGAGGCCCGGCTCGAGGAGGTCGGCATCACCGTCAACCGCAACGCGATCCCCTTCGACCCGCGCCCGCCGATGAATCCCTCGGGGTTGCGCATCGGCACCCCGGCGTTGACCACCCGCGGCTTGGTCGAGGAGGACATGACCGAGATCGCCGGTGTCATCGCCGCCGCGCTCTCCGATGACTTCGAGGCCCAGAAGGACTCTCTGTCGGAGCGCAGTCGCGCCTTGATGGAGCGCTACCCGCTGTACCCGCAGCTCTCGCCAGCCTTGGTCTGATCGTCGTCGCGGGCCGGGGCTCCTGCGCGAGTACCTAATTCGGTTGATCTAACGCTCTATGTGTTTACAGCCACTCATGACGATGAGAGCATGCCGGCTTCTTGTACCGGTTCTTCAAGCCGCTGATCGTCACCGTTGCCGCGCTCGCCACACTTTGCGCAGTGACCCCCTCTGCCTCGGCCGCCGGAATTCATGCCATTCACTGCAAAGGCGTGACCGTCTCCAGCGGCGTGTTGGAACTTAGCGGGGTCCTCGCCAACACCGAAGACCTGGAAGGCGCTCTGCGGGTGAAAGCGACGAGAAAAGGTCGCAAACCGTATTTTCTGCCGCGCGGCGACCTGGTTTCGAAAGCTTCGGTCACGCATCGGATCGGGCCCGGTCACGTGAAGATCACGAACCCCGAATCGCCCCTTCCCTTCGATGCAAAAAAGGGAAAAGGGCGTTGGCGCTCTATTCCAGTCGCGGTCAAGGACGTGCACTTCGCGGGGGAATACAAGGGCAGGCTCGAACTCGGCAGCGGCGGCTGCAAGGTCGACTTCATTGTCGTCGTCGCGGGCGCCGCCGAAATTAGCCTGGTTGGAACCGGCGAAAAGGCCGTCAAGCTGAAGCTCGCGCGGTGCCGCGACTTCACCTGCGGTCCGGATGACTTCGTTGCGGGTCTGAACGCGCCGTCCAGCCGTCGCGACCAGGTCGAGGTACAGGTTGACAACACCTCACAGGCTCCGGCTGAAGTTACGGCTGTTCAGGTCGCTCTGAACAGCGATACTGGGGAGGAAATAGTTCCGGAAGCTGCCTTCGCGCCCCCAGGCACCCCCTTCCCACTTTCGTCCCAGCGCGCGGAAGTGCTGCCACCGATCGGGATTGAGCGCGGCGAGATCGCTCCCGGCCACTACACCGGCGCGATCTACCTCACCGTCGCCGGGGCCGAGAAGCGGATCAGCCTCCCCTTCGAGCTCGATCTCAAGGACGGCCCGTTCTGGGCACTCGTCGCCCTGATAGCCGCTCTCTTGGTTCAGCTCGCGGTGGCCCTGTCGAAATTGGTTCAGCCACGCAAGCAGGCCCTAGGCGAAGTCGGAGCGTTGCGAAAGAAAGCCCGCGCAACGCTCGGGCCCGATGCCCGGCTGTTCAAGAATCGCCTCGACAAAGCCGGCGACCTGGCGAGGGACGGCAAGCTCGTCCTGGCGAAAGCGGAGTGCGCGGCGGTCGACGTGGACATTCAATGCATCCGGTCCGCCCAGGTGTTCGAAGCAAAGGCCCGGGAGAAGGGAGGCGGCACCCTGCCCGATGACGTCGCCCGGATGCTGGACGAGATGCGCGCCGCCGCCGAGAGCGGCGGCAAGGACATGAAGGCGATGCAGAGCAGCCTGGAAGGGGCCGTGGAGGGGATGGCTCGCGTGGAGCTGAGCGGCCGCTCAGCGGAAGCCGTCGACGAGAACATGGCAGGGATCTCGTCCCTGGAGACAGCGGCCGAGCCTCCTTCCAGGAAGGTCGACCGCGGCGCTCAAAAGCTGAGGGATGTGGCTCGCCGGATAACGCGATTGATCAAGACGGAAGTCGAGAAGCTGGGTCACGCGATCACGTGGCTCAGCATCTACGTGTTGCCATGGGTCCTCCGCGGCCTCCTCGTCGCCGTGTTCCTCTTTGCCGGGCTAAAAGAGCTGTATTTCTCCAACGCCACGTTTGGCGCGCAGCCGGTAGTTGACTACGGCGGCCTCCTGCTCTGGGGGCTGACGGCCGCGGCTTTCAACACGGTGCTCGGCAAAATCGTGCCCGGGGCTGGGAGCGAGTAGTCCCCGGCATCTGGGTAGGGTCGCCCGATGCTCGTCTGGGTTGACTGCACCGCGGCCGCGCACCCACTGGTGCTGCGGCCGATCGTCGAGCGACTGGAAGGGCGTGGGCACGAGGTCCTGGTCACGGCCCGCGAGTACGGGCAGACGCTGGGAATTTTCGAGCGGCTCGGAATTCCTTACACGGCGGTTGGCCGCCACGGCGGTGCTTCTGCGCTGGGGAA
Organism: Solirubrobacterales bacterium; assembly: GCA_030152805.1. Lineage (GTDB taxonomy): Bacteria > Actinomycetota > Thermoleophilia > Solirubrobacterales > 70-9 > VRUE01. The sequence goes on from JASLIG010000040.1 coordinate 9,475, forward strand.
GGGACGGGCGTTGGCTGGGCGCTCGGCGCGGCTGGCGCGGGTCGTCTGGGATCGGCGTCCCGATCTGGCCCTCGCCCACGGCTCCGTCGACCTCGCCGTGGTCTCCTCGCTCTTCCGCATCCCCTCGGCTCAGATGCAGGACTACGAGTTCGCCGGCTGGCAGCGGCAGATCGCCTTCCGCGCGGCGTGGAAGGTCCTTGTGCCCGACTCGATCCCGCTCGAGCGGCTGCGCAGGATCGGCGTCAAGGAGCGCAAGCTCGTCCGCTATCCCGGCCTCAAGGAGGAGTACTACCTGGCTGACTTCGAGCCCGACGCCGCCGTGCTCGACGAGCTCGGGCTCGACCGCGCGAAGGTGCTCGTCGTCGTCCGGCCGCCTCCTGAGACCTCCGAGTACCACGCGCGCAACGACCTCTACGGCGCGGCGATCCGCCACCTCGCCGCTTCCGCCGACGTGCAGGCTGTCGTGGTTCCGCGCACCGAGCGCCAGGGCGCTGAGGTGCGTGCAATGGGCGCCGCCAACCTGATCGTGCCCGAGCGGGCGATCGACGCGCAGAGCCTGATCGCCTTTTCCGATCTCGTCGTCAGCGCGGGGGGGACGATGAACCGCGAGGCGGTGGCGCTTGGCACCCCCGTCTTCACGACCTTCGCGGGGCGAATGGGCGGGGTCGACGAGGCGCTGATTGCGGAGGGGAGGCTGAAGGTGCTCGACGATCCCGCCACCCTGCCCTTGCGCAAGCGCGAGGCGCCCGTCGGCGTACTCAATCCGCGCGACCCGGAGCTGCTGGTCGAAGCGGTGCTTAGCGCAGTGGAAGGTGATGGCGGCCGCGTAGACGGGCTATCCCGGTAGGGGTGGAACGTCTTGTACTTTTTCCGGGGAAAGGCTTGCGGACAGCCGCAATGGGTCTTCGGAAAAAGTTAAGTGGAACCCCTACCGGGATAGCCCCCTAAATGGCCGCGACCACCGACGCCGTCCTCGCCTTTCTCGTAGCGGCCGCGATTGCCTGGCTGCTGGTTCCCTACGCCGAGCGGCTCGCTTACCGGCTCGGCGCGATCGACATGCCGAAGGAACGCGGCCTGCACGACCGGCCGATGCCGCGCCTCTCCGGCCTGGCGATCTTCGCCGGAATCGAGGTCGCGGGGTGGATCTGGTTGCCCAGCGACGGCGAAAGCCACGCGATCCTGCTCGGTGCGGCGGCGATCGCCGCGGTCGGGGTCGCCGACGACGTCTGGGAGGTGCCGGCGCTGCCGAAGCTGCTCGGCCAGGTGGGCGCCGCCCTGATTCCGGTGTTGGGCGGTGTCCGCGTCGACAATCTGACCCTGCCCTTCGTCGGCGGCTTCGAGCTCGGCTGGCTCGCCTACCCGCTGACGGTGCTCGGCATCGTTGCCGTGGTCAACGTGATCAACTTCATCGACGGCGTCGACGGTCTGGCCGCCGGCGTCTGCACGATCGCGGCGGTCGCCCTGGCCGTGATCGCACTCTCGCTCGACCGCAACGCCGCTGGCGTCCTGGCCGCACTCACCGCCGGCGGCGCACTCGGCTTCCTCCGTCACGGCTTCCCGCCCGCGTCGAGCTTCATGGGCGACACCGGCTCCAACCTGCTCGGCTACCTGCTCGCCGTCGCCTCGGTGCAGGGGGCGCTGAAGACCAACGCCGTCGTCGCCCTCGTCTTCCCCCTGGTCGTGCTGGCGGTGCCGATCCTCGATACCGGCTTCGTCGTCGCCAAGCGGCTCAAGTACCGCCAGCCGATCTACCAGGCCGACAGCTGGCATTTCCACCACCGCATGGCCAACCTCGGCTTCTCCCAGCGCCGCACGCTTGCCTATCTCTATGGCTGGACCCTGGTGCTGGCCGGCCTGGCGCTGGCCCTGCGCTTCGTCCCCTACAGCGACGACCACGGGCACTTCGACGCGCTCTGGACCGCGGTGATGGTCGCCTGCGGCCTGGTCGCCGTCGCCTCCAGCATCTACCTGATCTACGTGCTCGAGATTCTCAAGCTGCGCCGCGGCCGCCTCAACCCCGAAACAGGCGAGTTCGAAGCGATAAGCCTGGAGGATGCGGGCGAGACGGTCGAGCCGAGCCGGCGGAGGACTTAGTAACAGGTTGTAACAAGCCTCACGAACTGGCTCTAGAAAGCGGTTCGTCGGCCCTTTCGGATATAGTCGCTTGTCCGCCCGCCAGCAGTGACGGGCGCATTTTATGTCTCCTCCCAAGTACGTCGACCTCTTGGTCCTTGCCGCCTCGCTCGCCGTTTTTTTGCTCGGCGGTCTGCCCATGCTGGGATTCGCCGTCGGCGCCATCGCCTGGCTCCTGCAGCGCGGCATCCAGATCTTCGCCGCGCGCCGGGCTCAGGCTGAACTCGCCGCCGGGCGCAGGCAGCGGGCGATGGCGACGATCGCCGCAACGACGCTCGGCCGGGTCTGGCTGATGGCGACCGCGGTCCTCATTGCCGGCCTGGTCGAACGCGAAGCCGGCCTCTCTGCCGCCGTCTTGGTCGCCGTGCTCTTCACCGTTTCCTTCGCGGCCCAGGGCATCGCCCACCTCTTCGACGAACCGGAGGCGGGCAAGGCATGAGCACGAAGGCCAAGGTCTTCACCGGGCTCGGCGTCTACTTCGCGATCGCGATCCTGATGCTGCTGATCTTCGGCAGCAGCGGCAAAAACGAAGAGTTCCAGCCGCAGAACGAGTTCAAGCTCGAACCGTGGGTCTCGCTGCACCTCGGCAGCCTCGACCTCAGCATCAACAAGGCGGTCCTCTACCTCGTTCTCGCCAGCGCCCTGACGATCTTCGTCATGGTCTGGATCTCGCGCCGCATGGCGCAGAAACCGAACAAGGTGCAGACCGCTATCGAGGTTGCCTACGACCTGACCAAGAACAACATCACCGGCGGCAACCTCGACACGGCGACGGCGACCCGCTGGTTCCCCTTCCTCGCGGCCCTCTTCTTCTGGATCTGGTTCTCGAACATGATCGGCTTCCTGCCGCTGCCGACCAACACCGAGCACGAGGTCAACATCTTCGGCCTCAGCGTCCCGTCCTTCGCGATCTACGCGGCGACCGCCAACCTCTCGATCCCGCTGGTGCTGACCCTCGTGGTCTGGATCTCCTACCACGTCGAAGGAATCCGGGCCAAGGGCCTGTTCAAGTATCTGGCGAGCTGGCTGCCGCCCGGGCTCGAGGACATGAACCCGATCGCCAAGGGCTTCATCTTCGTGATCGAGGCGATCTCGCACTTCGCCCGCCTGATCTCGCTCTCGGTGCGGCTCTTCGCCAACATCCTCGCCGGCCACCTGCTGCTGCTGTTCATGGGCGGCGGGCTCGCCGTCCTGCTCGGGATTGCCGCGCTGGGTGCCCTCACATTCCCGCTGGCCTTCTTCTTCTTCATCCTCGAGGTGGGCCTTATCGCCACCCTGCAGGCATTTATCTTCTCGACCCTCACCGCTATCTACCTCGGCGGAGCGACCTCCGCGAGCCACTAGAAAAGGAGCGCTACCTCAAATGGACCTGTCCCCAGTTGCCGCCGCGATCTCAGACGAAGGGATCGAAGCCGCCGGCAAGGCGATCGCCCTCGGCGTCGGCGCCGGCCTCGGCTCGATCGGCGCCGGCATCGGCATCGGCATCATCTTCGGCAAGGAGATCGAGTCCGTCGCCCGCCAGCCGGAGATGAAAGACGAGCTGCAGAGCATCCGCTGGCTCGGCTTCGCGCTCACCGAGGCCGTCGCCTTCTACACCTTCATCTTCGGCCTGATCGCCTTCTTCCTCTAGGTCGATCGCGTGGAGCTATTTGGCCACATAGTCGGTCTGATTCCGCTTGCCGCCGAGAGCGGCGGCGAAGAAGGCGGCAGCTTCCTGGTCTCACCGGGCCTCGGCCTGATGATCTGGACGTTGGTGCTGTTCCTCTTCACGATGTGGGTGCTGAGCAAGGTCGCCTTCCCGAAGATCCAGGAAGCGCTCGACAAGCGGGCGAAAGCGATCAGCGAGTCGATCGAGGCGGCCGAACGGCAGCGCAAGGAGTCCGACGAACTGCTCGCCGAGTACCGCGGGCGCCTCGAGGAGGCCCGCGAGCAGGCCGACGACATCATGGCCCGCGCCCGCAAAGCGGCGGAAACCGCCGAGGCTGAGGCGAAAACCGCCGGCAAGGAGCGGGGCGAGGAGCTCGTCGCGGCCGCGCAGCGCGAAATCGACGCGGCGACCCGGCGCTCGCTCGACCAGATCCGCAGGGAGGTCGCCGACCTCACCGTGCTGGCGACCGAGAAGGTCACCCGCAAGTCGCTCAGCGAGGAGGACCAGCGCCGCCTCGTCGAGGAGGCGCTGAGCGAGGTCGATTTCACCGCGCTTTCCGGGGCGGAGGAGTCGAGGAACTAATGCAGGAAGCAGCTCGCGTATACGCCGAGGCCCTCTTCGACGTGGCCAAGGAGAAAGGCAAGCTCGACGCGATTCGCGACGAGCTGGCCCAGTTCGTCGATGCGGTCGACGGCAATCGCGAGCTGCAGGTCTTCTTCTTCAGTCCCTATTTCTCCTCAGCGGAGAAGGTGGCGGGCCTGAAGCGCGCCGTCAGCGACGCCGATGCGGAGCTGCTCAACTTCCTCGAGTTGCTGATCGAGAAGCAGCGGATGCCGGAGATCTTCCGCGTCCGCCGCCAGCTCGACGAGCTCTGGAAGCAGGAGAACAAACGCATCGACGTGACCGTGACCAGTGCGGTCACGCTGGAGCCGGCGGTGGTCGAGAAGGTCGGTGAGGAGATTGAGCGGCAGACGGGCCAGAAGGTCGATCTGTCCAGTCGCGTCGATGCCGAGATCCTCGGTGGCATCGTCTTGCAGGTCGGCAACAAGGTGCTCGACGCGAGCATCCGCAGTCGCTTGGAGAAACTTCGAAAGAGCGTCGCCCAGGCGGCGTAAGGAGGCATAGAGCACCCCAATGGACATCAAGCCCGACGAGATCGCAAGCATCCTCCGCGAGAGGATCGAGGGACTGGACACGGAATCCGCTGACCTTGCCGAGGTCGGCACCGTGCTCTCCGTCGCTGACGGGATCGCTCGCATCCACGGCCTCGACAACTGCATGGCGCTGGAGATGCTGGACCTGCCGCACGGCGTCACCGGCCTGGCGCTGAACCTCGAGGAGGACAACGTCGGCGCCGTGCTCTTCGGCGAGTGGGACAAGGTGGTCGAGGGCGACACGGTCAAGCGCACCGGCCACCTGCTGCGGATCCCGGTCGGCGACGAGCTGCTCGGCCGCATGGTCGACCCGCTCGGCCGCCCGCTCGACGACGCCGGCGAGGTGGCGACGACGCAGACCCGCCCGGCCGAGTTCAAGGCCCCCGGCGTGGTCCAACGTCAGCCGGTCACCGAACCGGTGCAGACCGGGCTGATGTCGATCGACGGCATGATCCCGATCGGCCGCGGCCAGCGAGAGCTGATCATCGGCGA
>JASLIG010000047.1 GCA_030152805.1 Solirubrobacterales bacterium
CTCTGCGGGAATTGACACCCCAGCGCTTCGCGCTGGGGTGAATCTTGTGCGTGGCTTCGCCGCGCAGGAGCCGGATTGCATTTCCGCCGCTTCGCGACATTCCCGCAGAGGCGCACCCGCCATCCCCTCAAAGCCACCCGAGCTTCGAGCTGACCTTGAAAGCGTCTTGCTCGGCCTCAGGGTCTCTCACAAGCTCGAGAAACCTGAGCTCGTCTGCCCAGCTCAAACCGTGCTGGCGACCGCCTCCCCGCGGGTCGTGCGCGATCATCTAGACGTTCGTTCTAGTTTGGGGCGCGGGCGGCCGATAGGTTGACTGTGATGCAGTCTGGCAACGTGCTCCGCCGCGCCTCGGGTTCCTGGTTGGCTGTGGTTGCCCTGCTCGCTGTTCTTGCCGCCCCGACGCAGGCGCGCCCCGCGCGCCCCGGTGTCGACGGTCTCTCACCCCGCCTCACCGAGTTGGCCAAGCCCTCCGTTCGCGCTTCTTCCCCCGCCAAGCAGGCGAGCGACATAGGCCTGCCGCCGACCGGGCCCGGCAGCCTGCAACGCGACGGCGGCAGGGTTCTGGTCGAGGTGCGCTTTGATCGCGGCGCAGCCGCACGCGTGGCTGCGCTCCGTGCCGCCGGGGCCGAGGTGGTCAGCGTCAGTCGCCGTTACCAGTCCTTGACGGTCGCGGCGAAGCCGGCAGATCTGGAGGCCCTGGCCGCCGTGCCCGGGGTGGAGGGGGTGACGGAGGCCCTGCGACCGATCGTCTCGGCGTCCCCGGAAGGGTGTCCGTCGGGGACCGTGGTGTCGGAGGGCGACGCCCAGCTCCGTGCCGCCGAGGCCCGCAGCGAATTCGGCGTCGACGGCAGCGGCGTGACGGTCGGCATCCTCTCGGATTCCTACGACCGGGACGGCGGCGATGCCACGAACGCAAGCGGCGACGTCTCCACCGGGGACCTGCCGGGGTCGGCCAATCCATGCGGGGACACCTCTCCGGTAAACGTCCTCGACGACTCCGACGCGGCGGGGGCCGACGAGGGCCGGGCGATGGCGCAGATCGTCCACGACCTCGCGCCCGGCGCCAAGCTCGCTTTCGCCACCGCTTTCTTCAACGACCAGCTCCCGTTTGCCGAAAACATCGAACGCCTCGCCAGGCCCACATCGGCGGGTGGTGCCGGCGCCTCGGTGATCGCAGACGACGTCTCCTACTTCGACGAGCCTTTCTTCCAGGATGGCCCAGTGGCGGTCGCCGTCGACAAAGTCACGGCGCAGGACGTCTCCTACTTCTCCTCGGCCGGCAACAACAACATCATCCTCGGGGGCAAGAACGTCGCCTCCTGGCAGGGCCAATACCAGGCATCGGGCGGCTGTCCCGCCGGGGTCCCTCACTACCTGCCGCCGGACCAGTTCGATTGCACCGACTTCAACGGCAGCGGCGACACCGGCTTCGGCATCACAGTGAAGGCGAAAGGCTCGCTGTTGATCGACCTGCAGTGGGCGGAACCCTGGTACGGCGTCGATACGGACTTCGATGCCTACCTGCTCAACGGCGCCCACGAAGTGGTGGAAGAAAGCGAGTACAACAATCCCGGGGCGACGCAGAAGCCGTTCGAGCTGCTCTTCTGGAAAAACCCGGCAAGCACCGCTCAGACGGTCGAACTGGCGATCAAGCGCTACAGCGGTTCCGGCAGCCCCCCGCTCAAGCTCGCGATGCTCGAGAACGGCGCCAAAGACGTGATCGGCACCGAGTACCCCGAATCGACCGCTGCGACGACGGTCGGGCCGACGATCTTCGGTCACAGCGCCGCGGCCGGCGCGTTGAGCGTGGCCGCGGTTCCGTACAGCAGCGAAAGCGAACCCGAGTACTACTCCTCGCGCGGCCCGGTCAGCCAGTACTTCGGCCCGGTGAATGGGGTCGCGCCGGCGGCCGAATTGGCCTCGCCGGAAACGCGCGATAAGCCGGACCTGGCCGCGACCGACTGCGGTCAGACCACCTTCTTCGCTTTCGAAGCCGCCGGAGCCTGGCGCTTCTGCGGGACCTCCGCCTCGGCCCCGCACGCCGCCGCCGTGGCGGCGCTGATGCGGGACGCCGACCCCGCGCTGACGCCGGCGCAGATACGAGCCGCGCTGGTGGCGACGAGCCGACCGGTCGGGGTCTTCGGGGCCGAGGCGGTGGGCAGCGGCCTCCTCGACGCGGTCGCGGCTCTCGGCGAAGTGGCGGAACCGGGGGAACCGGCGCCGGAAGAAGAACCAGTCGAAAATGGCGGCAGCGAAGAATCGGAAGGGAGCGAAGAAGGGGGAGCGGTCTCGACCTCTGGAGAATCCCCGACGGAGATCGATAACCCGGCACCGCCCGGGGTCTCGAAATCGACGAAGGCGGTCGCGCCGAACACCTTCTTTCGCCGCCACCCGCCCAAGCTGATCAGGACCCGCGGCAGCCGTGCCGCTGCGAGGTTCCGCTTCGGCTCCGACGAGAACGGGGTCACTTTCTCCTGCCGGATCGACGGCGGCCAGTTCCGGCTCTGCCCGGCGACCCTGGTGCGCCGCTTCTCTCCTGGTTCCCACGTCGTGGGTGTGGTGGCGAGCGACGCCGCGGGCAACCGCGATCGCTCGCCCGCGACCTACCGCTTCACGGTCAGAACAGTCCGCTGAGCAGGTCCAGCTGGGTGCCGAAGTAAACCGAGATCGCGGTGATCGGCAGGTAGCCGACCGCGGTCGTCCAGACGAATCGCCAAGGGGGCACGCGGGCCGCGCCGGCCGCGTAGGAGACGAGGCTGAAGGGGAAGATCGGGACCAGGCGAGCGGCAATCAGCACCTTGGCGCCGCCGCGCTCGATCCTCGCCTCGGTTCGCTCGAAGCGCTCCTTGCCGAGCCAGCGGTCGAGCAGCGGCCGCGCCACCGAGCGTCCGATCGCGAAGCAGGCGAGGCCGGAGAGCAGCCAGCCGGCCATCATCAGGACCAGGGCTCCGAAGAAGCCGTAGACGAGGCCGGCGGCGGCGTCGACGATCTCAGCCGGGTAGAAGATCACCGCGTGCAGCAACGCCAGCACGAGGATCAGCAACGGTCCGGCCGCGCCGAGGCTCTGCAGCTCGCTCCGCACCTTTTCGGTGTCGCCGTGAATCGCGGCGGAGGCGGCGTCGTGCAGTGCCGGCACGGCGAACACCAGCGCCGCCAGGAGTGCCACCCCGGCCAGGGTGATGCCGATCTCGAGCAGGGGCGGCCGGTTATCCACGCAGGCGCTCGGCCAGACCGGAGTGCCGGCTGCTGCCGTCGTCGCGGCGCAGCGCGGCATCGAGGGCGCCGCGGTCGCCGATCAGCACGCAACTGCTGCGGGCGCGCGTGATCGCCGTGTAGAGCAGGGGGCGGGTCAGCATCCGCGAGTGCGAGCGGTGGCAGACGCCGACGACTACCGGCACCTCACATCCCTGCGCCTTGTGGACCGAGATCGCGTAGGCGAGTCGCAATGTCGCCGTCTCGCCGTAGGGGATCGTCAGCGAGCCGCCCTCATCGGTCTCGACCACGATCTCCTCCTCGTCGGGATCGTCGGCGCGGAGGAAGACGATCGAGCCGTTCATCAGGCCGAGCTCGTGCGAGTTGCGGGTCTGGATCAGGCGGTCGCCGATGCGGAAGCGGTCACCGAGAGCGCGCTTTCCGCCTCGGTTGAGGGTCGCCTGCAGGCGCTCGTTGAGCGCGTCGATGCCGACCGCCCCCCGGTACATCGGCGCCAGGACCTGCACTTCGCGGATCGGATCGACCCCGAAACGGCTCGGCGCCCGCTCGGCGACCACCTCGACGACCGTGTCCAGGGCGCGCTCTGGATTGGCGCGCTCGATGAAGAAGAAGTCGTGCTCCTGGTCGGGGGCCGGCTCCAGGTGCGGCTGGCGCCCCCGGTTGATCTCGTGGGCGGCGGTCGTGATCATCGAGCGCGCCGCCTGGCGGAAGATCTGGGTGAGGCGGACGACGGGAGCGACGCCGGACTCGATCAGGTCCTCGAAGGGCTTGCCAGCGCCGATCGGGGGCAGCTGGTCGGCGTCGCCGACGAAGACGACGTGGGTCGATTCGGCCAAGCCGCCGAGCAGGACCTCGATCAGGCGCAGGTTGAGCATCGAGGACTCGTCGACGATGACCAGATCGGCCGGCAGCGGATGGCCGGGCTTGAAGCCGGGCTCGCGACCCGGCATCCACTCGAGCAGGCGGTGGATCGTCTGCGCCGCATGGCCGGTCGCCTCCTCGAGGCGCCGCGCCGCGCGGCCGGTCGGCGCGCAGAGGGCGATGCGCAGCGACGCCGCCTCGGCCTCGGCGACGATCGCCCGCGTGCAGGCGGTCTTGCCGACGCCGGGGCCGCCGGTGAGGACCGAGATCCGCGAGCCGAAGGCACCGCGGACGGCCGACCACTGCTCGTCGGTCAGTTCGGTGTCGGCGTCGTCGGCCGGCGGTGACTCGCCCGGGTCGTGGTCGAGGTGGGGCGGGGCGGCGCAGCGCGCCGCCAGCGTCTCCGCGACGGCCGTCTCGCTGGCCAGCGTCAGCTGGCGGTAGACGCGCTCGCCGTCGAGGACGAGCCCGTTCGCTTCGCTCAGCACCTCCGGGTCGGGGCTCAGCCCCAGCAGCTTCGCCGTGTGGCGGGTGAGCTCGGCAAGCGGCAGGTAGCTGTTGCCCTGCTGTTCGGCCTCACTGAGAGCGTAGACGGCGGCGGCCTGGGCGCGACGGCTCGACTCCGGCGGCACGTCGGCGGCGAGGGCGATCTTGTCGGCGCGGGCAAAGCCGACTCCGTTCACCTCGGTCAGGCGGTAGGGATCCTCGTGCAGGATCACCATCGAGCTCTCGCCGAAGCGGGCGTGGATCGGCGCCGCCAGGTGAGCGAGGCCGTGCGGGGCGAGCTGCACGTGCAGATCGCGGACGGCACGGCTGGCGTGCCACGACTCGGCGGCCGCCGCGGCCTGGTTGGCGCTGACGCCGCGCAGGGCGCCGAAGACGCCTTGCGGGTTGGAAGCAATCGCTCCCAGCACCCCCTCGCCGTGCTCGTCGACCAGGCGTTCGGCCCGCGCCGGGCCGATGTGGCGCAGGGTCGTCAGGTAGGCGATCTGCCCCTCGCGGTCGGCGGGGTCGAGCGGCAGCGCCCCTTGGGCGCGCAGCTGGCGCCCGTAGCGCGCGTGGGTCTGCCACTCGCCGCTGACTTCGGCCCGGTCGCCGACGCCGAGGTGGGCG
>JASLIG010000132.1 GCA_030152805.1 Solirubrobacterales bacterium
GAAGCCGCAAAGGGAAGCGGCGGGCAGAGGGGCTCACGGGACAAGGAGAGAGATCTAGATGTTCTCGACGCTACGCACGCGTTTCGGCATCCCCGGAGTCATCTCGGTGATTGCCCTCGTCTTCGCAATGCTCGGCGGCGCTTACGCCGCCTCCAACTCTTCAAACGGCGGCAAGGCGACAGCTTCCGCCAAGGCCAAGAAGGGACCAAGGGGTCCCAAGGGGCCGAAGGGCGATACCGGCCCGGCGGGACCGGCCGGTCCGGCTGGCGCCAAGGGTGATGCTGGGGCCAACGGCTCGAACGGTGCAGCGGGAGCCGCTGGGCCGACGGGACCGACCGGCAAAACCGGCGCCACGGGAGCGACCGGCGCCACGGGGGCGAGTGGCCAAACCGGCTTCACGGAAACGCTTCCGAAAGAAGATACCGAGACGGGCAATTGGAGCGCGGTCGGAGCCTCCATTCCGGGATCGGGCCATCCGTTCGCTGCGATCTCCTACTCGATTCCCCTCGCTGCGCCCTCCGAAAACGTCGTTTACCTGACCAAAACGCAGACTGAAAACTCGACGATCTCGCCGGTCGAAGGCTGCGAACTCAACCTCAACGAATCCTCCGCCAAACCGGTGGCCCCGCCCGGCACCCTCTGCGTGTTCACGCGCGAAGGACTAGGTGAATTCGGAGGCACGTTCTACTCCATCGGCTTGCACGGTGGCGAACTGAGCGATACGCCGACCGGCACGTTCGTTTGGTTCACGCCGACCGAGATCACCCCCGAAATCGGAACCGTCGAAGCCTGGGGCACCTGGGCGGTAACCGCGAAATAGCCGACCTCGCCGCCGCTCGGCACTCCGGGCGGCGGCGGGCACGTTCTTCACCCCGCCGAGCGCAAGGAGCCCAGATGAAGCAGCAAGACCGCAACCCAAAGCAGACCCGCCTTCGCGCGACCCGTCTGGGCGTACTGGCCGCGACGCTGCTTTGCCTCGGGCTCCTCAGCGCAGCCCCAGCCTCGGCGAATTACGAACAGGTTGGCACTTTCGCAGGGACCCCAGGAGAGCTGCACTCGTTTGCCGAAGGAGGGAAATGGCCCGAAGAGGTTCAGCTCGGCGGCGTTGGCGGCATGGCTGTGAATTACACCGGGGCGGGCGGCGTTGAGCCTGGCACGGTGTACGTGGCGGAGTTTGCCTCTGTAGGCACGGGTCGCCGGGTAGCCATGTTCGATCCGAAACCCGGTGGTGGCCTTGCCTTCAACCGCTCATGGGAAGTCACCGCTGAACCTAGCCCTTCATATCCACGGTGCGGGCCCGGCCTGCCGGTGCCGACCGCTTGCGCCCCGCGGGGAGCTGCCGCAGCTGGGTTTGTCGATGTCGACGTTGACCAGTCAACGGGCAATCTTTACGTGCTCAACGCTGAGAACCCCCAGGCCGGCCGCAAGATGGTCATCGAGTACACGCCTGACGGCGAATCGGAAATTACGCGGTTTGCCGAAACTGCACCGGCCGGGAAAACCACCGCAGAAACGCCAGACCAGATCCATCGCTCGTTCGGGGGCGGGCTAGCGGTTAATGCTGCCGGAGAGGTCTACGTCCTCGATGAAACCGAAGGTTCCGCCGGCTTCTATCACCGGCTGATGGTTTTCAAGCCGCAGAGCCCGAACGACTACGAACATTATGTCTATGCCGGGCAGGGCAAAGACGTCGCGGCGGGGTTCGGTACGGAAACGGTACGCCCGAGAATGCCCGTCGCAGACGCCGCCGGCAACATCTACACAGTGGGCGGCACGGTCAACTCGATCGCCAAGCTCAATCCGAGCACGCCCGCTGCTCCACCCCTGTGCGAATTCAGCTTCCCTAAAGGCCACATCGAGTCGATCACGGTCATCCCCGCAACGGGCGAAGTCTTCTTCTACACCGACACCGACAGGAAGATCCACCGGCTGGGCCCCTGCAAAGAAGGCAAATTCAGCGAAGCGGGAACCTTCGGCTTCGCGCCGCCGCGCGTCGAATTCTCGGCGATGGCATTCGACCCAGCCGCCCAGTTCGGGCCGGGCCGCCCGGCGGGCACGCTCTACGCCGGCGACCCGAACGGCTCGGGTGGAAAAACCGAAGGCGAACCCCCCAACACCAAATTCGAAAGCCCCCTCGGCTACATCTTCGCCCTGCCCAAAGAACTGCCACCTGAAGTCAAATCGGAGTCGGTCGAACACGTAACTTCGACCACGGCAGACCTCGGCGCCCAGATCAACCCCAAGGGCCCGCCGACCACCTACGTCTTCCAATACATCGCCCAGGCTCAGTACGAAGCCAACGAACCGGCCGATCGCTTTGCGGGAGCGGCGGAATCGCCACCAGGGGGAGCGCTCTTGGGCGAAGGGCCAGACACGCTCAGCACCTCCACCTCGCTCACCAAACTTCAACCCGACACCACCTACCACTACCGCGCGGTGGCCACCAGCCACTGCTCTGAAGAACTGCCCGAAAAAGTCTGCGAAGGAGCAGGCGCCGATCAGACCTTCCACACCTTCCCGATCGAAGCCCCCGGCCTGCCCGACAAACGGGTCTACGAGCTGGTCTCGCCGGCCGAAAAGGAGGGCGGGCAGGTGCTGCCGGCCGACTCCTCGGTCTCGAGCTGCGCCTCTTCCTGCAAGCCCGGCCAGGTCTACGTCCAATTCCCGAGGCAGAGCACGCCCGAGGGCGAAGCGATCACCTATGAGGGCACGCCGTTCGCGGGCGGGGAAGGGGCGGTGCGCGAAAACCAATACATCTCCCGCCGCGACGCCAAAGCGGGCTGGCAAACGGTCAACCTCACCCCACCCCTGCTCAACAACCTCTTCGAAGGCCGCGGCTACAGGGCCTTCGACACCACCCTCAGCCGGGGTGTGCTGTCGCAAGGCAGCCCCACCCTCAGCCTCGAAGCCCCGGCCGGATACCGAAACCTCTACACCCAGCCCACCGCCAACCCCCTGGCGCTCGAGCCGCTGCTGGCCGCAGAACCGCCCAATCGGTCTACCGCCGAACTGAGGCTCATCTACGCCGATGCCTCGGCCGACCTCTCACGGATCTTCTTCGAAGCCAACGACGCGCTCACCGCAGAAACCGCCTTTGCCCCGGAAGCGGTTGACGGGGGTCCCAGCAAATACAACCTCTACGAATGGACAGAAGGCGAGCTGCGCCTCGTCAACGTGCTTCCCGGCAACGCCGCAACCCTCCCCGGCGCCTCCCTCGGCTCCGGCACGCTGCTGAAAAGCGGCAACTCGAACGTCCCTGTCCCCGTACACACCCAGGCGATCTCCGAGGACGGCTCCCACGCCTTCTGGAGCTCTGAAAGCGGCCAGCTCTACGTCCGCATCGACGGCACGGAAACCGTCGAAGTCAAAGATCACGTCGGCAAGTTCCTCGTTGCCTCAAAGGACGGCTCCAAGGTCCTACTCTCAGACGGCTGCCTCTATGACCTCCCAACAGAAGGATGCGAGGACCTGGCCGCGGGCAAAGGCGGCTTCCTCGGCGTCACTGGCCACGCTGAGGACCTCTCCCACGTCTTCTTCGTCGACACCGCCGTGCTCGACGAAGAAGCGAACGCCAACGGCGACAAAGCCCAGGCAGGCAAACCCAACCTCTACGCCTGGGCAGAAGGCGCCAGCACCTTCGTCGCCACCCTGGCGGCGGCCGACAACAACAACGCAGGAGTGGGCGACTGGACGGCCGCCACCGCCGTGCGCACCGCAGAGGCGAGCCCCAGCGGCCGCTACCTCGCCTTCCTCTCCAGAGCACAGATCACCGGCTATGACAACACCGGTCCCTGCCCGTTCACTAGTGGCGCTACCAGCGGCCCTTGCCCTGAGGCCTTCCTCTATGACTCGGCCACGAATGAGCTGACCTGTGCCTCCTGCAACCCAAGCGGCACCCGTCCGCTGGGCCGGAGCTCGCTGAGGCTGATCAACGGCGGATCGAACTCGTTGCCCCAGCCCCGCTACTTGACCGACGAGGGCCGCCTCTACTTCGATAGCCGCGACTCGCTCAGCCCCTTCGACACCAACAACGGCGTCGAAGACGTCTACCAATACGAGCCGCAGGGACTCGGAACCTGCGAACGAGAAGGCGGCTGCGTCTCTTTGATCTCAGCTGGATCAGAACCCGAAGACTCCAACTTCCTCGCGATGGACGAAGACGGGGCAAACGTCTTCTTCACCTCCCGCGATCAGCTCGTGTTGAAAGACCACGACGACCTGATCGATCTCTACGACGCCCGCGTGGAAGGCGGCATCCCCTCAGAAACCGAAGTGGCGAGAAGCGAATGCCAGGGCGAAGCCTGCGTGGCGACATACTCGCCTCCGAACGACCCGACCCCGGGTTCGAGCAGCTTCGAAGGCGCGGGCAACGTCGACGAAAAGAAGAACACCAAGAAGCACAAGAAGAAGAAAAAGCACGCCAAGAAGCACAAAAGCCACAAGCGCTCGCACGGCCGAGCCGCCAAGCACAACCGCGGAGGTGCCAAGTGAGACGCCCGAAGACACTGCTCGCCTGCGCTTTGGCATTCGCGCTGCTGGCTTTGCCCGCAACCGCCCAGGCCGACTTCGGCCTGCTGCCCGGCTCGACTTCGGCGAGAGCTCTGAAGAAAAACGGCACGATCGAGACTCAGGCCTCCTCCCATCCCTACTCCTTCACCGTGCACTTCGACCTGAAGATCGGCGAAGACGGTCACTCCGAAGATGGGGTGATGCGAAACGCGATCGTCGATCTGCCGCCCGGTCTGGTCGGCAACCCCGGCGCGGTGCCGAGTTGCCCCCATGTGGACTTCGAAGGCACCAACCCAGCCTGCTCGCCGAGCACCCAGGTCGGCGTGCTGCGTGCCAACGTCACCGGCGGCCTCGGCCAAGTCGTCGGCCCGATCTACAACCTCACCCCACCGCCCGGGGTGGCCGCCGAGTTCGGCTTCAACGTCCAAGAATTCATCTCGCTGCAGTTCGCCTCGGTAAAGAGCGAAGAAGGCTACGGGTTGCGGGTTGGCGCGATCAACACACCGCTGGAGGTGACCTCGATCACCGAGACGATCTGGGGGGTTCCGTCTGACTCCAGCCACGACTCCGAACGTGGCGAAGAAGCATTCAACAACGGCGCGCCGACCAAATCAGACGGCCCCAAGCTGGCCTACCTGACGATGCCGGCGTCCTGCGACGCCCCACCCGAAGTCACGGTCAAGGTCAACTCCAGGGAAGAACCCGGCGTCTACTCCGAAGAAACCGTTGCCCTGAAGGACGGCGCTGGGGCGCCGGTGGCGATGAACGGCTGCGACGGAGTCCCCTTCGACCCGAAGATCTCCTCCCAGCCGACCACCAAGCTCGCATCCAACCCCTCTGGTCTCGATTTCGAGCTGAAGCTGCCAAACCAGGGACTGACCGCCACCGGCAGCACGGCGGAAACCGAGCCCAAGAAGACCGTCGTCACCCTGCCCAAGGGGACGAGCGTCAACCCCTCCTTCGCCGAAGGAACGGGGGTCTGCTCCAAAGAACAGTACGCGGCCGAGAAGATCGACAGCCCGGCGGGAGCGGGCTGCCCGGAAGCATCGAAGCTCGGCTCGGTGATCGCCAAAAGCCCATTGCTCGAGGAACCGATCGAAGGCTCGGTCTACCTAGCCACCCCATATGCGAACCGCTTCGGCACCCTGGCGGCGATGTATCTGGTCGCCAGGGCTCCCGAAAGAGGAATCCTCGTCAAGCAGGCCGGCAAGATCGAGTTCGATCCGAATACGGGCCAGATCACCACTACCTTCGACGATCTCCCACCCGTTCCATATTCCTCCTTCAAGCTGCACTTCAGGGAAGGGGCGAGGGCACCGCTAGCCACCCCATCCGCCTGCGGCACCTATGAGACCGTCGCCAAGTTCACCCCCTTCTCGGCCAAAGACGACACCGAAGCGATTCAAACAATCGGCAACTTCCAGATCGAAAAGGGCCCAGACGGAGGACCTTGTCCTAGTGGAGGCCTGCCTCCC
>JASLIG010000133.1 GCA_030152805.1 Solirubrobacterales bacterium
GAAGCCGCAAAGGGAAGCGGCGGGCAGAGGGGCTCACGGGACAAGGAGAGAGATCTAGATGTTCTCGACGCTTCGTACGCGATTCGGGATCCCGGGAGTCATCTCGGTGATAGCCCTAGTCTTCGCAATGCTCGGCGGCGCCTATGCCGCCTCCAACTCTTCAGGTGGTGGCAAGGCGACAGCTTCTGCCAAGGCCAAGAAAGGACCTAGGGGGCCGAAGGGACCGAAGGGCGATACGGGTCCTGCGGGTCCGCAGGGGCCGGCGGGGCCGGCTGGGGCCAAGGGCGATGCGGGCGCTAATGGGTCCAACGGAGCAGCTGGAGCCGCGGGTCCGACTGGGCCGACGGGCAAAACCGGAGCGACCGGAGCAACCGGGGCGACGGGAGCAACGGGCCTCAGCGGTTTCACTGAAACGCTGCCGAAAGAAAAGACCGAGACCGGCAACTGGAGTGCAGTCGGAGCCTCCATTCCGGGAACGGGCCATCCGTTCGCGGCGATCTCCTACTCGATCCCGCTCAAAGAACCCTCCGAAAAAGTCGTTTACCTGAACAAAACGCAGACTGAAAACTCGACGATCTCGCCTGTCGAAGGCTGCGAACTCAATCTCAACGAACTCTCTGCCAAACCGGTGGCCCCGCCCGGCAGCCTCTGCGTGTTTACGCGCGAAGGACTAGGTGAATTCGGTGGCACGTTCTACTCCATCGGCTTGCATGGTGGCGAACTGAGCGATACGCCAACCGGCACGTTCGTTTGGTTCACGCCGACCGAACTCACTCCTGAATACGGAACCGTCGAAGCCTGGGGCACCTGGGCGGTGACCGCGAAATAGGCCAGCCGTCCTCCACCGTCCGGCATGTCCGGACGGTGGAGGGCACGTCCGTCTTTCACCCCGCCGATTCGCAAGGAGCCCAGATGAAGCAGCAAGACCGCAACCCGAAGCAGACCCGCCTCCGCGCGATCCGCCTGGGCGCCCTGGCCGCGACGCTGCTTTGCCTCGGGCTCCTCAGCGCAGCCCCAGCCTCGGCGAATTACGAACAGGTTGGCACCTTTGCCGGCAACCCTGGGGAACTGCACTCCAACTCCGAAGCAGGCCTATGGCCCGAAAAGGTACAACTCGGCGGCCTCGGCGGCATGGCGGTCAACTACACGGGCGCGGGTGGAGTGCCGCCAGGAACACTCTACGCGGCTACCAATAAACGAGGGAATGGAGCGCGCGTCGCTCGCTTTAACCCCGACGGTAGCTTCAGCGAGAACTGGACCTTCAGCGAGGGCCTAACCCAACCGAAAGAACGCTGCGGGCCCGACGGCGAACCTACGCACCCGGTGTGCGAAAGCCAACCGACATCCCCAGCTGACTACGTCGATGTCGACGTCAACCAGAACACCGGTTACGTCTACGTGCTCGATGAGGCGACTAATCTCACCGATAAAACTGTCACCTACAACATGATCCACGTCTACAGTGCCGACGGTTCGGAACTGATCGCGGAATTCGGTGTACAGGATCGAAACAACGAAACCATCGCGGAAAGTCCCGAAAAGATCCACAGCCGCGCCTCTTGGACCGGAGGCATCGCCGTAGATGCTTCCGGAAAGGTCTACGTCTACGACGCCGACGACAAAAACTACCATCGGCTGATGGTCTTCGAACCGCAGTCCCCCGGCGACTACGAACACTATGTCTACGCCGGGCAGAGCAAAGACATCGCGGCGGGGTTCGAAGGAGAAACGGTGCGCCCGAGAATGCCCGTCGGCGACGCCGCCGGGGATCTCTATGCGGTAGGCGGCACGATCAACTCGATTCTCAAGCTCGACCCGAGCACGCCGACTGCTCTCCCTCTCTGTCAATTCAGTTTTCCCAAAGGACACATCGACTCGATCACCGTCAACCCCGAAAACGGCGAAGTCTTCTTCTACACCGACACCGACAGGAAAATCCATCGACTGGGCCCCTGCAAAGAAGGCAAATTCAGCGAAGCGGGCAGCTTCGGCTTCGCACCGCCGCGCTTCGAACTCTCGGCGATGGCATTCGACCCAGCCGCCCAGTTCGGACAGGGCCGCCCGGCGGGCACGCTTTATGCCGGCGCGCCGAGTGGCGAAGGGGGGAAAACCGAAGGCGAATTCCCCAGCACCAAAGTCGAATCCTCCCTCGGCTACATCTTCGCCCTGCCCAAAGAACTGCCACCCGAAGTCAAATCGGAGTCGGTCGAACACGTAACCCCGACCACGGCTGACCTCGGCGCCCAGATCAACCCCAAGGGCCCGCCGACCACCTACGTCTTCCAATACATCGGCCAGGCTCAATACGAAGCCAACGAACCGGCCGATCGCTTCGCGGGGGCGGCGGAATCGCCACCAGGGGGTGCGCTGCTGGGCGAAGGACCCGACACGCTCAGCACTGCCACTTCACTGACCCAACTTCAGCCCGACACCACCTACCACTACCGGGTCGTAGCGACCAGCCACTGCTCAGAAGAACTGCCCGAAAAAGTCTGCGAAGGGGTGGGCGCCGACCAGACCTTTCACACCTTCCCGATCGAAGCACCCGGCCTGCCCGACAAACGGGTCTATGAGCTGGTCTCCCCAGTTGAGAAGCAGGGCGGGCAGGTGCTGCCAGCCGACTCCTCGGTCTCGAGCTGCGCCTCTTCCTGCAAGCCTGGCCAGACCTACGCCCAATTCCCTAGGCAGAGCACGCCCAATGGCGAAGCAATCGTCTATGAGGGCACCCCGTTCGCGGGCGGCGAAGGAGCGGTGCGCGAAAACCAATACATCTCCCGTCGCGACGCCAATGTGGGCTGGCAGACGGTCAACCTCACCCCACCCCTGCTCAGTAACTCGTTCGGAGGCAGCGGCTACAGGGCCTTCGACACAATTCTCAGCCGGGGCGTGCTGTTCCAAGGTAGTCCCGCGCTCAGCCCCGAAGCCCCGGCCGGGTACCGAAACCTCTACACCCAGCCGAGCGCAGACCCGCTGGCGCTCGAGCCGCTGCTGACAGCAGAACCGCCCAATCGGCCGGGTATGGGCAGCAGCGGGTTCGAACTTCGCTACGCGGGCGCCTCGGCCGACCTCTCACGGATCTTCTTCGAAGCCAACGACGCGCTCACCGCAGAAACCGCCTTTGCCCCGGAAGCGGTTGACGGGGGTCCCGGCAAAAACAACCTCTACGAATGGGCAGAGGGCGAGCTGCGCCTCGTCAACGTCCTGCCCGACAACGCCGCGACCGTGCCCGGCGCCTCTTTCGGCTCCGACACACCGGCGACCGCCCCCGTCCTCACCCAGGCGATCTCCGAGGACGGCTCCCGCGCCTTCTGGAGCTCTGAAGGTGGCCAGCTCTACGTCCGCATCGACGGCACGGAAACCGTCGAAGTCAAAGACCACGTCGGCAAGTTCCTGGTCGCCTCAAAGGACGGCTCCAAGGTCCTACTCTCAGACGGCTGCCTCTATGACCTCCCAACAGAAGGATGCGAGGACCTGGCTGCGGGCAAAGGCGGCTTCCTCGGCGTCACTGGCCACGCTGAGGATCTCTCCCACGTCTTCTTCGTCGACACCGCCGTGCTCGACGAAGAAGCAAACGCCCACGGCGACGAAGCCCAGGCAGGCAAACCCAACCTCTACGCCTGGGATGAAGGTGCCAGCACCTTCATCGCCACCCTGGCGGAAGCCGACAACGCCAACACAGGAGTGGGCGACTGGAAGGCTGCTCCCGCGGTGCGGACCGCAGAGGCCTCCCCGAACGGCCGCTACCTCGCCTTCCTCTCCAGAGCACAGATCACCGGCTATGACAACACCGGTCCCTGCCCGCCCACTAGTGGCGCTACCAGCGGCCC
Organism: Solirubrobacterales bacterium; assembly: GCA_030152805.1. Classification (GTDB taxonomy): domain Bacteria; phylum Actinomycetota; class Thermoleophilia; order Solirubrobacterales; family 70-9; genus VRUE01. Next base: position 3,828 of record JASLIG010000133.1, read on the forward strand.
CTGCGCTGAGGCCTTCCTCTATGACTCGGCCACGAATGAGCTGACCTGTGCCTCCTGCAACCCAAGCGGCACCCGTCCGCTGGGCCGGAGTTCGCTGAGGTTGATCAACGGCGGATCGAACTCGTTGCCCCAGCCTCGCTACTTGACCGACGAGGGGCGCCTCTACTTCGACACGCGCGATTCGCTCAGCCCCTTCGATACCAACAACGGGGTCGAAGACGTCTATCAGTACGAGCCGCAGGGACTCGGAACCTGCGAACGAGAAGGCGGCTGCGTCACATTGATCTCCGCCGGATCAGAACCCGAAGACTCCAACTTCCTGGCGATGGACGAAGGCGGCTCGAATGTCTTCTTCACCACGCGCGATCAGCTCGTATTGAAAGACCACGACGACCTGATCGACCTCTACGACGCTCGCGTGGAAGGCGGCATCCCCTCAGAAACAGAAGTCGCGAGAAGCGAATGCCAGGGCGAAGCATGCGTGGCGGCCTACTCGCCGCCCAACGACCCGACCCCGGGTTCGAGCAGCTTCGAAGGGGCGGGCAACGTCGATGAAAAGAAAGCTCAGAAGAAGAAGCACAAGAAAAAGCACGCCAAGAAGCACAAAAGCCACAAGCGCTCGCACGGCCGAGCCGCCAAGCACAACCGCGGAGGTGCCAAGTGAGACGCCCGAAGACACTGCTCGCCTGCGCTTTGGCATTCGCGCTGTTGGCCCTGCCAGCGGCAGCCCAAGCCGACTTCGGCCTGCGCCCAGGCTCGACCTCGGCGAGCGCGCTGAAGAAAAACGGCACGATCGAGACCCAAGCCTCCTCGCACCCCTACTCCTTCACCGTGCACTTCGATCTGAATATCGGCGAAGACGGCCACACCGAAGGTGGGCAGATGCGAAACGCGATCGTCGATCTGCCGCCAGGATTGGTCGGCAACCCCGACGCGGTGCCGAGCTGCCCCCACGTTGATTTCGAAGGCACCAACCCAGTCTGCTCGCCGAGCACCCAGGTCGGCGTGCTGCGGGCCAACGTCACCGGCGGCCTCGGCCAGATCGTTGGCTCGATCTACAACCTCACACCCCCGCCCGGGGTGGCGGCCGAGCTCGGCGTCAACGTCCAAGAATTCATCTCGCTGCAGTTCGCCTCGGTAAAGAGCGAAGAAGGCTACGGGCTGCGGGTCGGCGCGATCAACACCCCCCTGGAGATCAGCTCGGTTACCGAGACGATCTGGGGAGTTCCCTCTGACTCGAGCCACGACGCAGAACGCGGCGAAGAAGCGATCAACGGCCTCGGCCCGGTCAAATCAGACGGCCCCAAGCTGGCCTACCTGACGATGCCGGCGTCCTGCGATGCCCCACCCGAAGTCACGGTCAAGGTCAACTCCAGGGAAGAACCCGGCGTCTACTCCGAAGAAACCGTCGCCCTCAAGGACGGCGCCGGGGCGCCGGTGGCGATGAACGGCTGCGACGGAGTCCCCTTCGACCCCAAGATCGCCTCCCAGCCCTCGACCAAGCTAGCCGAGAGCCCAAGCGGCCTTGACTTCGAGCTGAAGCTGCCGAACCAGGGTCTGACCGCCACCGGCAGCACGGCCGAAACCGAGCCAAAGAAGACAGTCGTGACGTTGCCCAAGGGGATGAGCGTCAACCCCTCCTTCGCCGAAGGAACGGGGGTCTGCTCCAAAGAACAGTACGCGGCCGAGAAGATCGACAGCCCGGCAGGAGCGGGCTGCCCGGAAGCATCGAAGCTGGGAAGCGTGATCGCCAAAAGCCCATTGCTCGAGGAACCGATCGAAGGCTCGGTCTACCTCGCGACCCCATATGCGAACCGCTTCGGCACCCTGGCGGCGATGTATCTGGTCGCCAGGGCACCTGAACGAGGCATCTTGGTGAAGCAGGCCGGCAAGATCGAGTTCGATCCGAATACGGGCCAGATCACCACCACCTTCGACGATCTCCCACCCGTTCCGTATTCCTCCTTCAAGCTGCACTTCAGGGAAGGAGCACGTGCGCCCTTGGCAACCCCATCGGCCTGCGGCACCTATGAGACCGTCGCCAAGTTCACCCCCTTCTCGGCCAAAGACGACACCGAAGCGATTCAAACAATCGGCAACTTCCAGATCGAAAAGGGCCCAGACGGAGGACCTTGTCCTAGTGGAGGCCTGCCTCCC
>JASLIG010000023.1 GCA_030152805.1 Solirubrobacterales bacterium
GACCGAACGCCGCCTGGCGCTAGGTGGCTGGCTCGAGCGCTACAACTACCGCAGAAAGCACGGCTCCCTCGGCCATCGCCCGCCAGTTGCTCGTCTCAACGAGCTAATCGGGAACAACCTGGTTAGGAACTACATCTAGAGCGAGCCGACGCGATCGGCCCGCTGGCCCGAGCCGAGACCCGCGAGCGCATCGGCGAGACGCGTCCCGTCGGGCAGGGAAAGCTCGGGGTCGAGCTCGAGCAGCGGGACGAGGACGAAGCGGCGGCTGCTCACCTCGGGGTGGGGCAGGGTGAGGCGGTCGGCGGAGAGCTCGAGGTCGCCGAGCAGGAGCAGGTCGACGTCGAGAGGGCGCGGGCTGTGGCGGGGGGAATCGAGGGTGCGGCCGCGCTCGCGCTCGATCTGCTTGCAGAGGTCGAGCAGCTCCTCGGCCTCGAGGTCGGTGCGGACGCGGATCGCCGCGTTGAGGAAGTCAGGCTGGTCGAGGACCTCGCCGACCGGCTCGGTCTCGTAGGTGGAGGAAACCGCCTCGACCTCCACCCCGCGCTCGCGCAGCAGCTCGATCGCCGCCCGCAGGTGGGACCCGCGGTCACCTACGTTGGAGCCAAGGCCGAGGTAGCCAGTGCGGATCACAGCGCGACGGCTAGGCCTCTTCGGCTTCGTCCTCGTCGCTGACTTCGGCCCGCTCGTGGACGACCTCGACGGCGACCTCCTGGATCGCCAGCGGCAGCGGCGGCTCCGGCTTGGCGGCGCGCACGCGGACCGAGTCGCAGCCGTAGCGCTCCATCAGCCGCTCGCCGACGACCTGGGAGAGCCGCTCCAGCGTGCGGTAGCTGCGCTCGGTGGCGGCGAGGGCAATGATGTCGCAGACCTCGGCGTAGTCGACCGTGTCCTCGATCCGGTCGGTCAGCACCGCGTCGCAGTCGGGCACGTCGAAGGAGACGTCGAACTCGAGCCGCTGCCCCACCTCCTGCTCGGAGTCGCTGACGCCGTGGTGCGTGTAGATCGAGAGCCCGCGCAGCTCGACCTCGACCCTCGATTCCACTCCGTTGTCGTGCGACTCCATGCTTGGAACCTACCCAAGGACCGCTTCGGCGACTTTGATCGCCTGCGACGTCTCGGCTACGTCGTGGACGCGCAGCACGTCGGCGCCCTCGGCTGCCGCGAGCACCGAGGATGCGACCGAGCCGCCGATCCGGTGGTCCACCTCGGACCCGTCGACCTTGCCGATGAAGCTCTTGCGCGAGGTCCCGATCACCAGCGGCCGGCCCAGCTCGCGCAGCTCGCCGAGTCGCCGCAGCAGCTCGAGGTTGTGCTCGAGCGTCTTGCCGAAACCGATCCCCGGATCGAGCCAAATCCGCTCCTCGGCGATGCCCTCGCCGACCGCGAACTCCATCCGCCCCACCAGGAACGCCTTGACGTCATCGACCAGGTCGTCGTAGCGCGGATCGTCCTGCATCGTCCGCGGATTCCCCGGCATGTGCATCAGCACCACCGTCGGCCCCCGCTCGGCGCACACATTCGCCATCTCCGCATCGCCCTGCAGGGCGGTCACGTCGTTGACGATCTCCGCCCCCGCGTCGATCGCCGCCTCCGCCACTGCCGCCTTCGAAGTGTCGATCGAGATAGTGGCCATTGCGGCGAGCCCGCGCACCACCGGCTCCACCCTGCGCAGCTCCTCGGCCTCCTCCACCGGCTCGGCCCCAGGCCTAGTCGATTCCCCCCCCACATCCAAGATTTCCGCCCCGTCCCTTACAAGCTCCTCGCCATGCCGAACTGCCGCCCCCGGATCGAGGTACCGCCCCCCGTCCGAGAACGAGTCAGGGGTGACGTTGACCACCCCCATCAACTTCACGTGGGACGTCAGCTGGCGTCGCCGCCCGCGAATCCCGGCCGGGGTCTCGGCTGGGCAACAGGCCCTTCGCGCTGCGCCCGTTCCGGCTGAGGCGCCGGCTCGACCGGCTGCGCCGGCTCCTCCTCGTCGACGAAGATCTCCTCCGCGGGCTTGCCGTCAAGCAGGGCGACGAACTGGTCGGCGTCGATCGTCTCGCGCTCGAGCAGGATCTTCGAGATCCTGTCGAGCTCCTCACGCTTGTCGGTGAGCAGGTCCTTGGCGGTCTGGTGGGCGCTCTCGACGATGCGGCGGATCTCGTCGTCGATCTCGCGCGCGATCTCGTCGGAATAGTCGGGCTCGGAGGAGAACTCGCGACCGAGGAAGGGCTGGCCGCGATCGTGGCCGAAGACGCGCGGCCCGAGGCGCTCGGACATGCCAAAGCGCATCACCATCTGCTTCGCCGTCTCGGTCACCTTCTCGAGGTCGTTGGAGGCGCCGGTGGTGATCTCGCCAAAGACGATCTCCTCGGCGGCGCGACCGCCCAGGGTCATCGCCATGCTGTCGGTCAGCTCGGCGCGTGTGGTGAGGAACTTGTCCTCGGTCGGCAGGCTGATCGTGTAGCCGAGCGCCTGGCCGCGGCTGATGATCGAGATCTTGTGAACCGGGTCGCAGTTGGGCAGCAGGTGGCCGACGATCGCGTGACCGAGCTCGTGGTAGGCGGTGATCAGGCGCTCCTTCTCGCTCATCACCCGGGTCTTCTTCTCCGGACCGGCGATCACGCGCATGATCCCCTCCTCGAGCTCCTCCATGGTGATCTCGCGCCGCCCCGTGCGGGCGGTCAAAAGCGCCGCCTCGTTGATCAGGTTGGCGAGGTCGGCGCCGGTGAAGCCGGGCGTCTGGCCGGCAAGAGCGTCGAGGTCGATCGCCTTGGAGAGGGGCTTGCCGCGCGTGTGCACCTCGAGGATGTGCTTGCGGCCCTTGCGGTCGGGTCGGTCGACGACGACCTGGCGGTCGAAGCGGCCCGGCCGCAGCAGCGCCGGATCGAGGATGTCGGGACGGTTAGTGGCGGCGATGAGGATGATGTTGTCCTTCATCTCGAAGCCGTCCATCTCGACCAGCAGCTGGTTCAGCGTCTGCTCGCGCTCGTCGTGACCGCCGCCCATGCCGGCGCCGCGGTGGCGACCGACGGCGTCGATCTCGTCCATGAAGATGATGCAGGGCGAGTTCTGCTTGGCCTGCTCGAAGAGGTCGCGGACGCGGCTGGCGCCG
>JASLIG010000055.1 GCA_030152805.1 Solirubrobacterales bacterium
CGAGGGCAAGAGCCCCGAGGAACTGGCCGCGGTCGGCTCCGGCGACGGCGGCTCGCGTCGCAACGGAGGGGACCGCGGTGGGCGCGGCGGTCGCGAGCGTCGTCCGCGGCGCGACCGCGAGCGTCGCGACTAGAAGTTGGCTGCCACTCTGAGCACCCAGGACTCGGGCGTCCGGGTCGTCACCGAGGAGGTCCCCTCGGTGCGATCCGTGGCACTCGGGCTCTGGGTGCGCACCGGCTCCCGCAACGAGACGCCGGCGCAGGCCGGGGTCTCGCACTTCCTCGAGCACCTGCTGTTCAAGGGCACGGCGCGGTATTCGGCGATCGAGATCGCCGAGAAGCTCGACGGCCTCGGCGCCTCGGTCAACGCCGCGACCGGCAAGGAGACCACCCACCTGCACGCCCGCTTCCTCGACGAGCACACCGAGGAGGTCTTCGACCTGTTGGCGGAGATGCTGCAGGCGCCGACCTATCCCGAAGTCGACTCCGAGCGAGAGGTCGTGCTGGAGGAGATCGCGATGTACGAGGACGAGCCGCAGGACCGCGTCCACGACATCCTCGCCGAAGCCGTCTTCGCCGAGCACCCGCTCGGCCGCCGCGTGCTCGGCGAGGCCGAGGTGATCCGCTCGGTGCCGGTGCCCGAGATCGAGTCCTATCGCGGCAGCCACTACACGGCGCCCAATATCGTCGTTGGCGCCGCCGGCAGCCTCGACCACGCCCGCATCGCCGCGCTCGCCGAGCGCCTGGTGCAACCGCCGAGCGCCGTCGCTCCCGAGCAGCCTCCGCGAGAGCCCGACGGCATCTCACGCCTGCGCTTCTACGAGAAGGACACCGAGCAGTACCACATCTGCTTCGGCGCGCCGGGGATCACCCGCGACGACGACCGCCGCTACGCGCTCGCCGTGCTCGACTCGATCTTCGGCGGCTCCAGCTCCTCCCGCCTGTTCCGCGAGGTTCGCGAGAAGCGCGGACTCGCCTACGCGGTCGGCTCCTACAACGAGCAGTACACCGACTGCGGCCTCGTCGCCGGCTACGTCGGCACTCGCGAGGACAACGTCGAGGAGGCCTGCGCGATCATCGGCGCCGAGCTGGCGCGCCTGCGCCGCGAGCCGGTCTCCGCCGAGGAGCTCTCGCGCGGCAAGGAGAACGTCAAGGGGCGGCTCGTGCTCTCCTCCGAGTCGACCGCGGCGCGGATGTCGCGGATCTCGCGCTCGACGCTCTTCGACCTGCCGATCGACAGCCTCGACGAGATGCTGGCCAAGGTCGACACGGTCAGCGTCGACGACTTGACCGCGCTGGCCGAGCAGCTCTACGGTCCGGAGCGGCTTTCGGCCGCCTGCGTCGGTCGCGACGAGAGCCGCTTCCGCGAGGCGCTCGGCCCGGTCAGCGAGGCGTTGGTGGCGGCATGATCCGGGTTGCGGTCTCCGGCGCGGCCGGGCGCATGGGGCAGGCCGTCTGCGAGGCCGTCGGGGCCGCTGAGGACACTGAGCTGAGCGGCAGGGCCGATCCGGCGCTCGGCGTCAGCCTCGAGGAGGTGCTGGGGGGCGCCGACGTCGTCGTCGACTTCACCACGCCCGAGACGGCGCTGGCCAACGCCGAAGCGTGCCTGGCGGCCGGCGTGCACGCCGTGGTCGGCACCACCGGCTTCGACCGCGGCGCTCTCGAGGCGGCCGCCGAGGCCTCCCAGGCCAACTGCTTCGTCGCGCCCAACTTCGCGATCGGCGCCGTGCTGCTGATGGAGGTCGCGCAGACGATCGCCGCGCACATGCCCGAGTGCGAGATCATCGAGCTGCATCACGACAAAAAGCTCGACGCCCCCTCGGGCACCGCGAAGCGGACCGCGGAGCTGATCGAGGCCGCCGGCGGCAACGTCCACGAGCCGATCCACTCGGTACGGCTGCCCGGCCTGGTCGCCCACCAGGAGGTCGTCTTCGGCGGCGAGGGGCAGACGCTGAGCGTTCGCCACGATTCGATCGACCGCCGCTCCTTCATGCCGGGCGTGCTGCTCGCGGTCCGGAAGGTCGGACAGCTCCCCGATCGCTTTACGGTCGGGCTGGAGGCGCTGCTATAAGTGACCCGCGATACCCTGGCGCCATGAAGGAGATTCGCGGAGTCATCACGGCGATGGTTACGCCGTTCGACGAAGACGGGCGCGTGGACGAAGCCGCAGCGCTGAAGCTGGCGACGTACCTGCTGGAGCACGGTTCGCACGGGCTGGTCATCTCCGGCTCGACGGGCGAGATGCCGACGTTGACCGACGAGGAGGCACTGGTCCTGCTTCGCGCGATACGCAAGGAGGCCGGTGACGAGGCGCTGCTCATCTGCGGCACCGGCACCAACTACACCCAGCATTCGATCGAGCTGACCGAAGGCGCCGCCGAGGCGGGTGCCGACGGCGCCCTGGTCGTCATCCCGTACTACAACAAGCCCAACCCGGCCGGCATCCAGGCCCACTTCGAAGCGATTGCCGCCGCCATCCCCAACCTGCCGCTGATCGCCTACAACATCCCCTCGCGGGTGGTCGTCAACGTGCCGCCGGAGGGGCTCGCCGAGCTGGCGAAGATCGACAGCGTGGTCGCGGTCAAGCAGGCCAACAACGACGAGCTGCAGCCGATCGAGGGCCTGGAAATCCTGGCCGGCAACGACGACATCTTCCTGAAGACGCTGGAAATCGGCGGCGCAGGAGGGATCTGCGTCGCCTCGCACCTGGTTGGTCCGCAGATGCGGGAAGCCTGGGACGCCGCCCAGGCCGGCGACCTGAACCGCGCCGCCGAGGTCGATTCCGGCCTGCGCGAGGTCTACGCCGCGATGGGCGTGACCACCAACCCGATCCCGGTCAAGGCGGCGCTGGCAATGCTCGGCCTGATTCCAACCGACACCCTGCGGCTTCCCCTGGTTCCCGCCGACGAGGGGCAGCGTGCGACCGTGCGCGCCGCCCTGGAGAGCGTCGGACTCACAGCGGTGACCAGCTAGTGCCGGGCTCCAAGCTGCGCGTCTTGCCGCTCGGGGGACTGGGCGAGATCGGCAAGAACATGACCGTGGTCGAGTACGCGGGCCGCATCGTCGTCGTCGATACGGGGCTGATGTTCCCCACGGCAGAGATGCTCGGCATCGACCTCGTCCTGCCCGACTTCTCCTACCTGCGCGACCGCGCCGATGACATCGAGGCGATCGTCCTCACCCACGGCCACGAGGACCACGTCGGCGCGCTGCCCTACGTGCTGCGGGAGATCGGCTCG
>JASLIG010000057.1 GCA_030152805.1 Solirubrobacterales bacterium
GCGCCGTGGCCGAGGCGGGGGAGGCCCGCATCGACGTCGACGACGAGACGGTCAACTGCGCCGCGGGCGTCTTCGAGTTCCAGATCGAGCCGGACGTCAAGCACCGCTTGCTGAACGGTCTCGACGACATCGGCATCACGCTGGAGAACGCCGGCGCGATCGACGCCTTCGAGCGGTCCGGCGCCGCCGATCGCGGCCCGGTCACGACGGCGCTCTAGGCGGCCGCATGGCCGGCTCGATGAACAGCGGCCCGCGCGAGTGGGACGCCGAGACCTACGACGCGATCTCCGACCCCCAGTTCAGCTGGGGGATGGAGGTGCTGGAGCGCCTCGAGCTGAGCGGTTACGAGGACGCGCTCGACGCCGGTTGCGGCTCGGGCCGCGTCACCGAAGAGCTGGCGAAACGCCTGCCGAACGGCAGCGTGCTCGCCGTGGATGCTTCCGAGGGGATGGTCGCCAAGGCGCGCGAGCGACTCGGCGACTCGGCCTCCTACCTGGTCGCCGATCTCGCCGAGCTGGAGGTCGCGGAGCCGGTCGACCTGATCTTCTCGACCGCGACGTTCCACTGGATCCTCGACCACGAGCGGCTCTTCGGTCGCCTGCAAGCCGCCCTGCGCCCCGGCGGTCGCCTGGTCGCCCAGTGCGGCGGTCAGGGCAACGTGGCCGAGCACGCGCAGGCGATCGCCGCCGTCGCGACACGACCGGAGTACGCGCCCCACTTCGGCGGCATGAGCGTGATGTGGAACTTCGCCGGGCCCGAGGAGACCGGGGAGCGCCTGCGGGCGGCCGGGTTCGAGCAGCCGCGCTGCTGGCTCGAGCCCAAGCCCGTCACGCCCGCCGACCCGCTGCGCTTCACGATGACGGTGACGCTCGGGCCCCACCTCGCCCGCCTTCCCGAGGAGCTGCGCCTGCCCTTCGCGGAAGCGATCCTCGAGCAATCGCCCGAACCGCTCACCCTCGACTACGTGCGGCTGAACATCGAGGCTAGAGTGCCGCCCCGATGAGTGCGCCCCGCATAGCCCTGCTGCCCGGCGACGGGATCGGACCCGAGATCGTCGGCGCGACCCAGCGGCTGCTCGAAGCTCTCGGCGAGTTCGAGTTCAGCGAGGAGCTGATGGGCGGCTGCTCGATCGACGCGCACGGGACCGCGCTCACCGACGTGGTGCTGGATGCATGCCGCAACGCCGATGCGGTGTTGCTCGGCGCCGTCGGCGGGCCGAAATGGGACACGACGGATCCCGATGCGCCGCGTCCCGAGCAGGGCCTGCTCGGCCTTCGCAAGGGGATGGGGCTCTACGCCAACCTGCGCCCGGTGCGGCCCAGCCCAGCCCTGGTCGGCGCCAGCCCGCTGCGCGAGGATCGCATCGCCGGAACCGACCTGCTGGTCGTTCGCGAGCTGACCGGCGGCATCTACTTCGGCGACAGCGGTCGTGAGGGCGACTCCGCGCACGACACCTGCGAGTACTCGGCGGCCGAGATCGAGCGGATCGCCCGCGTCGCCTTCGAGGCTGCTCAGCGCCGCGCCGCGGGCGGCGAGTACAAATCCCGCGTCACCTCGGTCGACAAGGCCAACGTCCTGGAGACCTCGCGGCTCTGGCGCGAGGTGGTCGGCCGCGTCGCCCCCGACTACCCCGACGTCGCGCTCGACCACCTGCTGGTCGACAACGCGGCGATGCAGCTCGTCTCGCGGCCGGCCGACTTCGACGTGATCGTCACCGAGAACCTCTTCGGCGACATTCTCAGCGACGAGTCGGCAATGCTCACCGGCTCACTCGGCATGCTCCCCTCGGCCAGCCTCGGCGCCGAGGGCGAGCCGGGCCTCTTCGAGCCCGTGCACGGCTCCGCCCCCGACATCGCGGGGCAGGGGATCGCCAACCCGCTCGCCACCTTCCTCTCGGCGGCGATGATGCTGCGCCACGGGCTGGGTCGGGCGGATGACGCGGCGCGGATCGAGACCGCGGTGGACGCCGTGCTCGACCGCGGTCTCCGCACCCCCGACCTGGCGGGCGAGGGGGAGACCGCGGTCGGCACCGCGGAGGTGACCGAGGCCGTGCTGGCCGGGCTCGGCGCCTAGGGCGCTGTCGCTGCCCAGTATCCCTGGGCGAAATGTTCTTCCCCGACCGCGCTGTCGAAAGTCGCCTTCAGGCCAAAGCCGAGTCTGGAGACGGTCCCAGGGTCGAACGTGAGTTCTTTGAACCCAGTCGACGTGCTGACGATATAGACGCAGATTTGACCAGGTGAGGCTTGCGGTGTCTGTTGGTTCCCTCCGGTCACACCAGGGCAGTTCGCACTAACCCCGCCGACTGCCTGAATGTTGATGTCGAGGACGGCCGGCGTGGTGGGCAGCGGAAACGGGAAGGACTGCGCGGAGCGCGCGATCGTCGTCGCTTTGTCACCACCCACGTCGAAGCTGCCACGTACGGTTTGCCCCGACTTAAGCGTGCCTAGCAGCGGGCCAATTTCGTCACTCAGCTTCGCCGCCGTAACCGCCCCTTTGCCGAGCTTGCCAGTCGTCACCGCTTCGTTCGCGAGCTTCGCCGTGGTCACCGCTTCGTTGTTCAGCTTGTTGGTCGTGACCACGCTGTTCTTGATCGTTTCCGCGATCACGGACCCTTTGGCCAGCTTCGCCGTGGTCACGGCGCCGTTGCCGATGTTGCCCGGGCCGACCGAATTGGGGCCGAGCTTGCCGTTGATCACCGACTTCGGCGCCAGCTTGGCGCTGGTCACGGCCTTCTTGCGGATCTTGGCCGCGGTTACGGCACCGCGCTTCAGCTGCCTGGGACCGACGCTGTTGCGGGGAAGCCCGGCGGCGACGGCGGCTCCGCCGAGGGCGATGAACAGCGCCAGCGTGGCCAGCACGTTGGAATAGGTGAGTCTCTTGCGGACTGCCTCGATCATGCGGTCTCCTTTCGGGTTTGCCCGCTCATCTTCTTGGCTCGGCTCGAATGACCTTGCGCCATCGGGCATACTTCCCCGAACATGGAAACGGCTGAGTTGATTTGGCAAAACGGCGAGTTCGTGCCCTGGCAGGACGCCAAAGTGCACGTCCTCAGCCATGGGCTGCACTACGGCACGGGGGTCTTCGAGGGAATCCGCTGCTACGAGACCGAGCGAGGGCCGGCAGTCTTCAGGCACGCCGACCACCTCGACCGCCTCGCCAAGTCAGCCGGGCTCTACTACCTTGAGCTGCCCTACTCGCCCGAGCAGATCGGCGAGGCGACGCGCGAGCTGATCCGCCGCAACGGCCTCGGCTCCTGCTACATCCGCCCGCTCGCCTTCCGCGGCTACGGCAGCCTCGGCCTCTACGCGACCGACGCGCCCGTCGACGTGATCGTCGCCGCCTTCCCCTGGGGGGTGTACCTCGGCGAGGACGGCGCCAAGCACGGCATCCGCGCCAAGGTCTCGAGCTGGCGCCGGATCAGTCCCGCCGGGCTGATCCCCCATGCCAAGGCCTCCGGCCAGTACCTCAACTCGATCCTCGCCAAGACCGAGTCGCAGAACGCCGGCTACGAGGAGGCGATCCTGCTCGACGAGCGCGGCTTCGTCTGCGAGGGGTCCGGCGAGAACATCTTCCTCGTCCGCGACGGGCAGATCGTCACCCCGCCCCACGTCGCCGGGATCCTCGACGGGATCAACCGCAAGTCGGTGATCCAGATCGCCCGCGACCTCGGCTACACCGTGGTCGAGCGCGACGTCGCCCGCGCCGAGCTCTACATGGCGGAGGAGGCCTTCCTCACCGGTACCGCGGCCGAGCTGGTGCCGGTGCGCGAGATCGACGACCACCCGCTGGGCGAGCCCGGCGAGATCACCCGCCACGTGCAGGCGAAGTTCGCCGACGCCCTCCACGGGCGCGCCGAGGAGTACCTGGAGTGGCTCGACTTCGTCGAGGTCCCGGCCGAAGCGGACGAACCGAGTAAGGTCAGTTCCTGATGCTCCTGCCTTTCGAGTCGATCGGGCGAATTACCGCAGCCGCCTAGCGGCTGGCGCGGCCTTTCTGGGCGCGCGCAGGGCCTCCGGCCCGCTCCCGATTCCTCGAAGCGAAAGGCAGCACAGATGGAACAGGTCAAGCTCTACGACACCACCCTGCGGGACGGCATGGGCGGTCAGGGCATGTCGCTCTCGGTGGGCGAGAAGCTGAAGGTCGTGCGGGCGCTCGACGAGCTCGGCGTCCACTTCATCGAGGCCGGCTTCCCCAGCTCCAACCCCAAGGAAGCGGAGCTCTTCGAGCGCCTCGCCGAGCTCGAGCTCGCCAACTCCTCAATCAGCGCCTTTGGGATGACGCGCCGCGGCGGGGTCACGGCGGCCGAAGACCCGGCGCTCGCGACCCTGGTCGGCTCGGTCGCGCCGCTGGTCTGCCTGGTCGGCAAGAGCTGGCGGCCGCACCTCGAGAAGGTGATACGCGTTCCCGAGGAGGAGAACCTGGCAATGATCCGGGACTCGGTCGCCTTTTGTCGCGGCGGGGGTAAGCGCGTGATCTTCGACGCCGAGCACTTCTTCGACGGCTACCGCGACGACCCGGGGTTCGCCCTGGAGTGCGTTCGCGCCGCGGCTGAGGCCGGCGCCGAGAACGTCACCCTCTGCGACACCAACGGCGGCAGCCTGCCGAGCTTCGTCGGTGAGGCGACCGCCGCCGTGGTCGAGGCGCTCGGCGGCGGCGTCGAGGTCGGCATCCACACCCACAACGACTCCGAGTGCGCCGTCGCCAACTCGCTTGCGGCGGTCGAGGCCGGCGCCCGCCTGGTCCAGGGCTGCGTCAACGGCTACGGCGAGCGCTGCGGCAACGCCAACCTGGCTTCGATCCTGCCGGCGCTGCAGTTGAAGATGGGCTTCGACGTGGTCGCGCCCGAGCGGCTGGCAAGCCTGACGGCGACCTCGCACTACCTCGACGAGCTCTGCAACATGACGCCCGACCCCGATCGCGCTTACGTCGGCCGCAACGCCTTCGCCCACAAGGCAGGCATGCACGCCGCCGGCGTCGCTGCCGACGCCCGCACCTTCGAGCACCTCGACCCCGCCAGGGTCGGCAACGAGCGCGAGATCCTCGCCTCCGAGCTGTCCGGCAAGGCGACGATCCGCGGCGCCGCCGAGCGGGCCGGGCTCGCGCTGGACGACGGCGCCGCGCTGAAGGCGGTCGAGCGGCTCAAGCAACGCGAGCACCGCGGTTATCACTACGAGGCGGCGCAGGCTTCCTTCGAGCTGCTGTTGCGGCGCGAGGCGGGCGTCTTCGAGCCGCTCTTCGAGCTGGAGAGTTTCCGCGTCACGACCGAGAAGCGCGAGGGCGGCCGGGTCGAAACCGAGGCGACGATCAAGGTCGTGGTCGACGGCGAGCGCTACGTTGAGGTCGCCGAGGGCAACGGGCCGGTCAACGCGCTCGACAAGGCGCTGCGCGCCGCGATCGGCGCCCGCCACCCGCACCTGGCCGAGGTCGAGCTGACCAACTACAAGGTGAGGATCCTCGATGAGTCGCACGGAACCGGCGCCGTGACCCGGGTTCTGCTCGACTCCACCGACGGCAAGCGCGAGTGGGGCACGATCGGGGTCTCGGAGAACATCATCGAGGCTTCCTGGGAGGCGCTCGTCGATTCGCTCGCCTACGCCTTTCAGCCGCGCGGCGGCGAGTAGGGTCCGCCGCCATGGGCAGCTCCGATCCCGAGCAGATTCCGCTCGCACGGCCGGAAATCGGCCCCCGCGAGGAGGAGCTGACGCTCGAGGTGCTGCGCTCGGGTCGGCTCTCGTTGGGTCCGATGGGCGAGCGCTTCGAGCGCGCCTTCGCCGATTGGCTCGGGGTCGAGGACGCGGTCGCGATCTCCAGCGGCACCGCCGGGCTGCACCTCGGCGTGCGGGCGCTCGGCTGGGGTGCCGGCGACGAGGTCCTGACCAGTCCCTTCAGCTTCGTCGCCTCCGCCAACTGCCTCCTCTACGAGGGGGCGGCGCCGGTCTTCTGCGACGTCGACCCGGTCACCCTGAACCTCGACCCGGCGGCCGCCGAGGCGGCGGTGGGCGAGCGCGCCAGGGGCATCCTGCCGGTCCACATCTTCGGCTACCCGGCGGCGATGCCGGAGCTGGAGGCG
>JASLIG010000060.1 GCA_030152805.1 Solirubrobacterales bacterium
TCTCTACAGCCATGGAACGGGTGAGGGTAGAGGACGAAGGAACTCGGTCATCAGAACTCGAGGCCCCCCTCGCGGGCGCCCTCGGCAATCGCGGCGACCCGGCCGTGAAAGCGGTAGCCGCCGCGGTCGAAGACGCAGGACTCGATGCCTGCGGCCTTGGCCCGCTCGGCAAGCAACTGCCCGGCGTGCTTCGCCTGCTCCATCGAGTCGAGCTTGCGCAGGTCGGGTTCGGTCCAGGAGGCAGCAGCCAGGGTGCGGCCCGAGTCGTCGTCGATCAGCTGAGCGAAGACACCGCGGTTGGAGCGGTAGACGGATAGACGCGGGCGCTCCGCGCTGCCGCGGATGCGGGCGCGGACGCGGCGACGCCTGCGAAGTCTCTTCTGGGGCTTGGTGGGGACCGGCATCAGGCCCTCTTCCCGACCTTGCGGGCCACGTGCTCTCCC
Source organism: Solirubrobacterales bacterium (assembly GCA_030152805.1). Lineage (GTDB taxonomy): Bacteria > Actinomycetota > Thermoleophilia > Solirubrobacterales > 70-9 > VRUE01. Next base: position 444 of record JASLIG010000060.1, read on the forward strand.
CGGTAGCGCACGCCCTTGCCCTTGTAGGGCTCCGGCGGCCGGGACTTGCGGATCCGGGCGGCGGTCTCGCCGACGAGCTGCTTGTCGATGCCGCGGACCACGACCTCGGTGGGCTGCGGGACCTCGAACTCGATGCCCTGCGGAGCCTCGATCGAGACTGGGTGCGAGTACCCCAGCGCCATCTCGAGGTCCTTGCCCCGCAGGTTGGCGCGGTAGCCGACCCCCTGGATCTCGAGGCGCCGCTCGAAGCCGTCGGTGACGCCCTCGACCATGTTGGCGATCAGGCTGCGGGTGAGACCGTGCAGGGCGCGGTGCTCGCCGCGGTCGGTCGGGCGCGCGACGGTGAGCACCCCGTCGGTCTGCTCGACCGTCATCTCGGCCGAGAGGGTCTGCGAGAGCTCGCCCTTGGGCCCCTTGACGGCGACGCGACCGGGGCCGATCTCAACGGTCACGGCGTCGGGCACGGAGATCGGCTTTCGTCCGATGCGGCTCATTGCTGGATCACCAGACGTAGGCGACTACCTCGCCGCCGACGCCCTTCTGGGTTGCTTCGTGGCCGGTCATCACGCCGACCGAGGTGCTGACGATCGCCGTGCCGGTGCCGCCGTGCACGCGCGGCACTTCCTTGTGATCGACGTAGCGGCGACGTCCGGGGCGGGAGACGCGCTCGAGCCCGGCGATCACCGGGCGCCGATCCTCCGTGTACTTGAGGCGGATCTTGATCTCCTCGCCGACCCGCGCGGGCTGTTTGGCGAAGTCGAGGATGTAGCCCTGCTCCTTGAGGATCCGCGACATCTCCAGCTTCAGCCGCGAGGCGGGGATCTCCACCTCGTCGTGGCCGGAGCCGAGCGCGTTGCGGATCCGGGTCAGGTAGTCGGCTATCGGGTCGGTAAGCATCTCGTTCTCGGTTTGGGGTTCTCTACCAGCTGGACTTGGTCATGCCGGGGATATGACCCTCGTGCGCGGCCTCCCGCAGGCAGATCCGGCAGAGGCCGAACTTGCGGTAGACGGCGCGCGGCCGGCCACAGCGGCGGCAGCGGTTGTATTCGCGGGACTTGAACTTGGCCTTGCGGCCCTGCTTCACCTTCAGCGAAGTCTTAGCCATTGTCCTGATTCTCCTCATTGGCCGGGGCCTCGGCCTGCTCGTCGCTCTCGGCGGCCTCACCGTCCTCGCCCTCGCCCTCCTCGGCTTCGGGCTCGGGCTTGGCGTAGGCCTCCGGGTTCTCTTCCTTCAGCTGCTCCAGCGCGGCCTGCTCGGCCTCGGCGCGCAGGCGCGCCTCCTCCTTGCGCTTCTCCTCTTCGGCGGCTTCCTGCGCCTCGATGTCGGCATCGGGTTTGCCGGGACGACCCTCTTTGGCAAAGGGCATGCCGAGCCCGAGCAGCAGCTCGAAGGCCTCCTCGTCGGTTTGGGCGCTGGTCGTGATCGTCACGTCCAGGCCGCGGACCTCGTCGATCGAGTCGTAGTCGATTTCGGGGAAGATCAGCTGCTCGCGGACACCCATCGAGTAGTTGCCGCGACCGTCGAAGGAGCGCGGGTTGAGACCGCGGAAATCGCGGATACGGGGCACCGCGATCGAGCAGAGGCGATCGAGGAACTCCCACATGTGGGCGCGGCGCAGCGTTACCGAGACGCCAACCGGCATCCCCTCGCGCACCTTGAAGGAGGCGATCGACTTGCGGGCCCGGCGCACGCTGGGCTGCTGGCCCGCGATCGTCGCCAGCTGCGCCTGGGCGGCTTCGAGCATTTTGGCGTTCTGCTTCGCATCGCCGAGGCCCATGTTCAGCGTGATCTTCTGCAGGCGCGGCGCCTGCATCGGCGTCGAGTAGCCGAACTTGCGAGTCAGGGCCGGCAGGATCTCCTGCTCGTAGCGCTCACGCAGGCGCGGCGGTGGCGCGGCTTGGGACTGCACTGTCGCGGTCGCCTCCACTAGAACGCCGCCCCGCTGCGCTTGGCGAAGCGCTCGCGCTTTCCGCCTTTGTCCCGGCGCACGCCGACGCGCGTCGGCTTGTTGTCTTTGGGGTCGAGCAGCATCACGTTGGAGACGTGAATCGGCCCCTCCTTCTCGACGATGCCGCCGGCCTGGGGATTTTTGAGATCGCTCTGCGAGCGGGGCCGTTCGTGGCGCTTGACCATGTTGAGGTGCTCGACGTAGACGCGGTCCTTCTTCGGCTCCGTGCGCACGACGCGGCCGGTCTTGCCGGCGTCCTTGCCGCCGATCACCATCACCTGGTCGTCTTTGCGGATGCGCATCGCCTTCGCCATCAGAGGACCTCGGGGGCGAGCGAGATGATTTTCATGAAGTTGCGATCGCGCAGCTCGCGGGCGACGGGGCCGAAGATGCGGGTGCCGCGCGGGTTGTTGCTCGCCGGATCGATCAGCACGGCAGCGTTTTCGTCGAAGGAGATGTAGGTGCCGTCGGGGCGTCCGAGCTGCTTTTTGGTCCGCACGACGACCGCCTGGACGACCTCGCCTTTGCGCACGCCGCCCTGGGGACTCGCCTGTTTCACGGTTGCGGTGATCACGTCGCCGACGCCAGCGTAGCGGCGGTGCGATCCCCCCTTGACGCGGATGCAGAGGATCTCGCGGGCGCCGGAGTTGTCGGCGACTTTCAGTCTCGACTCCTGCTGGATCACTTGGCTTTCTCCAGAACCTCGACCAGGCGCCAGCGCTTGGTCTTCGACATGGGCCGCGTCTCGACGATGCGCACGGTGTCGCCCTCTCCGGCCTCGTTGCGCTCGTCGTGCGCGTGGAGCGTCCGCGAGCGACGCACGACCTTCTCGTAGGTCGGGTGCCGGCGAGCGATGTCGATCCGCACGGTGATCGATTTCTCGCCCTTGTTGGAGACGACGATCCCCTGCCGCGTCTTGGCGGCGACGGCGTCCTTCTCCGCGACGGGCGTTCCCGTCCCAGCGGTCTTGCCCTGCTTCTTGGCGGCCCGCTCATTACGCCGCAGGGTCGCCTTGGCCCTACGACGCTCCGCACGCTGCGCAGCCCTTTCCTCAGGCGTGAGCGCAGGGCCGGCTTTATGCGGCTCCCGCGAACGCTGCAGCCGACGACGCTCCTTCCAAGGCAACTCGCCCTCAGGATCCGGCTCAGCATCTTCGGCAGCAGGCGCCGCCTCAGCCGCAGCGGGCTCCTCCTGCTCAGCCTCAGAAGCGTCAGCGGAGTCTGCCGCAGGCGCCTCGTCCTTGGACTCGGGGGCCTCCTCCGAGGCCGCGTCAGGCCCCGCGGCCTCGGCCTCTGAACCCTGGGCGTCTGCGTTCTCGTCTTTTTTCGTCTCGTCGTCCGTCATCTCTTCAGCTCTTTCTCGACATCGATCCCCCGCTCCCGCGCCACCGTCAGCAGCTTGGCGACGTCCCGCCGCGCAATCCCCACCCGGGCCGTGTTCTCCAGCTCGCCAGTCGCCTGCCGGAAGCGCAGGTTGAACTTCTCCTCCTTCGCTTCGATCAGCTTGGCGATCAGCTCGTCGTCTTTGAGGTCGTGCACCTCGGCGGCCTTCACTGCGCCTCGACCCCCTCGCGCGCGACGAACTTGGTCCTGACCGGAAGCTTGTGCCCCGCCAGCCGCAGAGCCTCGCGAGCGAGGTCCTCGGGCACGCCGGCCAGCTCGAACATCACCTTGCCGGGCTTGATGACCGCGACCCAGCCCTCCGGATTGCCCTTGCCGGAGCCCATGCGGGTCTCGGCCGGCTTCTTCGTGTAGGGCTTGTCGGGGAAGACGTTGATCCAGACCTTGCCGCCACGTTTGATCTTGCGGGTCATCGCCACGCGGGCGGCCTCGATCTGGCGGTTGGTGATCCAACCGCGGTCCAGCGACTTCAATCCGTACTCGCCGAAGGCAACGGTGCTGCCGCCCTTTGTATTGCCGCGCATGCGGCCGCGCATCTGCTTGCGGTGCTTTACCCGCTTCGGCATCAGCATGCCTAGCGCCCCCCTCCGCGCTGGCCGCCACGCCCGCGGTCGCCACCGGGTCGGCCGCGGTCGCGACCGCCGCGATCGCCGCCGCGGCCACCGCCGCGCTGGCCGCCGCCCTGCGGTCCGCCGTCCTCGTCGGTGAGCTGGTCCGAACGGAAGCCCTCGGGCATTACCTCGCCCTTGTTGATCCAGCACTTGACGCCGATGCGGCCGGTCGTCGTGCGCGCCTCGAAGAAGCCGTAGTCGATGTTGGCGCGCAGGGTGTGCAGCGGCACGCGGCCGTCGGAGTAACCCTCGGTGCGCGCCATCTCGGCGCCGCCGAGGCGGCCCGAGACCTGCACCTTCACGCCTTTGGCGCCGGAGCGCATCGCCGAGGTGAGCGCGCGTTTCATCGCCCGCCGGAAAGCGACCCGGTTCTGCAGCTGCTCGGCGATCGACTGGGCGACCAGCTTGGCGTCGAGCTCGGGACGCTTGACCTCGCGGATGTTCACCTTCACCGGTTTGCCGGTGAGCTTGTGCAGGTCTTTGCGCAGGGCGTCGACTTCGGAGCCGGACTTGCCGATCACGATGCCCGGGCGGGCGGTGTGGATGTCCACCGCGATCTCGCCGTGGCGCTCGATGGTGATGTCGGAAAGGCCGGCGTGGGCGAGCTTGTTCTCGATGTGCTCGCGAATTTTCAGGTCCTCGTTGAGGATGTCGGAGAAGTCTTTGTCCTCGAACCAGTTGGACTTCCAGTCCTGGATGTAGCCGACGCGGAAGCCGCCGGGATGGATCTTCTGTCCCATCGCCTACTCCTCGCCCTCGTCGGGGCTCAGGGCCACTGCAATGTGGCTGGTTCGCTTGTTGATCCGCGAGGCACGGCCGAGCGCGCGGGGCCGGTAGCGGCGCAGGGTCGGGCCTTCGTCGACGGTGATCTCGCTGATCCGCATCTCGTCGGCGATCAGGTCGTGGTTGTTCTCGGCGTTCGCCGCCGCCGAGTCGATCAGCTTGCGGATGTCCTCAGCCGCGCCGCGAGGCGAGAACTCGAGCAGCGCGCGAGCCTGCTCGATCTGCATCCCGCGCACCTGGTCGGCGATCAGGCGTGCCTTGCGAGGCGCTACGCGAACGTAGCGCGAGCTGGCCCGGACGACGATCGAGGCTGCGGCCACGCTACTCACCCTTGCCCGTTCCGGAGTGGGAGCGGAAGGTGCGGGTCGGCGCGAACTCGCCGAGCTTGTGACCGACCATCGACTCGGAGATGAAGACCGGGACGTGCTTGCGGCCGTCGTGGACGGCGATCGTGTGGCCGACCATGTCGGGGAAGACGGTCGAGCTGCGCGACCAGGTCTTCAGCATCTGCTTGGTGCCGGACTCGTTCATCGCGGTGACGCGCTTCATCAGCGCCTCTTCCACCCACGGGCCCTTTTTGGTCGAGCGTCCCATCAGCGGCTCTTCTTCTTCCCGCGGCGACGGCCGCGCACGATGTAGCGGTCCGACTGCTTGCCCTTCTTGCGGGTGCGGTAGCCGAGCGTCGGCTTGCCCCACGGCGTCACCGGGTGCCCGCCGGGAGTGTGGTGGGCCTCGCCGCCACCGTGCGGATGGTCGACCGGGTTCATCGCCACGCCGCGGGTCTGCGGTCGCTTGCCCTTGTGACGGTTGCGACCCGCCTTGCCGATCTTGACGTTCTGGTGCTCAGCGTTTGAGAGCACGCCGACGGTGGCGCGGCACTCGGCGCGCACCAGGCGCATCTCCGAGGAGGGCAGGCGCAGGGTCACCATCTCGCCCTCCTTCGCCGCAAGCTGGATCGAGGTGCCGGCGGAACGGCCGAGCTTGCCGCCCTGGCCGGGGGTGAGCTCGACGTTGTGGACGATCGTGCCGGTCGGCATCTCGCCCAGAGCGAGCGCGTTGCCCGGGCGGATGTCGGCGCCGGGGCCGGACTGCACCTGATCGCCGACCGAGATCTGCGCTGGGGCGAGGATGTAGCTCTTGGCACCGTCGGCGTAGTGGAGCAGGGCGATGTAGCAGCTGCGGTTGGGGTCGTACTCGACGCTCGCCACCTTGGCGGGGACCCCGTCCTTGAGGCGCTTGAAGTCGATCTGCCGGTAGCGCCGCTTCGCACCGCCGCCGCGGTGCCGTGCGGTGACGCGTCCGTTCGCGTTGCGGCCGCCAGACTTGCGCAGGCCCTCAGTCAGCTTGCGTTCCGGGCTCGATGCGGTCAGTTGCTCGCGCAGTGGGTAGGTCGCGAAGCGGCGTCCCGGGCTGGTCGGTTTTGTTTTGCGGTTTGGCATCCCTTTGTATCCCTAGGCAGTCTCTGCGCCCTCGAACAGCTCGATTCGTTCACCGGGTGCGAGCTGGACGATGGCCTTCTTCCATCCGCGCGTCTTGCCCTGGTGCAGCCCGCGGCGCTTTGGCTTCGGCCGCACCTTGGCGGTGCGCACCGCGGCCACCTTGACGTCGAAGATCTCCTCGATCGCGTGGGCGATCTGGGTCTTGTGGGCGCGATCGTCGACGCGGAAGGTGTACTTGCCCTCGCCGATCAACGCGTAGCTCTTCTCCGATACGACCGGGCGGATGATCGTCGTGCGCGCGTCCATCAGAGCAACCTCTCCCGCAGCTTCTCGAGCGCCTTCTCGGAGACGACCAGTGAAGCTGCGCCGATCACGTCGGCGACTCCGACGGCGCTGACCTCGGCCACCTCGACCCGCTCGATGTTGCGAAAGCTCTTTGCCGCTCCACCCTCCTCGGGGGCGAGGACAATCAGGGTCGAGCGCCGCCCGCCCCATTTGTCGAGGGCGTCGGCGGCCGTCTTGGTCGAGGGCGTCTCGTAGGCGCCGGCGTCGAGGAGGGCGACGCTGTCTCGCTCGGCGTGGACCGAGAGTGCCGAGCGCAGCGCCTTGCGCCGCGCCTTGCGGTTGACCTTGACCGTGTAGTGGCGCGGCTTGGGGCCGAAGGCGACGCCGCCGCCGAAGCGGGTGGGCGAGCTGAGCGCGCCGACGCGGGCGCGGCCGGTGCCCTTCTGGCGCCACGCCTTGGCGCCGGTCATCGTCACCTCGCCGCGGGTCAGGGTCGAAGCCGAGCCCTGGCGGCGCGAGGCGAGGTCGGCGCGGGCGGCCTCGTCGACCAGCGAGTGGTGGAAGGGCTCAGCGAAGATCTCCTTGGGCAGATCGGCCTTGGTCGTCTTGCCGAGCACGGCGGCTTTAGCCATCAGTGCGGACCTCCACGACGGCGTTGCGCGAGCCGGGCACCGAGCCCCTGATCAGCAACAGGTTCTTCTCGGCGTCGACCTGGGCGACCTCGAGCCCGCGCTGGGTGACGCGCTTGTTGCCCATCTGGCCGGGCATCTTCATTCCCTTGAAGACGCGGGCGGGAAAGGTACTGGCGCCGATTGAGCCGGGGGCGCGCACGTTGTGGGAGCCGTGGGTCACCGGGCCGCGGCTGAAGTTGTGGCGCTTGATCCCACCCTGGAAGCCCTTGCCGATCGAGATCCCGGAGACCTTGACTTTCTGGCCGGCCTCGAAGGAGGCGACGGTGACGTCGTCGCCTATGTTGATGGGTTCATCGTTCTCTCTGCCGAGGTCCTCGTCGCGGAACTCGACCAGGTGGCGCATCGGGGCGGCGCCGGCCTTCTTCAGGTGGCCTTCCTCGGCCTTGCTCAGCTTGCCCTGCTTGGTTTCGCCGAAGGCGAGCTGGACGGCCGCGTAGCCGTCGCGTTCGGGCTCGCGCACCGCCGTCACCTTGCAGGGGCCGGCCTCGATCACGGTGACCGGGATGACCACACCGTCCTCGCCGAAGACCTGCGTCATGCCGAGCTTCTTGCCGAGGATCGCGGCCATGACTACAGCCTGATCTCGATATCGACGCCAGCGGGCAGCGAGTCGAGGCGCTGCAGCGAGTCGACTGTTTTCGGCGAGGGCTGGAGAATGTCGATCAGGCGCTTGTGGGTGCGCATCTCGAAGTGCTCGCGCGAGTCCTTGTCCTTGAAGGGAGATCGGATCACGCAGTAGACGTTCTTCTCGGTCGGCAGCGGAACCGGCCCGGAGACGCTGGCGCCGGTGCGCTCCGCGGTCTCGACGATCTCGCGGGCAGCCCGGTCTATGGCGTCGTGGTCGTACGCCTTGAGCCGGATGCGGATTTTCTGTGCTGCTATCGCTGCCACTTCGAACTCGTCTTCTTCGCTTTCTCGCGCGTCTTACCGCGCATAAAGGGCGGGGCCCCTTTTTGGTGGGGCGCCGCCCCGGTCGTATGTCCTTGCAGTTGTCTCGCTGCCCGCAGGCAGCGAAAGGGCGGGCCACAGGCCCGCCCCCTGGGTGAACGCCTACTCGATGATCTCGGAGACGACCCCCGAACCGACGGTCCGGCCACCCTCGCGGATGGCGAAGCGCAGGCCCTGGTCCATAGCGATCGGCTGGATCAACTCGATCGTCATCTCGACGTTATCGCCCGGCATCACCATCTCGGTCCCCTCGGGGAGGTTGGCGATCCCGGTCACGTCCGTCGTGCGGAAGTAGAACTGGGGCCTGTAGCCGGAGAAGAACGGCGTGTGACGGCCACCCTCCTCCTTCTTCAGGCAGTAGACCTCGGCCTTGAACTTGGTGTGCGGCGTGATCGAGCCGGGCTTGCAGAGCACCTGGCCGCGCTCGATCTCCTCGCGCTTGGTGCCGCGCAGCAGTGCGCCGATGTTGTCGCCGGCCTGACCCTGATCGAGGATCTTGCGGAACATCTCGACACCGGTGACCACGGTCGTGGTGGTGTCCTTGATGCCGACGATCTCGACCTCGTCGCCGGTGTTGACGATGCCCTGCTCGACGCGACCGGTGGCGACGGTGCCGCGGCCGGTGATCGAGAAGATGTCCTCGATCGGCATCAGGAAGGGCTTGTCGAGCTCGCGCACGGGCTCGGGGATGTAGGAATCGAGCGCGTCGGCGAGTTCGAAGATCGCCTTCTGAGCCTCTTCGTCGCCCTCCAGCGCCTTCAGCGCCGAGCCCTTGACGATCGGGGTCTCGTCGCCCGGGAAGTCGTACTCGTCGAGGAGTTCCTTGACCTCCTCCTCGACCAGCTCGATCAGTTCCTCGTCGTCGACCTGATCGACCTTGTTGAGGAAGACGACCACGTGCGGGACGTTGACCTGGCGGGCGAGCAGAATGTGCTCGCGCGTCTGCGGCATCACGCCGTCGGCGGCGGAGACGACCAGGATCGCGCCATCCATCTGGGCCGCGCCGGTGATCATGTTCTTGACGTAGTCGGCGTGGCCGGGGCAGTCGACGTGGGCGTAGTGACGGTTGTCCGTCTGGTACTCGACGTGGGAGGTCGCGATCGTGATGCCGCGTTCCTTCTCCTCGGGAGCGTTGTCGATCTCCTCGAAGCTTTTCGCCTCGGCGCCGCCCTTCGTGGAGAGGGTCTTCGTGATCGCGGCCGTCAGCGTCGTCTTGCCGTGGTCGATGTGACCGATCGTGCCGACGTTGACATGCGGCTTATCGCGCTCGAACTTCTCCTTGGACATCTCTCTCCGTTCTACCTTTCGAAGTCGGGTTCTGTCTGGTTTGGCTGTTTAAGTCTGGGGGCGCACCTGGGGGCAGAGCATCTTTGCTCTGCCTGCGGGCGAACCCGGGAAATATAGCTAGAACAACTGTGCGGCCCGGTGCCGGTCATGAGGTCGCACCAACCGGCTCACCCGCGCGGTGCTCGACGATCTCCTCGGCAATGTTGCCGGGAACCTCCTCGTAACGCTCGAACTGCATCGTGTAAGTGGCTCGGCCCTGGGTCATCGAGCGCAGTTCGGTCGCGTAGCCAAACATCTCGCCGAGCGGAACGAAGGCCTGTACCGCAAGCGCGTTACCGCGCTGCTCCTGGCCCTGCACCTTGCCGCGGCGGCGCGAGAGGTCGCCGATCACGTCGCCGAGGAAGTCCTCGGGGGTGACGACCTCGACGGCCATGACCGGCTCGAGCAGGACCGGGTTCGCTTTGCGGGCAGCGTCCTGGATCGCCATCGAGCCGGCGATTTTGAAGGCCATCTCGGAGGAGTCGACGTCGTGGAAGGAGCCGTCGATCAGTTCGACCCTGACGTCGACCATCGGGTAACCGGCCTTGACGCCGTTCTCCAGCGCCTCTCTCATTCCCTGCTCGGCAGGGCCGATGAATTCGCCCGGGATGGCACCGCCCTTGATTTTGTTGACGAACTCGAAGCCCTCGCCGGGTGCCGGTTCGACGTTGATGACGACGTGGCCGAACTGGCCGCGACCGCCGGTCTGGCGGACGAAGCGCGCCTCGACCTTCTTGACGTCCTTGCGAATCGTCTCGCGGTAGGCGACCTGCGGCTTGCCGACGTTGGCCTCGACTTTGAACTCGCGCAGCATGCGGTCGACGATCACCTCGAGGTGGAGCTCGCCCATCCCGTGGATCAGCGTCTGGCCGGTTTCCTCGTCGCTTTCGATCTTGAAAGTCGGATCCTCCTCACCGAGCCGCTGCAGGGCGTTGCCCATCTTCTCCTGGTCGGCCTTGGTTTTCGGCTCGATCGCGACCGCGATCACGGTCTCGGGGAATTCGATGCTCTCCAGCGCGATCGGCGCGTCGGGGGCGCAGAGGGTGTCGCCGGTGCCGGTTTCTTTGAGGCCCACCCCGGCGCAGATGTCACCGGCGTAGCATTCGTCGATCTCCTCGCGGCTGTTGGCGTGCATCATCAAGAGGCGACCGATGCGCTCGGTCCTGCCGGTCTTGGTGTTGAGCACCCGCCCGCCTTTCTCCAGCTTGCCGGAGTAGACGCGGAAGTAGGTCAGCTTGCCGACGTAGGGGTCGGTCATCACCTTGAAGGCGAGGGCGCTGAAGGGCGCGTTGTCATCGGCTGGCCGCTCATCCTCCGTGTCCTCGGCCTGGCCCTTGCCGGCGGGGACGACGCCGGTAACCGGCGGCACCTCGAGCGGCGAGGGGAGCAGCTCGACAATCGCGTCGAGCAGCGGCTGCACGCCCTTGTTCTTGAACGAGGTGCCGCAGAGCACCGGCGTCACCTTGGTGTCGAGGCAGGCGCGGTGCAGTGACTTGGCGATCCGCTCGTGCGGGATCTCCTCCTCGGCCAGGTAGGCCTCCATCAGCTCGTCGTCGTAGTCGGCGCAGGCCTCGATCAGCTGAGTGCGGTATTCCTCGGCCTGATCCTTGAGGTCGTCCGGAACCTCGATCGTTTCGTATTCGGCACCGAGCTCGTCGGTCCAGATCAGTCCCACCATCTCGATCAGGTCGACGACGCCTTTGAAGTTGTCCTCGTTGCCGATCGGCAGCTGGATCGGCAGCGGGTTGGCGCCGAGCCGGTCCTTCATCGTCTGCACCGAGTTGAAGAAGTCGGCGCCGGTGCGGTCCATCTTGTTGATGTAGGCGAAGCGGGGCACGCGGTACTTGTCGGCCTGGCGCCAAACCGTCTCGGACTGCGGCTCGACCCCGGCGACGGCGTCGAAGACCGCGATCGCGCCGTCGAGCACGCGCAGGCTGCGCTCGACCTCGACCGTGAAGTCGACGTGGCCGGGCGTGTCGATGATGTTGATCCGGTGGCCCTTCCACTCGCAGGCGGTGGCGGCGGAGGTGATCGTGATGCCGCGCTCCTGCTCCTGCTCCATCCAGTCCATCACGGCGGCGCCCTCGTGGACCTCGCCCATCTTGTGCGTGCGGCCGGTGTAGTAGAGGATGCGCTCGGTCGTCGTCGTCTTACCGGCGTCGATGTGCGCCATGATCCCGATGTTGCGCGTCTTCTCCAGGGGAAATGTGCGTGCCATGGTTCCTAAGGTAAGGGTTTGATCGTGAAACGGGGACGAGACAAGCGCAAGCGATCTGGCGTGAGCCGGGATCGGCGCATGAAAAAGGCCCTCGCGGGCCCGGCGAAACGAACTTCGAAACGTACGTCGAAAAAACTGCCTGAGCGACGCGCGATGATAGCAGCGGCGCGCAGGCGCATCGCTGCGGTCCTCGCGGGCGCCGCAAAGGGCACGCGAGGAGTGGATCGGGCGGTGGCCCGCCGCATCGAGCGGCTGCGTCCCGGCCTGGTCCGCCAGCTCGAACGACTCCGGGCGCGGGCGTGGCGGACGTCGAAGGCATTTGGGCGACGCCTTCGTCCTGCCGCCATCCTGATACTGCGGGTCTTCTCGCGGGGCGAACGGCTGCTGCGGCGAGCCGCGACCGTCTCGGTGCGAGGGACGACCCGCGCGAGCGCAGTCCTCACTCCGCCGCGGGCGATCTGCGCCGTGATCTTCGCTTCGGCCGTCTGCCTGATCGTCTCCCAGTTCGTCCCCTACAGCAGCGTCGAGATAGGCACCCCCGCCTACGCCGGCCTGCCCGCGGCGGCCCCGCCCAAGGTCGGCGGCGAAACCGCCGGCGAGGCCCACGCCTACCTGATGATCCCGATCGCCCTGCTGGCCGCGATCGCAGCGGGCGCGGCGCTGCGCACCGAACGGCGCGGCCTGGGCCGCATCATCTTCGGGCTCGGCCTGGTTGCGGTGGCCCTGACCCTGCTCGTCGACCTGCCGGCCGGGCTCGACGCCGGCGCCCAGACCTCGCGCTTCGCCGGGGCAAACGCCGTACTTGAAGAGGGCTTCTACGCCCAGCTCGCCGCCGCCGCGGGACTGCTCATTGGCGGTCTGCTCTACTATGCGCGGCCGTGCCGAATACGAATCAACTTGTCAGGAAGGGCCGCAAGCGCCCGAAGAAGAAGACGGCGACGCCGGGACTCAAGTCGGCGCAGGGGCGCAAGAAGGCCGTCGCCGCGCCGCAGCGCCGCGGCGTCTGCACCCGCGTCGCGACCGTAACGCCGAAGAAGCCGAACTCCGCTCTGCGCAAGATCGCCCGTGTGCGCCTGACCAACGGCATGGAGGTCACCACCTACATCCCCGGCGAGGGACACAACCTGCAGGAGCACTCCGTGGTGCTGGTCAGGGGTGGTCGCGTCAAGGACCTGCCTGGCGTCCGCTACAAGGTCGTGCGCGGCACCCTCGACGCTGCCGGCGTCTCCGACCGCAAGCAGGCCCGTTCGCGCTACGGCGTGAAGGCAAGTTGACGGTGCCCTGATGCCGCGCCGCTCCGCCGCCCAGATCCGTCCCGTCGAGCCCGACGCGCGCTTCCGCAACCGGCTCGTCCAGCAATTGATCAACAAGGTGATGAGCGACGGCAAGAAGCAGCTCGCCGAGCGGATCGTCTACGACGCGCTGGCCATGGTCGGCGAGCGCTCCGGCGAGGAGGCGATCGAGACGCTGGAGGCGGCGATCAAGCAACTGACCCCGGTGCTCGAGGTTCGGTCCCGCCGCGTCGGCGGCGCCACCTACCAGGTGCCGGTCGAGGTGCCCGCGCGCCGCGCCCGCACCCTGGCGATCCGCTGGCTGGTCGACTACGCCCGGTCCCGCCGCGAGTACTCGATGGCCGAGCGCCTCGCCGGCGAGATCCTCGACGCGACCCAGCAGCAGGGCAGCGCCTGGAAGCGCAAGGACGACATTTACCGCATGGCGCAGGCCAACAAGGCATTCGCGCATTACCGCTGGTAACTCTCTCCCGGCCATGACGAGGCCGATCCTCGCCGTCGATATCGACGGAGTCATCAGCTTGTTTGGCGCTGAGGAGCAGCCAGATCGGTCACACACGAAGCTCGAGCTGGTCGACGGAGTGCCGCACCTGATCTCGTTGGCCACCGGGGACCGCCTGCTGCGGCTGAGCGAGCACTTCGAGCTGGCTTGGGCCAGTGGCTGGGAGGACAAGGCGAACTTCTACCTGCCGAATCTGCTCGGCCTGCCGGAGCTTCCCTACGTGGGTTTTGACGGCGCGGTCTCGGCCGGCGGGGCGCACTGGAAGCTCGGGCCATTGGAGGAGTTCGCCGCCGGCCGGCCGCTGGCTTGGGTCGACGACAACTTCGACCAGAGCTGCTTCGAGTGGGCCGAGCGGCGCGAGCGGCCTACGCTGCTGGTGCCGACCGAAACCCACCTTGGCCTCGAGGAGGCACATGTCGCCGCGCTCGAAGCGTGGGCTCGCAACCTCTAGCCGGCTTTTGGCGTCGCTCACTGGCGGGCGGGGAGTGGCTCCGACTAAGGCTGTGGGTCGCCGACGATGGCGTCGTTCTGACGCATCCTCATGCGCTCTGGGGTTAACGCAAACATCCGATCCCTCACAGCCCTGAGCGGGGCCGAACGCACGTGGGCGATCAAGCCCACCCGCCGTGACCCCACGGTGATGAACGCCGCCCGTCGCCGGCGCTGCTCCTGATATGCGCGCAAGGCAACCGGGACGTCCGCATGGGCGCGCACGGTCCGGCCGATGGCCTGGGCGTCCTCCAACGCCTGGCAGGCACCCTGGCCCAGGAAGGGATGCATGGGGTGAACGGCGTCGCCGAGCAAGGCCACGCGCTCGCCTACCCAGCGCTTGGTTGGCTTTCGGTCGAATAGCTCGTGCCTCATCACCTCCTCGGGCTTGGTGCCTTCGATGATCCTCGGGATTGCCGGGGACCAGCCACGATGGCGTTCGAGCAAACCGGGAATCGGATCCGCCTCGTTCGGCTCTTCACCAGCGATCCGTTTGGTCGCAAGCCAAAAGAGGCGATCACCGTCCACTGGGACCAGTCCGAAGACCCGACCAGGTCCCCAGTACTCGCCCGCCTCGAACTCGAACGACGGCAGGTCCGTGAGGGCGCGGTAGGCGAAGAGACCCGTGGAGCGGGGCGGTCCGTCAGCGAGCAGCGCGGCTCGGACCTTGGAGCGGATTCCATCTGCTCCGACCAGGAGGTCCGCCTCGACTGTCTCGCCGTCGCGGAGCACTGCCCGGACGCGCTTCGCCGATTCCTCGACGCCAACCACCTCGGCGCCGGTCCTGACCGATTCCCCAATACCGTCGCCAAGCAGCGCCTCGTGCAGCGTCGTGCGCCGCAGAAAGAGCATCGGCGCCCCGTAGCGTTGCTCTATCTGCCCAATGTCGATTTTCATGATCGTGCGGCCGTTCCAGCGGTGCAGCCCCCCCGTGCCTGGAAAGACCCTTGAGCTGGGCAGATCGGTGATGCCAAAGCTCCTCAACACGCGAGTCGCGTTCGGCCAGAGGCTGATTCCGGCGCCCTCGGGCCTCAGGCTCCTAGATCGCTCGAGAATCGAAATCTCGAATCCCGCCTCGCGCAGCGCCCGCCCCGCCGCAAGGCCCCCTATGCCTGCCCCCACCACCACGGCACGCCGACGCATCAGCGGGCAAGACTAACAAACCAAAGCGTTTCTAGCTCAGGATGACGACGGGTACACTGGCTGGGTGGAGGGATTCTGGCCAGTCTTCTTTCTCTTGGTCGTCCTGAAGATTCCGGTCTTCGGCGCCCTCTGGCTCGTCTGGTGGGCAAGCCGGGAACCGAAGCCGGAGACCACCGGAGGGGACTCCGACGATGGTTTCAAGCACTGGACCCCTGGCCCAGCTAGACCGCGAGGCCCGCACAGCGGGCCTTATGGCGGCGGCGCGAGGAGGGTCCGCACCCGTTCCGTCAAACGCGCTGAGCAGCGCGCTTTCGCTCACGCCGGATCTCGCGCAGGTAAGGCTGGAAATCCACCTGAATCGTGTGACGCTTAGAGGCGACGTAGCGCTTCTTCATCTTCGCTTCGGCTGCTGAGACCTCCGCTCTCATCTCAGCAGGTGATGGCAGCGTGCCGCGGCCGCCGAGGAGATCAGCCACCCACTCGGCCTGGGCCTCGGCAAGCGGCATGATCGCGCCGAGCGGCTGGATCAGGCCAATGAAATAGAGGCCGGGGTGCTCGACCGAGACGACGCGGCGGTAGAGCGGCAGCCGGTTGCCCATGGCTGAGATCAGGTCCTCGTCGAAGAACGGGAAGCTGATCTTGTAGCCGGTGCAGTAGACGACGAGGTCGATCTCCTCTTCGCCGCCGTCGGCGAAGCGAACCGTGCGGCCACCCGTGAAACGGTCGATGTTCGGCTTGACCTCGATGTCACCGTGACCGAGGCGCGAGAGCAACTCGGCCGAGACCGTCGGGTGCGCCTCGAGAAGCTTGTGGTCGGGCTCGGGCAGGCCGTACGCAGTCATGTCGCCGGCGGTTAGCTCCAGCATGCGCCCCAGCACGAAGCGCTGGACGGCGAGCGGCATCATCGTCAGGATTTTCGAGGCGGCTTCGTCGGTCGGTTTGCCGTTCAGGTACTTGGGCATGACGTAGGCACCGCGGCGCATCGCCAGGTAGGTCTTGTCGGCGATTCGAGAGGCCTCGACGGCGATGTCGGTGGCGGAGTTGCCGATGCCGAGGACGAGGACCCGCTTGCCCTCGAGGATCTCGGGCTCGCGGTAGTGGTGGACGTGGATCTGCTCACCCTCGAACTCCTCCGAGCCCGGAAAGGGAGGCTCGGGCCAGCGCGGGTCCCAGTGGTGCCCGTTGGCGACCAGCACAGCGCGGTAGCGGTGGGCGTCGCGACCGCCCTCGCAGTCCTCAATCGTCACCTCCCACTCCCCGTCGACAGGAACCACGCTCTTGACCTCGGTGCGGAAGCGGATCTTCTCCCGCAGCGAGAAGTGATCGACGTAGTCGTCGAAGTAACGGGCGATCTGGAAGTGGTTGGGGTAGTCGGGATAGTCATCCGGCATCGGGTAGGTCTTGTAAGCCATCAACCCGCGCGAGGTGTTGATGTGCAGCGAGCGGTAGGCGGAGGACAGCTCGTTGTCGTTTTCGTAGCGCCAGTTGCCACCGACCTCCGAGCCCTTCTCGAAGCAGTCGAAGGCGATCCCGCGCGCATTGAGGACCTGACAGGCGGCGATGCCGGAGGACCCGGCGCCGATCACGCAGGCCTTCTGGGCGGCTGCCATGCCTGAAATCTACAAGGGGTGAGGAAGACCACCCCTGGGGTCCGTAGTCGAAAGGGGCGATCGATTCGAAGCTGGATGCATCGGGATTGACAACCAAACGAAAGGAGACCCCCGATGACCAGCAAGAGCAAGTTCCGCCCCAGCCCCGCCCTCGTGATCGCCTGCATCGCCCTGTTCGCCGCCCTGACCGGCAGCGCCATTGCCGCCGGCGTTGGCAAGAACACGGTGCGCTCACCGCAGATCGTCGACGGCACGATCCGCACCGTCGACATCCGCGACAACGCGGTCGCCGCCGGCAAGATCGCACCCGACGCGGTCGACACCACGGAGATCGCCGAAAACGGCGTCGAATCCTCCGACGTCGCGCCGGACACCCTCACGGCCGGCGACCTCGCGGCGGCCTCGGTCACCTCCTCGGAGGTAGCCGACCAGTCGCTGACCGCCAACGACCTCGGCCCCGACTCGGTCGGATCGAGCGAGCTGCAGGCCGGCTCGGTCCGTGCCTCCGAGCTCGGCACGATCATCGAAGTCTCGAACGGCACGACGATCAAAGCCGGCGCCAACGCCAGCGTTAGCGTCGCCTGCCCGGCCGGCACCACGGTGATCAGCGGCGGCAACACCGCCGGCGACTACCGCGTCGCCCTCACCGGCGCCCTGCGCAGCGGCAACGGCTGGCTCGCCCACGCCCACAGCTACGTCCCCACCGACACCAGCCTCACGGTCTACGCCTACTGCCTCACCGGCGGCAGCAGCAACTAGTCAACCCAAGACCCTGAGATCGAGCGCCACCTGCGGCTAGCTGCAGGTGGCGCTTTGCTGTGCCGCGGCTGCACTGAGCGCCGCACTCGCCTGCGCGGCCTTGGCGTGAGTCTTGGCGTGACGCCCGTGTGCAGCCCGTGCTCGCCGAGCAACTTTCCGTTGGCGGCTTCGGGCCTTGGCCAAGAGCTTGGTCGCCTTTGCGACGTCCGCCGGTTTGCTCGCCCTACGCAGCGCACGACTGGCGGTGCGCACGAGCTTGCCCGTTCTCTTCAAGGATCTCGTCGAGCTCCGCTCGGCTTTGGCCGCTCGCTTCTCCGCTGTCGTCGCGGAGTTCGCCGCCTGCGTGGCCACGGCGAGAGCCTGTTCGGCAGCCCCGCAGCCAGGCGGGCGAGCGCCGCTGCCGATCACGCTGATGCCTTTGTACTGAGGCGGAAACGCAAGCGCGTTTTCAAGCACTGAAACGCCCTGGCGCACGAACTGAAGCAGTGGATCGGCGGCGATTCTCGAGTAGACGCCCGGCTTGCCCGGTCGCGCGCAACCGATACCCCAGCTGGTCAGTCCGGTGAGGCGGAAACCGCCGCCGTCGATCGGCGACTCGAGCGGTCCGCCGCTATCGCCCTGGCAGGTGTCTTCGCCGCCGGCGAGGTAGCCGGCGCAGACCATCACGCTCGCGACGAAGAACGGGCCGTTGGCAGTGGGCTGCCCGCAAGTCGCGTCATCGATGATCGGCGTGCGCGCCTCCTTGAGGATTTCGCTGATTTCACCACCTTCGGTAGTGGTTCCCCAGCCCGACACGTACGCGTCGCGGCCCGCTTTCCACAGGGCGCGCTCGTCGGGCCCGGCGATCAGGATGCGCGAGAGCGACGAGGGCGTACCCAGGGCGAGGAGAGCAGCGTCGTTCGCGAACGGCGCCGACGGATGGATCGCTGGATCGTAGCTCGGGTTCACCACGCCGCCGACGGCTTCGTGAACCTCGTTCGCTTCGAAAAGTTCGGTGTCGCCGAGCAGGACGAAGACTTCAAGGCCGGGCAGGAATTTGCCGAATTCATCGGTCAGGCAATGCGCGGCGGTGATTACGATCAGCGGGTGGATCAGCGAACCGCCGCAGATGAACGTACCTTCGCTGCTTTCGATGTAGAGGAGTGCCTGCCAGGGATATTTGCTGTCGTTGGTGAAGTTCCCGCCGACGATGCGAGTACCGCGAAGCGTGTCGGGAAGGGCACCCTCGTCGCCGGTCCGAAGACTCTCCACCCGCGGCGCGGCGGACGCGTGCGTCGCCCCGAACATCAGCGCGAGTGCGGCCAGAAGAGTTACTCCAACACTCCAAATTGAACGAGTTACCCGGATCACTGGAGCGGAACCCTATCGTGAGTTCGCCCTGGGTACAGGTTGATATTTGTATGACTAGCTGTGCTCAGTTAGATCGCCGAGCCCCACTCACCACGCTAATCACAGATTGCGTTGCGGCGTTCGAGTGCTTCCCTGAGGGCGGAGTTGACCCGAGCAAGCTTGGTGCGATCCCTGGCCAGGGCCTGACCAACCGTTTGCTCATGCTTCCTCGCCTTGCGCAGCTTCTTGCTTGCTCTGGTCAAGCGCTTGGATGGGCCGCGGAGACGGCGCGCCACCTTTACCTCCCTGGTCGCCCCTCTCAATCGCTTAACGGCCTTCCTGAAAACCCCCGTGGCGACCTGAGTGGCATGCAGAGAAGCCTGCGCGGCGAGAGTCGCCGCGACGAGCGCCTCCTCGGCGGCCCGGCATCCAGGCGGTCGGGCCCCGCTGCCGATCACGCCGATTCCCCTGTACTCGGGTGGAAAGCCTTCCGTCTGTTCGATCATCGACACGCCCTGGAGGACGATGGACTCCATTGAATCGGCCGCGATCCTCGTGTAGACGCCAGGACTGTTCGGCTGCCCGCAACCATGACCCCAACTGGTGATGCCCGTGAGCCTGAAGCCGCCCCCGTCCATCGGCGATTGAAGGGGACCGCCGCTATCGCCCTGACAGGTGTCCACGCCACCCGCCAGAACCCGGCACAAACCATCACGCTGAACACAAACTCGGAGCCGTTGACTCCAGGCTGCCCGCAGACGCCGTCGTCGATGATCGGCGTTCGGGCCTCGATCAGAAAGTCGCTCGCGCCGCCACCTTCGAAGGTACTGCCCCAACCACTTATGTGGGCGTCGCGGCCGGCGGTCCAGAGTGCCCGCTCGTCGGGCCCAGCAAGCAGTATCCGGGGCTGTGACGAAGGCGAGTCGAGAGTGATCAGGGCGAAATCCAGAACAAATGGGGTCAAAGGGTGGGCGTCGGGGTTGTAACCGCTGGGCGCCGTGAATGAGACGCCTTCGTGCACCTCGTTGCCTTCGAACAGTCCCGTGTCTCCGAGCCAGACGGAGACTTCCAAGTCTCTCTTGAAGTTGCCAGAGTGGTCGATCAGACAGTGCGCCGCAGTAATCACGATCAGGGGGTGGATCAGCGATCCGCCGCAGATGACCGTTTGTTCGGCGCCGACCACGCGGAGAAGCGCCTGCCACGGATATTTGCTGTTGGCGGTTGCGGTGCCGCCGACGACCCTGGTGCTGGGACCACCCTCGAGTGAGAATCCCGCCGACCCGTTTGCCAAAGCGCTGTGGAGCGATGTCGAGGCCGACGCCCTCGGCACGAGCACCAAGCCGAGGACCACGGACAAAGCTCCTATAACCCGGATTGAACGAACTACATAAAGCATTGGGCCGGGACCCTACACACAGATGTGTCTAAGTGGCGCTTATGACTCCTCGGAGGTCTGCTCGATCTCCTGCGCCAGCTCCTCGAGCTCCTCGGCGAAGGAGGGCCCGAAGCTCTCGACCGCTTCGCCGTCGTCGAGGCCGAGCTCCGCGGCCAGCTCTTCCTCGTCGAGCAAGCCTTCCTCGCTCGGCGGCTCGATCGGCACGGCCGGCTCCACCGCGAGCGTGCGGTAGTGCTTGAGGCCGGTGGCGGCCGGGATCAGCTTGCCGATGATCACGTTCTCCTTCAGGCCCACCAGTTTGTCCCGCTTACCCTCCAGCGCGGCATCGGTGAGGACCTTAGTCGTCTCCTGGAAGGACGCCGCGGAAAGGAAGGACTCGGTGGCCAGCGAGGCCTTGGTGATTCCGAGGATGACCTCCTCGGCCTTGGCCGGCGTGCCGCCGTCTTCCTTCGTCTTCTTGTTGAGCCGCTTGAGCGCGCCGCGGTCTTCGAGCTGGCCTGGCAACAGGCCGGTCGAGCCCTTCGACTCGATCCGCACCTTCTTCAGCATCTGGCGGGCGATCAACTCGATGTGCTTGTCGTTGATGTCGACGCCCTGGGCACGGTAGACCTTCTGCACCTCGGCCACCAGGTAGAGCTCGACATCGGTGCGGCCGCGGATCGCCAGCAGGTCGGCCGGGTAAAGCGAGCCCTCGTTGAGCTGCTGGCCGACCTCGACCTTTTCGCCGTCCGCCACGTGCAGGCGGGTGCGGGGCGGGAAGCTGTAGGCGTGCTCCTCGCCGCTGGACTCGGTGACGATCACTTTCAGCGCTTTGTCGGTTTCTTCAACCGAAACCTTGCCGGCTGCCTCGGCCATCTGCGCCAGACCCTTCGGTTTACGCGCCTCGAAGAGCTCGACGATGCGCGGCAGGCCCTGCGTGATGTCCTGCCCGGCGACGCCGCCGGTGTGGAACGTCCGCATGGTCAGCTGCGTGCCCGGCTCGCCGATCGACTGGGCGGCGATGATTCCCACCGCGTCGCCGATGTCGACCGTCGAGCCGGTCGCCGGAGCGACGCCGTAGCAAGCACGGCACACGCCGGAGTCGGCATCGCACTTGAGCGCCGAGCGGACCGGGACCGGGACCTCCTCGTCGGCGAAGGCCTCAGCGATCGCCTCGACGTCAGCCTGGGTGATCTCCTGGTTGCGCTTAAGCAGCTCGCGGCCGCGCTTGGTCTCGAATTTCTTCGCGGCCAGGCGGCCGATCAGGTTGTCGTTGAGCGAGTTGTCGTCCTTGCGGAGCGCCATCTCGATGTGGTCTTTGGTTTTGCAGTCCTCCTCGCGGACGATCACGTCCTGGGCGACGTCGACCAGGCGCCGGGTCAGATAACCCGAGTCGGCCGTGCGCAGCGCCGTGTCGGCGAGGCCCTTTCGGGCGCCGTGGGTGGAGATGAAGTACTCGAGGACCGAGAGTCCCTCCATGAAGTTGGCCTTGATCGGACGCTCGATGATTTCGCCCTTCGGATTTGCCATCAGGCCGCGCATCCCCGCCAGCTGGCGGATCTGCTTGAAGGATCCGCGGGCGCCCGAGTTGGCCATCATGAAGATCGGGTTCAGCTCGTCGAGGTTGTCCTCCATCGCTTTCGCGACCTCATCGGTGGCGTTGTTCCAGTGCGACGTGACCGCCTCGTGGCGCTCCTCGGCAGTGATGTAGCCATCGTCGTATTGGGACTGGATCTCCGCCGTCTGCTTCTCGTAGCGTTCGAGGATCTGCTCCTTGTCGGGCGGCGAGACCACGTTGTTCTTGGACACCGTGATCCCCGCCTGGCTGGCGTAGTGGAAGCCGAGGTCCTTGAAGGCGTCGAGCACCTGCGAGACGGCCGGCGCGCCGTAGGCCTCGACCAGGTCGGAGACCATCTCGTTGACGTCGCGCTTCTTCAGCGCGTGATTGACGAACTCGAACTGCTCTGCGTCGAAGTCCTCGCCGAGCGCGTCGGCCAGCGCCCGCTCGATCTTTTCGTTGAAGATGATCCGCCCCACCGTGGTGAGGAAGTGCTCGTGCCCGGCCTGCCGGTACTCGGCCTGGTCGTGCAGCTTGCAACCGCCGTTCTCGTAGACAAGCTCGGCCTCCTGCGCGGAACGGAAGACCTTCGGCGCCGAGCCGTTCAACTTGCCGCCCTTGCCCGCCTTGAGCTCCTCGTCGAGCTTGGCCAGCTCCTCGGCATCGGGGCCGTAGGTGAGGTAGTAGATCCCCAGCACCATGTCCTGGGTCGGCGTCGCCAGCGGCGCGCCATGGGCCGGCGAGAGGATGTTGTTCGCCGAGAGCATCAGGATCCGTGCCTCGGCCTGGGCCTCGGCGGAGAGCGGCACATGCACCGCCATCTGGTCGCCGTCGAAGTCGGCGTTGAAAGCGTGGCAGACGAGGGGGTGAACTTGGATCGCCTTGCCCTCGACCAGCACCGGCTCGAAGGCCTGGATGCCGAGGCGGTGCAGGGTGGGCGCGCGGTTGAGCAGCACCGGGTGCTCGTGGATCACTTCCTCGAGCACGTCCCAGACCTCGGGGATCATCGACTCGACCATCTTCTTGGCGGCCTTGATGTTCTGCACCGCCTTGCGCTCGACCAGCTGGGCCATGATGAATGGCTTGAAGAGCTCGAGCGCCATGAGCTTGGGCAGGCCGCACTGGTGCAGGCGCAAGCTCGGGCCGGAGACGATCACGGAGCGGCCGGAGTAGTCGACGCGCTTGCCGAGCAGGTTCTGGCGGAAGCGGCCCTGCTTGCCCTTGAGCATGTCGGAGAGCGACTTCAGCGGCCGGTTGCCGGGCCCCGTCACAGGACGGCCGCGGCGGCCGTTGTCGAACAGCGCGTCGACAGCCTCCTGCAGCATCCGCTTCTCGTTGTTGACGATGATCTCGGGGGCGCCGAGATCGAGCAGGCGCTTGAGCCTGTTGTTGCGGTTGATCACGCGCCGGTAGAGGTCGTTGAGGTCCGAGGTCGCGAAGCGGCCGCCGTCGAGCTGCACCATCGGGCGCAGCTCCGGCGGGATCACCGGCACGCAGTCGAGGATCATCCAGTCCGGTTTGTTCTCGGAGTTGAGGAAGGCGGAGGCAACCTTCAGCCGCTTCACCGCGCGAGCCTGTTTCTGGCCCTTGGAGCTGTTGATCACCTGCTCCAGTTCCTCGCACTCGGCCTCGAGATCGACCTGCTCAAGCAGGTCGCGCACGGCTTCGGCGCCCATGCTGCCGCGGAAGTACTCGCCCCAGCCGAAGGGCGAACCGAAGCGGTCCTTGAGCTCACGGAAGACGGTCTCGTCGTTGACGACGTCCTTCGGCTTCATCTCCGTGAAGATCTTCCAGACCTCCTGCATCCGCTCGATTGCCTCGTCGATGTAGGCCTCGGTGTCGGAGATCTCCGCCTCAAAGGTCTTGCGCAGCTCTTTGATCATTTTCGTGCGCTCGTCGTCCTTGAGCTTGCGCAGCTGCGCGGCGGTCAGTTTCAGCGAGTCCGCCCAGATGTGGTCGTCGTCGTCGAATTTGGTCTGCGTGCCGCCGTCCTCGAGATACTTGACCCGCCGCTCCAGGGACTCGTTCAGCTCCTGGGTCCTTTTCTGCCTTTCCGCCTCGTAGGAGTCGGTGACCTTTTTGACCTCTTTCTCGAGCATGCCGAGGTCCTTGTCGCGGGCCTCTACGTCGACCCAGGTGATCATTGACGCGGCGAAGTAGAGGACCTTCTCCAGCTCCTTCGGCGCCATGTCGATCAGGTAGCCGATCCGACTGGGCACGCCCTTGAAGAACCAGATGTGGGAGACGGGCGCGGCGAGGTCGACGTGCCCCATGCGCTCGCGGCGCACCTTGGAGCGGGTCACCTCGACGCCGCAGCGCTCGCAGACGATGCCCTTGTAGCGGACGCGCTTGTACTTGCCGCAGTAGCACTCCCAGTCCTTGGTCGGACCGAAGATGCGCTCGCAGAAGAGCCCGTCTTTCTCGGGCTTCAGCGTGCGGTAGTTGATCGTCTCGGGCTTGGTTACCTCGCCCCAGCTCCAGGAGCGGATCTTCTTCGACGACGCGAGGCCGATCTCGATTGCGTCGAAATTGTTGATGTCGATCATCAGTCCTCCACCTTCGCCTCTGCGGCCTCTGTCTCTTTCTCTGCTCCCGCGCCATCGGTGCCGCCCTCGCCCTCGGCGACCACCTGCTCCTCGCGCTCATCCGCGGCGCCGTTGGACGAATCGGCGCGGACCCCGGTCAGGTCCATGCCGAGCTCCTCGGCGGCCTTGAGCAGGTCGTCGTCCTCCTCGGCGATCTCGACGTCGCCGCCTTCGGAGACCACGTTGGCATCGAGCGAGAGGCTCTGGATCTCCTTCAGGAGCACTTTGAAGGACTCCGGGATCGACGGCTCGGGGATGTTCTCGCCCTTGACGATCGCCTCGTAAGCCTTGACGCGACCGACCGTGTCGTCGGACTTGACCGTAAGCATCTCCTGCAGCGTGTAGGCGGCGCCGTAGGCCTCCAGGGCCCAAACCTCCATCTCGCCGAAGCGCTGGCCGCCGAACTGCGCCTTGCCGCCCAGCGGCTGCTGGGTGACGAGCGAGTACGGCCCGGTGGAGCGGGCGTGGATCTTGTCGTCGACCAGGTGCAGCAGCTTGAGGATGTACATGTAGCCCACCGTGACCTTGCCCTCGTAGGGCTCACCGGTGCGGCCGTTGTAGAGCTGGGCGCTGCCCGCGGCGCGAGCGCCTGCGCGGGCGCTCTTGTCGATGCCGAGGTCTATGCCGCGGTCGGCGTTCTCCTCGGACCACTTGCAGAGCGCCTCGTCAACGTCCTCGACGCTGGCGCCGTCGAAAACCGACGTCGCTACGTAGACGCGGCCGTCACCCTCCTCGGAGTGGGCCTGCTTGTAGGCGTCGGAGCCGTCGTCGTACCAGCCGTTGGC
>JASLIG010000139.1 GCA_030152805.1 Solirubrobacterales bacterium
CCGGAGCGCCGCTATGGTCGAGCAGCTTTGCCGCCGCGGTTCGCGCGCTGCGGCCTCATAACGATCAGGTAGTCGTAAGTCTCCGCGCGCACAACGAGGACGAGGTCACGATCCGGGCAAGCGTTCCCTTGCATGCGGCGAGCGCATGGCGCCGCGCCGCGATTGAAGCCCAGATGCCGCTCGGGGAATGGGCCAGCGATCACCTCAGGGCCATACCCCGCCGCAGGCTACTTTGGGAAGCGGCAGCCGTCGAAGCCGGGGAGACCCTTGCGTCCTGGGTCCTCGCTCAGGATGCGCGCCGACGCTCGGCGCGCTGATCCAGCGCTCCAGCCCAGAGCATCGCCTGCGGCGAACCGATCGCTCTCAGCGTCTCTGCAAACTGCAGTCCCTGCTGCGCCGCAAGGCGTGACATCCGCTTTAGCTCGCGGAAGTTGTGAGCGCGAATGAGCGCCGGCTCGCCGTTGGGTGCCGCCGGCTCCTCGCCAGGGGACACCCGCTCTAGAAGACCTGGAAGCTCGTAGAAGAGCGGCTGACCGCCGCCTTGATTGTCGTCCTCGTCCTTAGAATCTTCCTCGGGGGGCTCGGGCGGTCGCGTGAGCAGAGCCGCCGGGACGGTTCGGAAGTACCGGGCGCCGCCGGTCATCGCATCGGCGCCAGCGGCGATCGCGACGGTGCCGAAGTAGCCAGCCGAGTCGGCGACCGGACGGGCGTCTTCGGCCGCGATTAGCTCGACCAGCTCCAGGTAATCGACCAGCTGGTCTAGGCTCACCGAGTTGAAGCCCCTGATCCGGATGAAGATGGTTTCTGCGCCGGCGTCGATGAAGCGCCTGGCGGCCTCTGCCGCAGTGCCACTTCGAAGGCTTCCCTGTAGCACTTGCAAGTAGGCGAGGATGCGCTGGTCACCAGCCCGCTCAGCGGTCGCGGTGATCAGCTGGCTGTTCGCTTGGATCGAGCGTGGCTCGCGGCGGTCGACCTCGATGTAGGGGGCCGCGAGCGTTCCGGCGGATTCCTGGAGGGCGACCGAGCGGTCGATCAGCTCGCCCTGTGCTTCGGGGTCGGCAAGGCTCTCGAGAGTCCAGGGCAAGGGCAGTGCCTGGGCAAGCGTGCAGTTACGGGCTCGTGGGGGAGTCCACTCGTGAGCAAGGTGGTGGGCGTGCGGCGCGGTGTGGGGGTCAAGTGCCCACGGCCACCCCTTCTCCTCTAGTACCTCCGTAATGCGGTCGTGCTGCTGCCCGTGGCGACGATCCTCAGGGGGATACTCGGCCAGATAGCTGGCGCGAATCACAGAGCCGTCGAATGGCGGGTCGTCACCCAACTTCTCGAGGAAGTTCCAAATCGCGGTCCTCGAGACGTGCATAGAAGAGACCTCGTGACGCCATTGACTAAACTAGGCGCCAAACCGGATGCCTTAGCGGCGCCGTCCCAGGCGAAGTGAAGCCGCGTTTTTGAGTGCCGAGCAGCAGGACTAGATGCCCAGCTCAATACCTGGAATCGACCTCTCTCGAAGCTCATGTTGCCCCAGACGTTGCCCCATGGGCGATTTTGAACCCCTTTGTCTGCGCCTCCAGACAAACAAAAACCCCGCATCTGCGGGGCTTTCGTGAAATAGCGGGGGCAGGATTCGAACCTGCGACCTTCGGGTTATGAGCTTGATCCAATGGACCGCTGGACTACGTGGGGCACGGTTTCAGCGGTTTTCGCGAGATCGAGATCGGCTGGGATCGGCTGGGATCTGTGGGGCATGTTGCCCCATCTGTTGCCCCAGCGATCGGTCTCTATCCGTTCCGCAGGCGCGCGTCTAATCGGACCACCCG
The DNA here is from genome assembly GCA_030152805.1 of Solirubrobacterales bacterium. GTDB lineage: Bacteria > Actinomycetota > Thermoleophilia > Solirubrobacterales > 70-9 > VRUE01. The sequence goes on from JASLIG010000139.1 coordinate 1,815, forward strand.
ATATCGCAGATGAGCTGCCGCGCCCTTATCGAGCCACCTGCAATCCGACTCCGAGCTGCGCGCGCTCATCGCCCAAGGACTCGGAAGCATTCCCCCTGCTCGGCGTACCGAAGTAGATCGCAACCAGTACCCCGCCGGACACGGCGATAGCCTGGACGCCGCTTGAATGCAGGGTACGAAGCTTGGAACCGGGTCTTGGCTGAGCGCTTCTTTCGGCCAGATTGCGCAGGCCGCCCCGTCTACCTGTCGATCGACGACGAGGAGCTCGAAGAGCTTGCCTCGCGTGTCGGCACTGTGGCGGACTCTGCCGCTGAGTCCTTGATTGAAGCGGTAAAGCGCGAGTTCACCTCCTCGCCCTCCCTCGGCCTTTACGGAGAGTTCTTCCGCGCGACCAGAACATGGCGCAAAGGCACCAACCAGGGGGTGCCACCGTATATCGCGATGCTCAGCGTCGCCGTCCTCGCCGGCTCGCGAATGGCTCGCGATCCGCAGGCCGGGGTCGCGAGCCACAACTACTATCGGCGCTACAACGAACTCGTTGGCTATCCGCCCGATTCCGGTCAGCCGGCCGGCTTTGACGAACTCGGGAGGCTGTGGAAAGACCTCGATCGCTGGCTCAGACAGGATCTAGCCGGGCGCCTAGGGAGTAGCACGATCCCCGAGCACCCGGCGCCGGCACACATCGGCTATCCGATCTCGCAGTGCCTGCTGCGAGAGTCCGACCGCCGCAGGCTGACCGAGTTCTTTCGCTCGGTGGGCCTGGAACCCGGTGACGAGATCACGGCAAGCGAGCTTTTCTCTTACCTGCGCAACTGGGCAAGACCGGCGTGCGGACTTTCCGAACCAGCGGTCAGGGTCATAGGTAGCGCAAGTTCGAGCGTCGCAGATGAGATCGGGAAGATCGCACACGCCGAGCTAGCGGGATGGCGGGGCGAAGTTCTCGACGAGCAGGGGCGCCGACGGGGTGAGCTCGCATTGGTCCTCGAGCTGAAGCAGGGTGGGCACTGGATCAAAGCTGCATTCTGGCCGAGGCGCCCGGAGGGCTTTCCCGGGCAGGTCGAGGTAAAGACGCGCTCTGGAGAAGGGATCGTGCTCTCAGCGGTCAGCGACGACTGGTATGAACCAATTGCCGTAGCCGTACGCAACAAGGATCTCGATGACGGCCTCGTGCTAGAGGGGACCAAGTATTCGTTTGCCTACCGCAGCTCGCGCGTAGTCCCACTCAGGGCGAGCGATGAGATCGGGCGGTGGGTTAGCGCGGGGCAGGTTGTGGCTACCGAGCCCCACTGCGTGATCGTGCATGCCACGCTCCTTAAGCCAGTCCGGCAGTTCCTGTCGGACCACGCAGAGTCCGGTTGGCGCGAGGCTCCTGGGAGCGGGAACCTGCCAGCGGATTGGCGGGTACTCGATTCCGTCAGGATCACCTCGCCCGCATCGCCATCTGAGTCGTATCTCAGACCACTTGCCCCGCGGTTCGGAACCGCCTCCAGCTTCGAGGGCGGCCTGAGAGTCAGGGGTAGCCAGTACCTCCTGGGTGGGGAGCCCGACCTGTGGATCACGGTAGCGCCAGGGGACGAGCCTGAAGTCACGATCGACGGCGAGCCGGTGGCGCTCAGCGGTCCGATCTCCCAGATAAAGCTTTCCCAGCACGGCCTTGCGGCCGGAAAGCACTGCGTGGCAATCGGTGGCCTGACGCGGTACTTCACGACGTTCGGTGGAGTCGAAGTCGCAGCCCCATCCGGTTCCGGGTCCCTAGCCCACATCCTGAGGAAAGGAGGGGGCTATGCACCACTCGGGGCCGGACCTCAGGGGCTGCCGGCTGGAGAGCAACCGCGAGGCACCATCCGCGTTTCAGGCGCCTCGGCTATTGCCGATTCAGACGACCTCCCAGAACCCCTAACCCCGCCCGTATTGCTGCCGGCTGGATTCAAGGAGTACGCGGTGCTGGGAAGGCATCCTGGGGAGATCCTGGAGGCAATCCAACCAATGGGGCCAGGCTGGCTGGGGCGCATTGGGATCGAGGATCAGTTCCAGTATTTCGACCAGCCAGTGGGGTTCGACGCCCAATGGTTGATTGCTGTCGGAAACTCCGGAACGCAGGTGGGTGCCATACGCCGGCCCCCGCTCTCGCCACTGCCTAAGGATGGTGCCGACCCCCGTCTGGTCGAGCAGTGGCGTGTGGCGATCGCAGAAGGGGCGGCCGGGCACTGCCGGCCAGCCGATCGAGCCGCCTTTGACCAGTACGTCAGCCTCGCGGAGAAACTCGGGAGTACGACGTGACCGAGAAATATGACCTTCTACTGCGCTTCTTGAGCGAGAAGGGGGCTGGGACATGGCGAGACTTCAAGGGCGCCTTCGACTGGATATGGGGACCAACGGATAGGCCGGCGGAGAAGGCTTGGATCGCGGCGAGGGATCTCGCAGCGCTTGGGCACATCGAGATCGCGTGGGATCAGGGGGCCCGGTGGTGCGCGGCGCCTCCGCTCATAACGATGCTCCCCCGGAGTGGCGGCAGAGCGTTCGTTACCGGTGCCCGCACGGACTTCCTTGGTGCCGCGCTAGAGCGGGTGGCGGAGGAGCGAGGTCTCTGGATAGACCGGTGCGGAGTACAGCTCGGGCCAGAGACGCTGCTCCTCGCCAGTGCCAGCCACCTCGATGCTGAAGGTTTCGCGTCGGACATCGGAGTCGGCTACACGTACTCAGTCGCGGATCAGATCTCCGCGCTCCTGCCAGAACTTGGCGACTACATGGACAGCTTTGCCGTAGGCGAAACTCTGCCTGCCGGTTTCGAGGCAGAGCGCTTCGACCCGATGACGCAGAACTGGGATGCGACTACGGATACTGAGCAGCGTGGCCTCTATCGCACTCGCACGTTCCACGGACAGGTCTTCGCGCTTCTCGATGCGACCTCCCGCTGGCGCCGCCCTGTGAGAGAGTTCGGCATCTACGAGGTGCTGCGGTGGGAGAGCAACAACGTGCTTAGCTTTTCGGAGAAACGGGGGGAGCTGCTAGTGCCGGTCGGCGCTCCCCTGCCGGCACTCCATGCGCGCGCGGCGAGCCTCTGTAGCGGGCGCCTGCCTCGCTTTCAGACCCGCAGGCACGGAACTCCCGTGCTGGTCTACGACAACATCCCCCCTGCGGTGTCAACTCGGATCGCGCGATCGCTGAGCCAGGAGCTAGGGGAAGATGACAATGCGTGATCCGATCGGAATGTTCGAGAGCCTCCTCGATCACTACATGCGGTACTACGAGACGCCATTCTCAGTAAGAGACGAGCGAATCTCTGCCGAGCGTCACGAGCTGCTGATGACCGAGGGTGAGGTTTATCGCGAACCCTGGCTTGAGATTCTGCCCCGCTACCGCTCTTCCGGTCGCACGGTCGCTGAGTCCTGCGAACGCACTGGCGCACCATCCGAGCTAGCCGAACTGGCGGTCCCCGGCCTCCTGGATGAGGGGCTCAGTCTCTATTCCCATCAGGAGAGGGCTCTTGAAGCTGCCCAGGAAGGGAAGCATGTCGTACTAACCGCAGCAACCGGTGCAGGCAAGACCGAGGCATTCCTGTTGCCCGTTCTCGCCTCCCTGCTTGAGGAGTCAGCAAGGTGGAAACCGAACGCACCTCCCGGACCCGGCTGGGACTGGTGGGAAAACAAAGACGCGCCCTTCGTCGCCCAGCGCCAGGCTGAGCAAGGTCGCCAAGCCGCAGTGAGGGCGCTCGTCCTCTACCCGATGAATGCCCTCGTCGAGGATCAGCTCCTGCGACTCCGCCAGGTACTTGACAGCAACGGGGCGCGGGCGTGGCTCGATCAGAATCGCGCCGGCCACCGCTTCTACTTTGGCCGGTACACGGGCCGGACGCCGCTACCGGGGAGACGCGACGGGCGGCGTCTCAAAGATCTTCGGTCAATCCTTCACGCGGACGCCGCCCTCGCCTCGCAGATCGCAACGGACGAGGAGAGGCGCTACTTCCTCCCCCAGCTCGATGGCGCGGAGATGCGTAGCCGCTGGGACATGCAGGACCACCCGCCGGATTTGCTCATCACGAACTACAGCATGCTCAACATCATGCTGATGAGGGGTATCGAGGACGGGATCTTTGCCAAGACCCGCGCATGGCTGGACGAGGACGACAACAATCGCTTCACGATCGTCGCGGACGAGCTTCACTCCTACCGGGGCACTCCCGGCACCGAGATCGCCTTCCTCCTTCGCAACCTGCTCCTCCGACTCGGACTCCAAGAATCGCCCGAGAGAGTCCGTTTCCTAGGGGCGAGTGCATCAGCGGGAGGAGACGAAGCGGAGTTCCGGACCTTCCTCTCAGAGTTCTTCGGCTGCGATGGGGACCGTTTCGAGATCGTCGGCGGCGAGGTCGAGCAAGCGAGCGGGAATAGCGGGCCGCTCCGCGATGCAAGCGCCGCCTTCGCGAGGCTTGGGTCGGCAGTCGCCAGCGGTGCGGCGGATGCCGAGCTGAGCGGACCCATCGAAGACGCCTGCAAAGCCGCGGGCGTAAATGCGAGCGACCCCGTACACCTGGCCGCTGACCTGGGGGTCGATGGGTGCGTTCTGGAAGCGTGTACCGGGAAGGACGGCAGGACGACTGCGAAAAGCGCAGCTGCGATCGCGGAGCGCCTCTTTGACGGAGACAAGGAGAACCAACAGGACGCACTGCGCGGACTGCTCTGGCTCATGGGGGCAACGCACTCGGAGCGAAACGGCGGCGGGCGTACGGTGCGCGCCCATTACTTCTTCCGCAGCGTCCAGGGAGTCTGGGCCTGCAGTAACCCAGAGTGCCCCGAAGTGGAGGCAGCGGGGTACGCGGCCACAGGCCGCCGAGTGGGAAAGCTCTACTTGCAGCCGCAGATCCGCTGTGGCTGCGGCTCCCGAATCCTCGACTTGCTCTACTGCCAGACCTGTGGCGAGTCATTCCTGGGGGGCTACCGGAGCGCCGACCCTGATGAGCCATTCGGCTACTACCTGGTGCCGGACCTGCCGGACCTCGATCAGCTCCCGGAGGCGGCGACGACGGAGCGCACCGCCGGTCGTTACGCGCTCTACTGGCCGCGCCCGAATGAGGTCCCGAAAGACCAAGATTGGGAACGGGATGGCCACCAATTCAGCTTTAGGCGCTGTCGCTATGACCCGAGGGCTGGCCGCATCGCAATCGACCCCTCTTCAGCAGACGGATGGCTATTTCACGTAAATAGCCCGAGCGGTACCGGGACGAGCCGTGAGCCGCCGGGCCTGCCGATCAAATGCCCACACTGCGATGACAGTTGGGAGACCGGTCAGCAGTTCCGCCCAGTCGAGGATCCGGGGCGCTCGCGCTCCCCAATCCGCTTTATGCGCACCGGTTTCGAGAAGGTCGGGCAGGTACTCGCTGATTCACTCCTGCGGGAACTAGAGGGGTCCGGGCGCAAGCTCGTCAGCTTTTCCGATAGCCGGCAGGACGCCGCGAAGATGGCAGCGGGCCTGGAGAAGCGCCACTACCAGGACACGGTTCGCCAGCTCCTGGCCGAATCGGCGCTATCACGGAGTAGTGATGCCGAAGACATTGAGGCTTTCGAGGCATTCGTTCGGGCCGAAGATCGTTCCAGCCCAACCAAAGAGCGCTACCAGCGCTTCTCATCGAGGTTCCCCGAAGGCGCGGAGGCGTTACGAGCGATTCTTGAGGGCTACGCCTCGGAGGCCGAGGAGTCCAAAGCGGCGGAGCTGGGCGCCGCGCTTTCCGGGGCGCTCAAGAGCGTCTCCGGGCTGCGAGACGAGGTTGAGCAGGCCCTTCTCGGGCTCGGGGTCAATCCTGGAGGCCCCGATTTCAGTATGCAGTCCTACAAAGCGGCCGGCAGCCGCCGGACCTGGACGAATCTTTATGACTGGGACAGCACGCCACCCAGGCCAAGAGCGCCTGGAGAGTTCGATGAAGACGACCGGCGCCAGCTCGAGGACATCCGTTCCAGCCTTCTCGACGAGGCGGAGTACATCCTCTTTGCCAGGGCACGTCGCGATTTCGAGTCGATCGGTCTCGGCTGGGTCAGCACGGCGCCTGGCGGGGATGTCGATGACGGACCTTTGCCGCTTGGAGCAATGGACCAGGCCGTGGATTCGGCCATCAGGATTCTTGGCGACCGCCAGCGGTTCATGGGCCGCAGGTACCGGTATGGCGAGGACAGCGCTCCCGCGCCGCTACGCAGGTTCCTGGAGAAGGTTGCGGAAAAGCATGGAGCCGATCCCGGTGAGCTCGTAGACGCGGTCACCGCACGGCTTGAGCAGCGAGCCGCCGCATCGCAGTTCCTTCTCCTGGCTGACGGCCTTTATCTCCGCCCGGCCGGTCAGGAAGCCTGGGTCTGCGATACCTGCCGCTACAGGCACCTGCATCCGTCGTGCGGCATATGCACCGACTGCCTATCTGATCTTCCTGAAGACTCGGTCGCACTTGACCCGGCAGAGGACTACTACGCATTCCTCGCTACCAGCGCCGGTAGTGCATTCCGGCTGCACGCGGAGGAGTTGACGGGCCAGACCGATTGGCGCGAGGCGCAGGCGCGGCAGGCTCGCTTTCAGGGCGTTTTCCTTGACGGAAAGGAGCAGCCACTTGTCGATGAGATCGACCTGCTCAGCGTGACGACCACGATGGAGGTCGGGGTTGACATCGGATCGCTACGAACGGTGCTGATGGCAAACATGCCACCCCTGCGCTTCAACTATCAGCAGCGGGTTGGTCGTGCCGGACGGCGAGGAGAACCGGTGGCGGCGGCACTCACGATCGCCCGCGGAAGGAGCCACGACGACTATTACTTCCAGCATCCCGATCAGATCACCGGCGACCTGCCCCCCACTCCTTATGTTGATATGAGGCGACCGGAGATTGTCCGGCGCTCGTTCCTTGCCGAGGTTCTGCGCCGAGCATTCCTTGACATCCCGGCTGCACCAGGATTCGCATCCGGCGACAACGTTCACGGCCAGTTCGGCGCAGCCGCTGCGTGGAAGGATGTCCGCAGCGGTATTGCCGCCTGGATCGACGGTAATGGCGCCGAGATTGCGGAAGTGCTGGATGCCTTGCTGGCCGGGACCAGCGCAGAGCTGCAATCCCAGCGCCAGGCATTGCTCTCATTCGTTGCCGAAGATGCGATCGGCGCGATTGACTCAGCGGCGGAGCAGGGCGACTCGCCGACCTCTGATTTGAGCCAGCGCCTCGCCGAGGCCGGGCTGCTGCCGATGTTTGGATTCCCCACGAGGGTGAGGACGCTCTATCACGCAAGGCCACGCCGAGCGAGACCCTGGCCGCCACCATATGTCGTCGACCGGGATGCGAGTGTGGCCATCTCTGAGTTCGCTCCGGGGTCGGATGTCGTGAAGGACAAGGCTGTCCACAGATGTATTGGCCTCTCCTCTTTCCAGCCGCGCGGCAAACAGGTCTGGAGCGATCCGGACCCGCTTGGCCTTACCTATGAAATCGGCCAGTGCTCCGAGTGCCAGGCCCTTGACACCAAGCTCGAAGGCGGCGACCACTGCCCTGTCTGCCTCGCCCCTGCTGCGGAAGATGGGGCGCCCGGCGGGTATCGCCGCTTCACCATCGCACAGCCACAGGGTTACCGGACCGAGTTCATACCGCGGGACTACAACGAGTGGTTCGAGTGGACGCCTCGCGCATCGAGGGCGCGGATGTCAGCGGAACCCGAGGCAATGCAGGAGTCGAGTACGGGCGCTGCGCTGCTCGAGCGCGGAGTAACCAATATTTTCGAGATCAACGACAACGGTGGCCGCGATTTCGGTTTTGCCCCAGCGACGGACGGGGACGGCTGGATCTGCCGGGATCTCGACGATGGCACGAGCAAAGTTCACTTGCCAGGAAGCGACGTGACCAGCGAGCGTCGGGTCGCGCTAGCCGCCATCAAGTCAACCGATGTCCTCGTGATCGGAATTGATCCTGGCTCACTATCCCCAGGCATCACGCTGCGCCCCGACACTGCGGCACGAAAGGGGGCGTGGTACTCGCTTGGCTTCCTGGTGCGGGACGCGGCGGCGCGTCTTCTTGATGTCGAGACCCCCGAGATTGAGGTTGGGCTGCGCTCCGTGCGCACGCCTGACGGCGATTGGACTGCCCAGGTCTTCCTCTCTGACACGCTCGCCAATGGCGCCGGCTACTGCAGTCACCTCGGGAAGCCAGCCATTTTCGACGAACTGCTCGAAAGCGCGGGGGCACGCATAGCCGAGCTCGAAGCCCACACGAACTCCGGAGAGCCATGCAGCAGCGCCTGTTACAAGTGCCTCAAGGACTACAGGAATATGGCGTACCACGGACTCCTGGATTGGAGGATGGCAGCCGACCTGCTGACCCTCCTCCGGGGAGAGGAGTTCCAGGCTGGACGGCTATGGGACGGTCTTGGTCGGGAGGTGGTCAGCGATTTTGCCTCGGAGTTCGAGGGCTTCGAGTTCGCCGACATGGGTGCGGTGCCCGCAGCGGTGCACCCGGTGCGCTGCCTAATCGGCGTACATCCACTAGAAGAGAGACACCTTGCCTATGCTTCCGAAAGGGTCGCGGAAGCCGCAGTGGCAGCCTCTGATGATGGCTATGGAGAGGATGGGGAGCGGCAGGTCCGCTTCGCGGATTACTTCGACCTCCTGCGACGGCCCGGCGACGTTTATTCGCGCCTGTGGGAGTAGAAGCCCTAACGCGGCTGCCCGCGCCAAGGCAGCGGCAACACGCGACCCCCTCAAGCGCGCCCATCTTCTTGCAGTGCTGGCTCCGGATGGCCTACGCATCCGATCCAGCATTCCGCGCTGAAGTACCGGGCTCACCAGCCGCCCGGCTTGGCACTGCCTGTCACCAAGTCTTGGAGCTTGCTGGAGCTGGCGCACTGCCGCCGCCCTCCGCGCCTGCGTGGCCGGAGGCTTTTGAGGCCGCCTGGAACCAGGCAATAGCCGCCGAGGAGGAGAGTGCCCGTAAGCATCCATTGGAGAGCCACCTACCACCTGCGAGCCGTTGGCCCGGCTACGCGATGCGCAAGGTACGAACCCGGAAACTAGCGGCCAAGCTTGGCGCGAGTGCTCCAAAGACTGCGCGCGCTCCAGGAGCGGAGGTTCAACTTGAGCAGGAGCACGTCGGCTTTGAGGGCAAACTCCGCGGGCGCCCGGACATCGTTAGGAAAACGGCGGAGGGCACCGCAATCGAGGACTACAAGACGGGCTCGCTGTACGAAGCCGAGAGCGGAGAGCTGAAGGAGGGGTATCGCCTCCAACTCCTGCTCTATGCCGCGCTCGCCGAAGAGGGCGAGGGTACGACGACTAGCGCAAAGCTGATTCCCCTTGAGGGGGAACCAGCTCAGATAGAGATCGAGGGGACGGAAGCAGCCGAGGCAGCAGGTGCCGTGATCGCAGCGATGGACGGCTACAACCAAGCGGTTGCGGCCGGGGCACCCCCCCAAGACCTGGCAAGCCCCGAGCCAGGCCACTGTCGCTTCTGCCCCTTCGCCGTCCGGTGCCCAGCGTTCTGGGCGTCGATCACTCCTGAGTGGGGCACTGAGGGGATTCTCGCTGTCGCAGGACAAGTCGGAGAGGCATCGACCTCCCGCTTCGGCACGTTCAATATCGAGGCCATCGTCGAAGCCGGATCTTCCGCGAGCGACACTGTCACGCTACATGGATTGCCGTTCGATCGGTTCGGGCCAGCCGCAGCGGCCGCCGCCGGTTCTTCCATAGCCGCGACCGGGCTCCGGCCAGGTGCCCAGCCGGGAGTTCTCCGCCCCACTCTGCGAACCCGCCTTATCGCCCTAAGCAACGGCTAAAGTCGAGACTCAGACGCTCGCCTCGCTCCAGGTGAGTGGCCGGTTACGATGCGTATGTGAACGGAGCCCCACCGACTCCGGAGCTGATCAGGCTCTCTAGTCGCACTCAGCTTCGAGGCCTGGATACGGTCTTCCGCAGCGAGGCATCGACTGGTGGCCGGCGGGAGGCCCTGGAGTGTCCGCTGCGATAGCACCTGCCCTCGACAGCGACCAGGATGGACTGGTCGAGCGGATAGCCGAGTTGCTTGAGGTGAACTACCGGTCTGCTGACCTTGGAAACCTCGAAGACCCACTTGATGAGGCGGTCTTCATCATGCTCTCGCGCCAGACGAGAGAGGGCGTCTACCGTCGTGTCTTTGCTGAGATGAAGCGTCGTTACCCGCGCTGGACGGAGGTCGCGGAAGCATCCACTGACGAGCTCCGCGGGTTGCTGCAGCCCGCCGGCCTAGCCGATCAACGCCTGGATCAACTAATCGGGCTCCTCGCCGAGGTAGCTGTCTGCAATGCAGAGCGTGGTATCGGGCCCTTCGCCGATCCCGCCGCAGACCTCACGCTCGATTTCCTAAGAGCTATGAGCGACACCAACGCCGAGCGGTTTCTGCGAGGCCTCCCGGGCATCGGACCCAAGAGCGCCAGGTGCATCCTGTCCTATTCACTGAACCGGCCGACCTTCGCCGTCGATACCCACGTCCGGCGAATCTTCATCCGGCTGGGCGTTGTCAAGCCGCGCGGCATCAAGGCAGACCACGACCCATTCCAGGCGGTGGTCCCACCAAAGCTTCGTAAACAGTTGCACGTCAATCTCGTCCATCACGGTCGCGCAGTGTGCCGGAGTGAGAAGCCCGCGTGCGCCCAGTGCGTACTGATCTCGTTCTGCAAGGAGGGTCGTAAGCGAGCCACCGCCGCCGCTGACCCTCGCCAACCAGTAGGAATTGATCTTTTCGCCGGCGCCGGCGGCCTCAGCGAGGGATTCTCGCGTGAGGGCTTCCGGATCGCCCTGGCCGTGGAGGCGAACCGCCACGCCGCTCAGACCTTCCGGGCGAATCACCCGGGCGTCCCGGTCCTTGAGGTAAACGTCGCATCACTGGACTCGGCGCAGATAAGGAAGCACGCAGTCGCCGCCAAGAGAATCGACGCAGTGATTGCAGGTCCTCCCTGCCAGGGCTACTCCGCTGCCGGCAAGCGAATACCCGATGACGGCAAGAACCTTCTCTTCCGGGAGGTTGCCCGGATCGCCAAAGACCTCCGCGCCGAGTTCGTCGTCATGGAGAACGTGCCTGGCCTGCAGCGCGTTAGCGGGCGGGCTTTCAAGCAGCGGATTGTCAATTACCTGAGGCGGTACGGCTTCTCCATCGGCGCACCACACTTGCTGAACGCAGAAAACTACGGCCCCCCCCAGCGGCGCCGACGTTACTTCTTTCTTGCTCGTCGCACGGGTGCTGGCCGAAGACCCGAAGCGCCCCCTAGCACCGTCGCGCAGCTTGAACCAAAGGCCCTTCGCAAGCGACTGGAAGAGCTCCCAGAACTGGAGGCCGGCGTCCGAGCCGAGTATCTCCGCCTCGACGACGGGAGTTATCTGATCAACGGCACCACGATGCGACATTCCGAGAAAGTCAAGAAGAAGATTGCCAAGCTGAAACCGGAAAACAGCCCGATCTCCTACCGTCGCCTTGATGAGGACGCCGCTCGCACCCTGATTGCGGGCCACCGGGCGCTTCCTGTCCATCCCTGGCTGCACAGAACCATCTCGGTGCGAGAGGCGGCTTGCATACAGGGATTTCGAGATGACTACGTCTTCTGCGGGCCGCCCTCAGAGCAGCCGATCCAGGTCGCGAACGCGGTTCCCCCAGACCTAGCCGCAGCAGTTGCACGCAGCGTTCGCAAGTGCTGGGAAGAGCCGAGTCGCCTCCCGGCCGCCTAGGCAGACAGATTTTCTTCCTGGCTACGACCCTGAGCCAGCGGGGCACGAGACCTGCGTCCTGCCGGACTCAAGGCGTCGTCTCCAACGCCGACAGATCGAGCGCCGGCGCCTCGTCGCCGGGCAGCAGGTGCGTGTAGCGGCTGAGGGTGAACGCGGCTGAGTGATGGCCGAGCGCTCGGCTGAGCTGGAGCAGGTTGGTTCCCCGGCTCAGGTGGAGGGAGGCGAACGTGTGGCGGAACGTGTGAAACCCCGCCCAGGGGAGAGCCCCGCTACTCCACGGGGCGCCGACGGCTCCGCTCGGCGTAGGCGTCCCGTTGGGCGCAGGCGAGTTTGTCCGCGCGCTCGTTCAACTCGACCCCGGTGTGACCGGCGACCTTCACCCATTCCACGTCGCGACGGGCAGCCTCGGTGGACAGCTCCTCCCATAGGTCGCGGTTCTTCACCGGCTTCCTGTCCGCCGTCCGCCAGCCGTTGCCTTGCCAGCGCTCGAGCGAGCCCCGGAAGTTCTTCATCACGTAGGTGGAGTCGGTATGGATGCACACGCGCGCGGGCGCGGGCAAGGCGCGCAATCCGGTGATGACCGCCATCAGCTCCATCCGGTTGTTCGTGGTTTCGAAGTCGCCCTCGGAGAGCTCCCACTGCTCGGCGATGCTGCCATCGGAACGGCGGGCGACCAGTACTGCCGCGTACCCACCGGCGCC
>JASLIG010000130.1 GCA_030152805.1 Solirubrobacterales bacterium
GCTTGACCAACAGCTTGCGGCTGTTCGGGCAGGTGCGGGCGTTAGCGTGGATCCTCATCCGGTGTCCTCCTTGTTGGGTGGGTGGCTCGACACCCCCAGCCTTCAAGGAGGCCCGGATGAACAACGTTGTGAGGAACTACATCTAGCGCAGGCAGGTAGTCTGCTCGACTTGTGAAGTTCCCTATGGAGATATGGATCGCCAGCACCGACGATCCCGGGCGTGTGTGGCAACCTTGGGAGGAACCTGCGGCGAGCGCGGCTCGACCGCGAAATGACGCAGGAGGAAGTTGCCGAACGCAGCGGCGTCCACGCCACCGAGGTCAGCCGCATCGAGAGCGGCAAGCGCGACCCCCAAGTATCGACGGTGCAGAGGTTGGCAGAAGCCGTTGGTCTCAGCGCGAGCGATCTGCTCCGCTGAGTATTGGGCCGGCCTCCATCCCATTGCCAGCGGTGGGAGGCCGGCCTTCCGGCGGGTGCTTAGTGCTGCTTGAGGATCTTGAGCAAGGGCACAACCTCGCCAACAGGCTTGACCTTCATTCCGATCACCTCCCTCCCGCTCGTCAGCTCCCGGCCGTTTGCCGGGGCTGGAGGTGCTAATAAAGATCCATGAGCCGATATCCCAGATCCCCTCATCCTTGAGAGCAATGGCCTTGCCTAGGTCGCCGATCATCTTTTCCGAATTTCGGCCTCCAGTGCCTGATTTTGGATCCGCTTGAAGCAGTGCATGGCATTGAGGCTTTTCTTCGACTTCAGACAGCCGTTGTTGCCTCGATCTGCTTGATCATCGTCAATGACGAGAAAGTCGTCGCCGTGCTCGGCTTCTAGAACTGCATTGCACAGGCGAGTGAACTCTTGGGGAACGGTGATGAGTTGAATCTGCGCCTCAAGATTCATTGAGCGGCATTCTTGAGAAGTAAGAGGACGGATCAACCTTCGGAGCTGGCTAGATAGCCATCTAGCATTTCCCGCGCTTCAACCTCGCTGCCGGGCATCAGGTGCCCGTAACGGTCGAGGGTGATCGTGATCGTTGCGTGGCCCAGGTAGGTGCTCAGGGTCTTGGCATTCAGTCCGGCCGCGATCCCGATGCTGGCGAAGGTGTGTCGCCCCTCGTGGAACCCGAGCGGCTTGAGTCCCGCATCGTTCCAGCACTTGTAACCTGCGATTGAAGCACCGCGAGAGCGGCCGTCAACCCCCCTCGGGGGTCGGGCGCGAGCGCCCTTGACCGTCGCCCTCGCGGTGCTGGGGTTGTGGGCGGTCGAGGAGCAAGGGTGGGCCGATCCCAAGTTCGCATTGGCGACTGAGATTGGCCCAACTAGCCAGCGCGTCTTAGGAGTGCTTCATGACCTGCACGCTCGGATAAACCGTGCCGTAGTTGCGGATCGTCATCCGTGCTCACCTTCCTCCGTCGTCAGCCCCGGCATCGTCACCAGGGAGGCAGACAGTAGAGAAATATCGAGCGACAGCTCTTTCCCTGGTCGCCAGCTAAATCCCCGTGCCACAGGGGTTGAGACGGCTACGGGCTAGACAGCGGGCAATGGGTCGGGAACTGATTGGGCCGGCCTTTCGCATTCAGGACGCACGGCCGGCCCTAAATCACCTATGCGTGCTTGGCCACAGACACGGCCGGAATTACGGGCGCTGCTACTCCAATCGCATTTTCTCTCACCCCCTCTCGTCGTCAAGTCGCTCTTGTGGCGCTGATTGGCGGGTGGGTCGGGCGAAAGCTTCGTCGGCTGGGCAGAGCCGATCTCCAACCTCGATCCTCGCTGGCAGAAGACCGGCCCTGCACAGAACTCGACCTAGTTGTGCTTCAGGATCTGCAGGCTCGGAAAGACCGCGCCAGCTTTGCGGATTGTCATCCGTTCTCACCTCCTCCCCGGTCGTCAGCTCCCGGCCAAATGCCGGGTCGGGGAAGGGATGGTAAGAAATTTATGACTAGTGCAGAAAATGTGCCCGAGCGACGCGCTCAGGCGTAAATCCGCCTATGCTCCACGCCGCCTGAGTAGCCAACCAACACTGACTGGAGGGGATTTCGCTTGGAGGACGTAGCGACTCGGAAGCCAGAGGGCGAACGACCACGCGAGATAGTCGAGGCGGTCGGCTATGCCGTTGGGCACCGCATCAGGATCGATGCTCTAGCGATTCTCAACGATGGCACCGCCAGCCCGAACGAAATCGCCAAGATTCTCAATCTAAACGTCCGCAAGGTGAGCAATCACATCCGCGAGCTATTCGACTGCGGCTGCATTGAGCTTGTCGAAACCGTGAAGGTGCGAAACACGACCGAGCACTTCTATCGCGCGGTTACCTTGCCTTACGTCGATGAGGAGACGTATGGGGCAATGCCAATGAAGCTTCGAAGGGAATTGTGCTCTCTAATCATCCAAGCCATCACGGCCGAGGTGCTGTCGTCCCTACAAGCGAAAAAGATTGAGGAAGACGACGACGTACGTCTCTCTTGGCAGCGGCTCTGTGTAGACGCTGAGGGAAAGAAGGAAATTGCTGCCGAGCTTAAGGCCAGCTCGGAGCGACTTTTCGATATTCAGGCCCGCAATGCGGCTCGCCTGACCAAGTCGAAAGAAGTTGGAACCACTCAGATCGTCGCCTTGATGGGTTTTGAGCGGAGCCGACCAGGGCGGCCGGACAATGGCTACGCACAGGCCACACAAGTCTGACGGTCATAACTTGGATAGTCATGGATAACGCACTTAAATATTGACGATAGACGTACAGGTTCCGATCTGAAACTCTCATGCCAGTCAAGGTCAGTTGACCACCCGGACACAGTCGTCAGCTCCGGAATGTCTGCGGTCTTGGTGCCCCGGACGACCAACTCATCCGAAGGCTCGGTCGTCCGGGGCTCTACATCAGCACATGCACAAAAGACACATTTCCACTCAGCAGCGACGCGTCGGCGCTCCTCTCCCAAAAACAGAGCGGCGGCGAATGCCTGCGCTTTCTCCCGAGGGACTATGGGAGAACCCGATGCACGCGAACGGGCACGCTTCCTTGGACTGGGGCGTGCCCGTTCCTCGCGCCATCGTCGTTCCTTACGACATCAACGAGACCAAGCTGCAAATCATCGCGGCGATGGGACGATTGGATGGGGGAAGGTTTGACCGGTCGGTTTCTGTGGCAGAGCTTTACGCCCTCTGGGATGGGAGCAAGAGACTTTCAGTCTTCGACTACCACCTCTCAACGCTCGTCAGGGCGGGGATAGCAGAGCTGGTCAGCGGACCAGAACTGCGCTTCCGCCTGGCCGAAGCGCTCGACGTGGGGGCCGATGAGCTGTTTTTCAGGGAAGGGTGCCGCTCGCTTGCGGAATTGCAGTACGGGTAGGCCCATTCGGGGCCTGGCAGGGAACCAGTCAAGGCAACACCAAAGGGGAGGAACTCAGTGAAGGGGATCAGGCTCGTCGCGGCGCTCGTAGTCATGCTGCTTATTCTCGGCTCGGGCATTGCATTTGCCGAGCAGGACGACGGCGGTCAGAGCACCGACCCGATCCTCAGCTCGCCGCCCGCGGCCGACCCCGGCCCCGAAGTCATCGCCGACCGGACGGCGAACTCCCAGACGTTTCGCCTGCCCAGCGGCGAGCTTCAAACACGTGTCTATGAGACTCCGATCAACTATCTCGACAACGAGGGTGAGTGGAAGCCGATCGACGAAAGCCTGGAAGAAGCCGCCAACGGCTCACTCGTAAACGCCGACAATCGCTTCGAGCTGACCTTGCCCCAGCGCATGGGAAGCGGGGCGGTGCGCCTCACTGAAGACGGGCAATGGGTCTCCTACCGTCTCCTCGGTCAGGCAAGCGAAGCCGCCGAGGTGGAGGGCAACTCGGCAAGCTATGAAGCGAGCACGCCCGGCACCGAGTTCGACCTCGCGAGCCTTGCAACGGGGGTCAAGGAGCAGATAGAGCTGTCTAACCCTGCTCAGCCAAGCAGCTTTGACTTCGAGTTGGACGCATCGCAGGGCCTCACGCCCTCGCTTGAACCGGACGGCTCACTCCAGTTTCACGACGAAGAAGGGCAGCTGTTCTCGACCCTGCCGGCGCCCGTCGTCTCCGACATCTCCTCAGGCGGCGCGACCTCCTATGACGCGGTCGCCTACGACCTGCAGCCCGATGGGGAGGGCTGGCGTTTGACGCTCTCCGTCAAGCGCGATTGGCTCTCTGACTCTGAGCGCGTCTGGCCAGTGCGGATCGACCCGACCCTCACCCTCACCAGCCCGAGCCTCGATTGCAGCATCGGCAGCTTGCCGGCACCCGACGGTTGGGGCAAATGCGCCTCACCCAGCAATGTCCTCCTCTACGCCACCTTCAGCCAGACAGAAGGTCAAGCGCAGCGCTCGTTTCTGCGCTTCGACCTCAGCGCAATTCCCACCAACGCGTATGTCTCCTCGGCCACGGCCAGCCTTTATGCCCCCGCCGCGGCAGAAAACACGGCCGGGGTGGAAATGAAACGAGTGACGAAGCCCTGGACCTCGGCGCTCAACTGGCGCCGCTATGAATCAAACCCGATGGGAGGCCTCTGGGCGGCCCCCGGTGGGGACTACACCGCCGAAGGGGCCGACATCCTCACCGCCCAGCGCGGCTCCCAGGCGGGGTGGTGGGACTTCTCCTCGTCCTCGCTTCGCGAAGCGGTGGGGAAATGGGTCGCAAGCCCGGCTTCCAACCAAGGCCTAATAGTCAAGAACAGCAACGAGTCCAAAGCCGAATGCGAAGCGGACCCCGGCAAATGCGCACGTCGCTACGTCGCCTTCAACGCCAGCACCGCCGCGACCAATAAGCCCTCGATCTCGGTCAACTATTTCCAATCCACCCCTGGCGAAATGCTGAGCCCCCGCGAAGACGAAACCACCGCTCGGCGGTTGAAGCTGAAGGCCGGCTGGCCGGGCTCTGGCATCACCGGGGTCACCTTCCAATACAGGCAGTTCTTCAGCCCGCCCTCCAGCGGCGAATTCAAAGCGATCCCCGCCAATCTGATCCGCGATGCCCAGGGCAACCCGGTCTCCTGGCCCCTGGCCGTGAAAGGCAACGAAACACCGACCCTCTATTTCGATGCCGCCCACGCGACCGAATGGCTCACCGCCACCGGCGGCAAGGTCGAGGTCCGTGCCCTGCTCGAAGGCAGCGGCGGCGGCTACGTCCCCTCGGTCAAGGCAATCATCAACCCGACCGTGGGCGCCCCCCGTGACGCCACGACGCAAGTGGGGCCTGGCAGCGTCGACCTTTTGACCGGCAACTTCACGGTGGCTCGCACAGACGTCTCGATCCCCGGCTTCGGATCAGCGCTCGAATTCGCCCGCAGCCACAGCTCGCGTGGTACCGCGACCACCCTCAACACCGGGGTCCTCGGCGCAGGCTGGACCCCCAGCGCTCCGGTCGAAGTGGCGGGTGGCGCCGAATGGCAGAAGGTGAGCGAGTTCCTCGCTTCGGCCGAAGAAAAAGAAGAAGGGCTAAGCGACTACGCCGTGCTCACCGATCTCGAAGGCTACGAATACACCTTCGAAAAGGTCGGCGCGACTTACGTCTCTCCACCCGAACTCAGCGGCTGGGTCCTCGCTCGGGCGGACTCTACGCACTTCACCCTGACCGACTCCGATGCCAACCGCACGACCTTCGAACAAAGCGCCGGGTCCAGCGACTTCCTGCCGGTCTCGGTGGCCCAGACCGGCAGCGGTGCCAACGCGACGACGATGGTCTACAAACTGGTCGGCGCCAACAGGCGCCTCAGCATGATGATCGCCCCCGCCGCCGCGGGCGTTAGCTGCACCGAGGCGAGCGCAGCGAGCACGCCTGGCTGTCGCAGCCTTGGCTTCACCTATGCCCCGGCGAGCAACTGGGGAGCGCCTTCGGGCTACGGCGATCGGCTCTCCGCGATCACCTATTACGGCCCATCGAACGCGACCACGAACAGCCAGTGGGAAGTCGCCAGTTACGGCTATGACCCCAAAGGCAGGCTCATCGAAGAGTGGGACCCGCGGCTAGCGCCCCCCGGCCAGCCGAAAATCGGCGAGTCCTATGGCTATCGCAGCTCGCCGGCAACCGCGCCCGCCGAAGGCGAGCTCGCCTCGATCACGCCACCCGGACAGGAAGCATGGACGCTCGAATACGCGCCCTCCGCGGGCGAGCCGAGCGACGCCGGTCGCCTGGTCAAGGTCAAGCGGCCGAGCCTCGCCAGCCCTTCGGTCGCCCAGACGACGATCGTCTATGACGTGCCGCTGGGCGCCCCCTATGACATGAGCGCCGCCG
Organism: Solirubrobacterales bacterium; assembly: GCA_030152805.1. Lineage (GTDB taxonomy): Bacteria > Actinomycetota > Thermoleophilia > Solirubrobacterales > 70-9 > VRUE01. The sequence goes on from JASLIG010000130.1 coordinate 6,251, forward strand.
CCGTGGGCCAATGGGGACAGCTAGATGTGCCCAGCGACGCGACGGCGATCTTCCCTCCCGACCAGGTTCCCTCAAGCCCACCCTCGAGCTATTTGCGCGCGAGCGTCTACTACCTCGACGGGGAAGGCCAGATGGTGAACACGGCCACTCCTTCGGTAGCTGGCAATTCGATCACCACCAGCGAAGCCGACGAACACGGCAATGTCACACGCGAACTGAGCGCACAGAACCGGCTTCGCGCCTTGGCGGCGGGGGCTGGATCGGTTGCCCGCTCCCACGAACTGGAGACCAAACGCAGCTTCTCAGCCGAGGGCACCGAGCTGCGCGAAGAATGGGGACCGATGCACCAGGTGCGCCTGGAATCGGGTTCGGTGGTCCAGGCCCGCCTGCATCGCAGCATCCTCTATGACCAGGGTGCCCCCGTGCCCCTGCCTGACACGCCGATGCCGCACCTGCCGACCACCGAAACGAGCGGCGCCGCGATCGTCGGTCAGGGCACCGATGCCGACCAGCGCGTGAGCGAAACCAAATACAACTGGTCGCTCCGAAAGCCGACCGACACGACCCTCGACCCGGCGGGCCTCAAACTTCGCACCCACATCGAATACGACGCGAGCACCGGCCTGCCGACCGAACGGCGGTTGCCGGGTGAACCCAACGGCGGCGACGCCCACACGACCAAGACGATCTACTACAGCGCCGGGGAAAGCAGCGATCCCGATTGCGCCAACAAGGCCGGCTGGGCCAATCTGCCCTGCAAGACGATGCCGGCCAAACAGCCGGGCACGGCTGGGCTTCCGGTCCTGCCCGTGAGCCAAGTCAACGCCTACTCTCCGCTCGGAGCGCCGACCAAAGCGACACAGACGGTAGGAAGCGGTCCCAGCGCGCCGACTCGCATCACCACTGCGACCTACGACGAAGCCGGGCGGCCTATCAGCCGCAAGATCGAAGGCGGCGGCACCAGCCTGGCTCCCACCGCGACCGTCTATGACAAAACGACCGGCCTGCCGATCGAACAGAAGCTGACCTGCGAAGTCAAATGCGAAGGCTTCGACAACCAGGCCGTAGTTACCGCCTACGACAAACTCGGCCGCGCGGTCCAATACACCGATGCGGACGGCAGCACCTCGAAAACGACCTACGATCTGCTGGGCCGCCCGGCGACGGTCTACGACGGCAAGGGCACCCAGACCTTTGGCTACGACGCGACCTCGGGGTTGCTGACGAAACTTGAAGATTCAGCGGCCGGCACCTTCACTGCCGCCTATGACGCCGATGGCAACCTGACCGAACGGGGTCTGCCAAACGGCCTGGTGGCCAAAGCGACCTACGACGAAGCCGGCGCCCCGACCAAACTCAGCTACACCAAGGTCACGAGCTGCACCGAAAAATGCACCTGGCTCGAAGAAAGCAACGAACGCTCGATCTACGGCCAGGTGCTCTCCCAAACGAGTCTCGCCTCAAGTCAGCAGTATTCCTATGACAAGGCAGGAAGGCTGACGCTGGTCAAGGATACGCCGCAAGGTGGATCGTGCACCACTCGCCAGTATTTCTTTGACGCCGACTCCAACCGCACGAAACTGACGACTCGCGCACCGGGAGTGGGTGGTGCCTGCGACACGACCTCAACGGGCAGCAGCGTCTCCTACGGCTATGACGCAGCCGACAGGCTGACCGACTCAGAAATCAGCTACGACAACTTCGGCAGGATCACCGGGCTGCCGGGCAAATACGCGGGTGGGAGCAAACTCACGACCAGCTTCTACTCAAACGAAATGCTCGCCAGCCAATCGCAAGCCGGCCTCACCAACAGCTACCAGCTCGACTCGACGGGGCGTGTCCGCCAGGTCGTGCAGACGGGCACGAAAACCGGCACTGAAATCTTCCACTACGCAATGGCGTCAGACTCGACGGCCTGGACCGAACGCGGCGGAACCTGGACGCGCAGCATAGCCGGCATCGGCGGCGAGCTGGCGGCGATTCAGCCAAGCTCAGGCGAAGCCAGCCTCCAGCTCACGAATCTTCACGGCGACGTTGTGGCAACCGCTAGCCTCAGTCCAACGGCAACCAAACCTACAGCAACCCCTGAATTCGATGAGTTCGGCAACCCGAAGAAAGGAGCCGCCGGACGCTTCGGTTGGCTGGGGGGTAAGCAGCGGCGTACTGAACTTCCGTCGGGTGTGATTCAGATGGGCGTCCGTAGCTATGTGCCAGCACTGGGCCGCTTTATCTCGGTTGACCCGGTTTTGGGAGGCTCAGCAAATGCATATGACTACGCTGGCCAAGATCCGATAAATAACCTAGATTTGGGAGGTAATTGCTTCAAGAGAAGGCCTAGCGATCCTTGCGGGCCTGGAGGAAAAGCTGCAACGCCCCAGCAGCTAAGGCGGATTGCGCGCCGTGAAGCCAGGGCGGCCCGTTCGGAATATGCCATAGTGCGACCCAGGACCTGTACGGCGATTGCCTGCAAGGTGGGTTGGGGCGGCGGCAAAGGAAGCGACCCCGTGGGTGCTTTCATTGGAAAAATAGCCAGTGGTCTTGCGAACATGTTTATGAACCACCATCTTGCCAATGAACAGGCTGTCAATAACTTTATTGGGCACGAGATCGAGGGAGTAGGCCGCAGCTTGCGAGCCCAGGCAATTGCTTGCGGGGCGGCGGCGCTCGAAGGCTGGGCAGAAACATGGGAAATCCGAGCGTCCTATCCAGTCGGCGGTAAGCTAGCGTCTGCAGCGTATGCCGCTACTAGGTGCGCAATTGATGCCGCTTTCGCTAATTAGCAAAGGGGCATCAGCTAGACTATTCCCGTGCCTCGACTAACGAGCTCACCGTCTGCTATTTGGTCTTTGCGAGCGGTTTCCGCTGCCGCCTTGGTTCGGTCATTCATTCCATTTTTTGGCGCGCCAAGTCTCGCCAAGGCTGTCGGAATTGGTATAGCAGTGGCTTTGGTCTGGCTTCTATTGCGGGGCAGCAGAACCGCCTGGCTTGTACTGCTCGTTGGAGCTATTGCTGATGTTGTGGTGTCGCTTGTCTCTGGCGGGGAATATTGGACGCTAGCGTGCGGCGTTGTTATGACGTGTGGCCTGGCCATGCCGGCTTCGGCTCAATATGTATGGCGTCGGCGGGGCCACACCGGCCCAAGAAACGGAAAGCTAGGACGACTCCAAGTTATAACGAAGGGCCAGAATGCAGCTCTTACGGCACTGGTGCGAGTTGCTGGATGGGAAGGGGTTCAAGAAAGAAAGCAAGACGAAAAGGCGCGAAGCTATTCCACGCTACTTTGGCGTCTTGGTGTCGCATGGGTGGTATTGCTTCTGCTTGGCGGCGGGATAAATAATTGGCAGCATGGTGCAGGGCATGGCAGCGTAATAGTTACTCTATTGGCAGATGCTACGGGCATTTTCACTGTGCTAGCCCTAGTTGGATTTATTGTTACCGCGCTGATAGCACTGTACAGTCGCATGGGGGCGCAAAACATCGCGCGTCGTAACGTAAAGACATCTAAAGGTGACTGAGGCTCTTTGTGGTGGGGCGCGGCGCATCCTAGTCACGAGAGTGAACAAAAGTTGAATAAGGCATCGAACGCCGTAATTGGCATTTTCAGCAAGGCGCGCGGGACCGCAGCAAGGAGCCATAGGAGCAGCAGGGACTGCCGCCTCGGGGTCGGAAGGGCGCTAATACTGACTGGGACGATGACGAAAGGCGTTCGGCGCGATGCTCCAAGGATTTGGAGCTCAAGAGGGGTCGTATTGCTCTTAGGGCAAGGTGCGTAAAGCTGGGCTGAACCAGGGTCCGAAAAAGCCTTATGCTCCAAGAAGAATGATCGATCTCTTATTGGCAGCCGCGGGGGTGGCCATCATCCTTGCGGAGCTCTTTATATGGGACGCCGGAATCCTGTGGCATGAGCCAAAACGTGACCGGCGCAACTTTCCGCCTCCCCGATGAATCGGGCGATGCGCATCTATCAGGGTCATTCTTTCGGCGTTTCCGAATTTCGGCACAGGTTGCTTTTCTTGATGCGCCGTCTCATCATCCCTATTGCAGGCTTGCTGATCTTTGCCGCTTGTCCTGGAGTGTGTTTTGCGAGTGACTCGGCGTCGAGTGTCAGCTTTGATGGGCCTGAAGCACAGGCTGAGTTCTCACGGAAAGCAAGTAATGGCTATTCGATTCTCTTTGAAATAAATCGGGGAAAGGCCAGCCTCACAGCGCGGGGCGACGAAGGAAGGGTGATCTACAGGGGCAACGGTTCGTTCGTGGATGGGCGTATTCAGTTCAGCCTTGGGAAGCTTGGCAAGATCAACGCCCGATTCAAGCCAGATGGATCGGTTGATCGCATACGGCCACCTAAGTCCTGCAAAGGCCGCGAGCAGCCGGTACGTAGTGGAGCCTTTGTCGGGTCGATCAAATTTCGTGGCGAGAATGGCTACACGCGACTCAACGCACATCGGGTGCACGGTACTATGGCTCCTCCACGCTCATGGAAATGTCCGGATACCCCTGATAGGCATCCCGGGAACGCCGCCAATCTGCCAGCCGCTCTAGGCGCCTTTACGCCGCACAGGCATGTCGTTTTTATTGCCATTGGCGGTTCCGAGCTTCTTCCGCTTCGATTCTTCATTGCTGGAACGTCGGAGCGACAGGGAGCATTGCGCATTAGTCGATCGGCATTGGTTGAAGGTAAGCCAGCGAGCTTTGAAGTCTCGGGGGATCTCAGCTCCGCGACAGTGAGCCCTCCCAAACCCTTTGCTGGCACCGCCTCCTTCCAACGCAACGCGGATGGTTCGACAGAATGGTCTGGGACGCTGAGCGTTGATCTTCCGGGGATCGAAAGCACTGCCCTCACCGGCCCGACCTTTACGGCCGACCTCGCGAAACCGAGAACTGAGGAGGAATTCTCAGAATTGCTTGGCTTGAGTTAGTCGAGGCTCAGCCGCCGTCAAATTTGAAAGCTGGCGCCGATTGTTTCGAGACATTTGTCCCCGACTCCGCCGATCCGGGCCGAACTCAGCCAAACTGCCTGGACTCAGCAGGCACGAATCGACCGCAAACGGCTTGCTAGAGGCAATTCTGCTGGCGGAGCGCCGTCCCGTCGGATATCCTTGAGATCGCGATGAGCCTGGAGATGAAGGCTCTGCCGCTCTCACGCGGAGGGAACACTGGCTGGGCGCAGCCCGCGCCGCTTCCGCTCTTTCGTCAAGGGAGCGCCTTGGGGCTGGTCCGCGGGTGCTTGCAAATCGTGGAAGCGGGAGGGAGTCGCCACCCGGGCGTCCGAATTAGCTCCCGACCTGCATTCGTATGCTCATCACGCTTACGCTTGGCGGCGCTGACTCCTGAGATACTGATCGGCCAATGCGTACTTATCTATATATCTCTGACTCGAAGGTTGCCCAATTTGTCGGTCAGTTGGGCAAGGATCGAAAGACGAAGCTGGCGGCGAAGCTAGGTGTGGCCGTCGGGGTGCTCACCGCCGGAGTTTCCGCGGAGGCGGAGTGGAAGGATAACCGCATGACGCTGCTCGAAGCCGCCGAGAAGCTCGTTCGCGATGAGGAACCGATCGGTCCGCTCGACTCCGATTACCCCTGGATCGAAGGGACTGCGGACGTCGTCGGCGAGACCTTCGAGGATGAGTGCGGAGGCACCGATCTTCTCTTTTACTTCACGCCCGATCAAAATCATTTCCTTGGTCTCGCGGGCTCCGCCCATAACGTAATCGGCGCGACCCCGTCCTCGACCGCCAACTACTCCGTCTCACATCTGCCCGACTTGCTGAAAGCGCTTGAAAATGTCACTGACGGCAAGGTGCTCCTAAGCGGGAAGCCATATACGTCGATCGCCAGGCACCTCAGCAGCGGGATACACGTAAATCCCGGCGACCCCCCGGAGTGGCCTTCCATATTCTCCTATATCTCCAATCAATTCGAGAATCGCCCACGCCAACGGGTCAACTATCTCGCACGTCGACTGACCCCCCCATGGGTGGGGAGCGACGGACGGCAATACACCCTCGCCACGCCGCTCTACTTGACGCTCGCATAGCCCTCCGATGCGGGCATCTCCGGCACCGCAACCGAGACGCTCGCAACCACGCGAGAGGAGTTGTGTCAGGATCGCCGCATGGCAGACAAATCGGTCGCGGACCAACTCCGCGAGCTCGGCGTGAAAAATGCAAATGTCCTCGTGCGGATGGCCGAGCGCGGCCAGCTCCTTGCCCTGAGGTGCGAGATGCCGCAGTGCTACCACCACAAGGGGCGCGGCGCTTTCGATCCGGTCGGGACCCCGGGCAACAAGTGGACGCCCTCGCGCGACCACTACCCGACGCTCAAATCGGATGGCGGTAGGTTCGTCGCC
>JASLIG010000090.1 GCA_030152805.1 Solirubrobacterales bacterium
GCTTGACCAACAGCTTGCGGCTGTTCGGGCAGGTGCGGGCGTTAGCGTGGATCCTCATCCGGTGTCCTCCTTGTTGGGTGGGTGGCTCGACACCCCCAGCCTTCAAGGAGGCCCGGATGAACAACGTTGTGAGGAACTACAGCTAGATCCGTTGAATCAAGGTCCCGGTGCCGAGACCGCCGCCGCAGCACATCGTCACCAGTCCCATCTCCTTGTCGGAGCGCTCCATCTCGTGCAGCAGGGTGGTGATCAGCCGGGCGCCGGTCGAGCCGAGCGGGTGGCCGAGGGCGATCGCGCCGCCGTTGACGTTGACCCGGTCCATGTCGGGGTCGAGCTCACGCCGCCAGGCGGCGACGACGGAGGCGAAGGCCTCGTTGATCTCGACCAGGTCGACGTCGTCCATCGCCATTCCGTTGCGCTCGAGCAGCTTCTTGGTCGCCGGGATCGGGCCGGTGAGCATGATCACCGGATCGACGCCGACCGTGGTCTGGTCGTAGATGCGGGCGCGCGGCTTGAGGCCCAGCGCGTCGGCCTTCTCGCGCGTCATCAGCAGCACCGCGGCGGCGCCGTCGGATACCTGCGAGGAGTTGCCGGCGGTGATCTTGCCGTCCTCCTTGAAGGCGGGCTTGAGTTGGGAGAGCTTCTCCAGCGAAGTGTCGGGACGGATCCCCTGGTCGGTGGCATAGGTATCGCCGTTGACCGAGAAGGGCACGATCTCGCGCTCGAAGCGGCCCTCCTCGGTCGCCTTGGCGGCGAGCTGGTGGGAGCGCAGACCGATCTCGTCGAGCTCGGAGCGGGGGATCTCCCACTTGTCGGCGATCATCTCGGCGGAGATCCCCTGCGGCACCAGGTTGTAGCGCGCCATCAGCTCATCAGAGAACGGCGCGCCGTGCTCCTGCATCACCGAGTAGCCATCGGCGAAGGAGATGTGCCCCATGTGCTCGACGCCACCGCCGACCACGACGTCGTGGACCTCGGAGGCAATCAGCGCCGCGGCGAAGTTGACCGCCTGCTGAGCTGAGCCACATTGGCGGTCGATCGTGGTCGCGGGCGTCTCGATCGGCAGCCCGGCCTCTAGCCAGGCATTGCGACCGATGTTGACTCCCTGCTCACCGAACTGCTGGGCGCAGCCGGCGATCACGTCACCGGTCTCGGCGGGATCGATCCCCGAACGCTCGAACAGCTCGCTGTAAGCCTTGGCGAGAAGGTTCGAGGGGTGGATGTCCTTGTAGTAGCCCTTCTCCTCGTGCCCCCGCCCAATCGGCGTGCGCACCGCCTCGACGATGACGACCTCTCGGCCGCCGAACTTGCCGTTTCCGTTGTCCGCCATCGCCGCCCTCCGTTCGATTGACTGGTCAGTCAACCAAGAGTACCTGCCGTGTGGGGCCGGTCGTCGGGCAGGGGTGTCGTGATAGGAACCCGACCATGAACGCAAGCAAGGGGTACGAGAGTCCGGGAATCGCGGGCAGCGGCGCTATAGCTACCGGCCTAGCTGCTGTTTCCACCACAACGGCCGACACGATTTTGTTGGCCAGAAGCGAGGCTTCGGCCTGGCGGGCCGAGGAGAAAGTGGTCGCGGCCTGCGCCAAGATCGAGGGGGCCGAGCCGTCGCGATTGCGGGTGACGACGGACCCGAGCGATCTCGCCGACTGCGACGTGATCGTCGAGGCGATCGTCGAGGAGGTCGAACCCAAGGGTGAACTTCTCTCCACCATCGCCGAGGCTTGCCCCAACGCCGATCTCGCGACCACGACCTCGTCGTTGAGCATCGCTGCGATTGCCGAGGCCGCCGGGATCAGCAAGCTCTTCGGGCTGCATGTCTTCAACCCGGTGCCGCGGATGAAGCTGGTCGAGGTTTGCTTCCCAGACGGCGCTGCTGGCTCGCGTGAGGCCGCCCTTGCCTGGTGCGCAGCGCTGGGCAAGACCGCGGTTGAGGTCCCCGACCTGGCGGGCTTCGTCGTCAACCGCCTGCTCTTCCCCTACCTCTTCGACGCCGTCCGCTTCATGGAACAGACCGGCATGGAGGCGGGAGAGATCGACACCTGCATGAAGCTCGGCGCCGGCCACCCGATGGGTCCGCTCGCCCTGCTCGACTTCGTCGGCCTCGACGTCTGCAAGGCAATCGGCGACGCTCTCTACGCCGCCTCTCAGGAGGAGTACCAGAAGCCCCCCAAGCTCCTCGCGGAGATGGAGGGCGAAGGCAAGCTGGGTAGGAAGTCGGGCGCGGGTTTTTATACCTACGACTAGCGCTTCCCGGCTAGGTCCCAGATCACGTCCGCCGGGGAGATGCCCTGCTGGCGGGCCCTCGACTCGATCTCGTCCCAGGGAAGCTCGGCTTCGGGGAGGTCGTCCCAGCGGGCCAGGTCGAGTGCCTCGACCGCGCCTTTGAGCGCCGGGCCGAGATGCTCCTCGGAGCGCAGCAGGGCCCGCAGGACTTCGAGCTGCTTGTCACTCAATCGCACAACCCACATGCGACACCTCCAGGGTTCGGTGGGACGCGGGTTGCCAGGAGAAGCTAGGACTCGTGGCGGACGGAACCGCTGATGCGGACGGCCTCGATCCGGTTCTCGCGCACCGACTCGACCCGGATCGTGTAACCGTTGGCGGTGATCGTGTCGCCGCGCTTGGGTAGCCGTCCGAGCTCGCCGAAGACGTAGCCGCCGACCGAGTTGTAGGCGTCCGTGTCGACCGGCAGCTCGATCCCCGCGTCGGCGAGATCGCCGAGCGAGACGTGGCCGCGCACGAACCATTCGCCGCCGGCGAGCTGGCGCAGCGCCGCGGCGCGCGGGTCGGTCTCGTCCTCGATCTCCCCCACCACCTCCTCGAGGATGTCCTCGACGGTGACGATGCCGACCGTACGGCCGTACTCGTCGACGACGACCGAAAGCGAGGTGCGCTGCACCTGCAGGTCGTGCAGCAGGTCGTCGAGCGGGCGCGTCTCGGGCACGATCACGGCGTCGCGCACCGCGGCGGCTATCCCCGCCTCCGGGCCGTCGCTCATGTAGAGGCGGGCGAGGCTGTTGTTGTGGACGATGCCCTTGACCCGGTCGGGGTTCTCGTCCTCAATCACTACCAGGCGAGTGTGGCCGGAGGTGACGCAGCGCCGCAGCGCCGTCTCCACGGTCTCGGAGGCGTCGACGGTGACGACGGCTGGGATCGGCGTCATCACCTCGCGAGCCTCCTGCTCGTGCAGGTGGAAGACGCCGCCGAGCATGCCCGCCTCGCCGGGGTCGAGCGTGCCGCCCATGCGCGAGCTGTCGATGATCTGCTTTAGATCCTCCGCCGTGTGATGCTCCTCGATGTCAGTCGGGTCGACGCCGAAGATGCGCACTATCGCGTTGGAGATCGCGCTCAGCGCCAAGATCACCGGCGCTGTCGCGGCGCGGAACCAGTTGAGCGGTCGCGAGACCCGGCGGGCGGTGCGCTCGGCGTGGCTGATCGCCAGCATCTTCGGCACCTGCTCGCCGATGGTGATGTGAAGCGCGGTGACGAGGGTGAAAGCGATCGCCACCGAGAGTCCGATTGCGGCGCCATGGGAGAGGCCGCCGAAAACCGGCTCGAGCAGCTTCGCCAGCGAAGGCTCACCGAGGAAGCCGATGCCGATCGAGGCCATCGTGATGCCGATCTGGCAGGCCGAGAGCGACTCGTCGATCTTGTCGAGTTGCTCGATCACCTCCTCGGCGCCGCTTTCGCCTTCCTCGGCGAGCTGCTCGACCTTGCCGCGGCGGCTGCGCACCAGCGCGAACTCGGCCGCGACGAAGAAGCCGTTGATAGCGACCAGCAAGAAGAGGAGGACGAGCAGCAGGGCGCTCATCGTCTATTTGGCCCGGTACTTCGGGGGAGGTCGTCGTCGGCCATTCGGCGTAGGCAATATAGCCATCCGCTCCGCGGATCTTGCGATAACTGGCATATTGATCGTCGATGCGAATCGCGAGTCTCGTTCCTTCCGCGACCGAGATGCTCTACGCACTCGGGCTCGGCGACCAGGTCGTCGCGGTCACCCACGAGTGCGACTACCCGGCCGCGGCGCGTTCTCTCCCCCACTTGACCAAAACCGTGCTGCCCGAGGGCCTCGACGCCGCCGCGATCGACCGCGCGGTGAAGGTTCGCGTCGCCGAGGGACAGGCCCTCTACGAGCTCGACGAGGAACTGCTGGCCGAGCTCGCTCCCGACCTAATCGTGACCCAGGCGGTCTGCGCCGTCTGCGCGGTCTCCTACGAGGACGTTGTCGAGGTGGCGGCGCGCCTGCCGAGCAAGCCGCGGGTGCTGCAGCAGGACCCGAACACCTTGGGCGAGGTGCTCGAGGACGTGGTCCGCCTCGGCGAGGCCACCGAGATCCCGCGCCAGGCGCACGAGCTGCGCGGCGAGCTGGAGGGACGGATGGCGACCGTGCGAGCGGCCGTCGGCGGGGCGGCGCTGCCGCGGGTGATCGCCCTGGAGTGGTTGGACCCTCCCTACGTCGGCGGCCACTGGATCCCGGAGATGATCTCGATCGCCGGCGGCGAAGACGTCGCCGGCCCGCCGGGGCTGAAGTCACCGGAGGTCTCCTGGGGGGAGCTTTCCGGGCTCGGCCCCGACATCGCGGTGGCGATGCCGTGCGGCTGGTACGTGGAGGAATCGCGGGCGCAGACACTGGCCCACTGGGACCAGATCGAGACGCTCGGTGCCCGCCAGGTCTTCGCCGTCGACGCGGCCTCCACCTTCTCGCGCCCGGGACCACGCCTGATCGACGGCGTCGAGCTGCTCGGCCACCTGCTCCACCCCGATCTGGTCGATCCGCCCGGCAACATCGCCTTCGCCGAGGTGCGGGCGCCGAGCGTCTGGCGCGGCGCCGGCGGCTGAGCCAGGAGGGTCTAGCGAACCCTCCTAGGCGATCGCGAGAGCGCCGAGGACCGCGAACAGGGCGACGCCCACCATCACCGCGATCTCGGCGGCCAGATGCCGTTCGCCGAGCGTTCCGCGGTCGCCCGCGATGACGGCGCCACCGCAGATGAGCCCAGCCGCCAGACCGCCTAGGTGACCGCCGAGGCTGATGTGCGACGCGCCGACGCTGAGCGCGAGGTTGATCAGCAGGACGATGCCGATCGAGGAGGCGACCGCGTCGAAGCCGCGACCTCGGGCGATCACGAAGGTGGCGCCGAAGATGCCGAAGATCGCCCCCGAGGCGCCGATCGTGAGCGCGTCGGGGCTGAGCAGCAGAGCGCCGAAGGCGCCACCGAGCAGAGAGGCCACATAGACGGCGAGGAAGCGCGGCGTGCCGATCGAGGGCTCGAGTATGCGACCGAGAAAGAAGAGCGCGAACATGTTGAAGCCGACGTGGATCAGGCCGGCATGCAGGAAACCGCTCGTCACGAGCCTGTACCACTCGCCTTCGCTCACCAGGGGACCGAAGAGCCCGTAATCGAAGACGAGCGAGCTGCCTTCGATTACGTAGAAGCCACCGCCACCGCTGGCGATCTCGGCAAGGAAGGCGGCGGCGTTGAGGGCGATCAGGACGAAGGTCGCCGGGGCGCTCGAGAGCAGCGATGCCTCACCGACCCCGCGCGTGACCTGCGTGCGCTGTCGTGCGCACTCCGGGCAGCGCATCCCGACGGGCGTCGGCGTCATGCAGTCGGGGCAGATCGGCCGCCCGCAATTGGAGCAGGAAACGCCGGTCTCGCGGTTTGGATGGCGGTAACAAGTCTGGGCCACGCGGATGAGCAGCCTACAATCGCGGCCGATGGATGCCCCCAGCCCCGCACGCTTCTACGCCGCCGGCGCCGGCGGCGCGCTCGTCGTGCTCGGCATCGTCGGCTTCTTCTACAGCGCCTCGTTCGGCTCGCCCGGCGAAGTCGACGAGCTGCTCGGCGTCTTCGCCGTCAACGGCTGGGACAACGTTCTCCACATCCTCAGCGGCGCGCTTGGCCTGATCGCCGCCGATTACGCCTCGCGCCGCTACTCGCTCTGGATCGGGATCTTCTATGCCGTGCTCGGCTTCTGGGGCTTCGCGATCGGGAGCGGCGAGTCGATTCTCGGCGTTCTGCCGGTCAACACCGCCGACAACCTGCTCCACCTCGGCCTCGGCGCGCTCGGCATCCTCGCCGCCCGCGCCACCCCGGCGCGACGCAGGGCCTCCCCCGCTACGGCTTGATCCGGGCGCCGAGCGAACGCAGGCCGCCCTTGGCCTGCTGCCGACCGCGGCGGCGCAGCTCGATCACGACCAAGGCCCCCGCCGCAGCGCCCCCGGCGCCGACGGCGACCACCGGGCGCACCCAGTTGCGCGGGTCACGCAGGGCGCGCAGCTCGCTCTCGGAGAGCTCCTCGGCCCACTGCGAGAGCTCCTCGGCGGCAGCCTGAGTCACCGCCGCGAGGGTGTCCTCCACCCGCCCGGAGAGGCGCTCGGGGGGCTCGATCGGTCGCAGCGCATCGGAGAGCAGGTGCTCGACGTTCCAGCTGCCGCCCAAACCGGCTTCACTCATCGCCGATCTCCTCCTGCAGCTGCTTGATCGCGCGGTGGATCAGCACCTTGGTGGCGCCGTCGCTGCGCCCCAGCGCCCGGGCGATCTCGCGGTTGTCCATGCCGAGCGCGAAGCGCATGATCAGCGCGTCGCGGCGGTCGTCGGGCAGGTCGTCGAGGTGCGCCATCACCTGGCGCAGCTCCTCGCGCCCCTCGGCGATCGCCTCGGTGCCGTGGCGCGCCGCGATCGGATCGGCCGTCTCCAGCGAGGTCTGGGGACGGCGCGAGCGGTCGCGGTAGTAGTTGGAGGCGAGGTTGTGGGCGATGCGGATCAGCCACGGGCGCAGCGGCCGGCCATCGGACTCGCGGCGGGCGCGGTCGAAGTGGCGGTAGGCCTGCAGAAAGGCCTGCTCGGTGAGGTCCTCGGCGTCGTGCTGATTGCCGACCCGGTAGTAGGCGTAGGAATAGACGTCGCGCAGGTGAGCCCGGTAGAGGTCCTCGAAGGCGCGGTCGAGCTCGGCCTTCGCCGCAGGATCGAGGCTGGCCGGCTCGACGTTCTTGCCGGGGTCTGGCACCCGGCCAGCCTAGACGCATCAGGCCGCCTTCCTCGTGCGCTCGACCCGGCGCAGGCCCGCCACCCAGGCCTCAGTGTCGATCTCGCCGCGGATCAGCGCGGCGAGACCCGAGAGCGCCTCGGCGTCGCCGCCCGCCGCCGAGGTGGCCGCGGCAAGCAGGGGCACTGCGTCGAGGCCCTCTGAGGCTTGGCCGATCTGGGCGGGTATCTCCTCGGCGGGCGTGCCACGCCCGAGCAGCTCGCCGGCGCGGCGATTGCGACCGGCGGGAGCCATCACCGTGGCGGTCAGGTCGCCGACCCCGGCCAGGCCCGAAAAGGTGCCGAGCTCGGCACCGCGACCGATCGCGTAGTCGATGCACTCGCGCCAGACCTGAGCAGCGGCGATCCCGGCGGCGTTGAGCCCGTGGGGCTCCGCGGCGGCGGCGGCCAGTGCCGCGGCGTTCTTCGCCGCCCCCGCCATCTCCACGCCGGTGACGTCGCGGGAGCGCTCGCAGACGAGGCCGGCGCGGTCAAAGACGCCGCCGAGCTGCTCGCGCAGGTCAGCGTCGGCGGAGCCGAGCACGAGCGCGGCCGAGCCGGAGACCGCCTCGCGGGCGTGAGCGGGGCCGCCGAGGCAGGCGATCGCGCGGGCGCGCACCCGCTCGCCGACGTATTCGGCGGGGAGCTGTCCCTGGGGAGCGATCAGGCCCTTGGTGAGCAGCAGCATCGCCGAACGGGAGCCAACCCGATCGGCGATCGAGCCCACGGCCTGGGCCAGCGAACCCGATGGAATCGCCAGGCAGACGAGGTCGAGGCCGGCAAGCTCGACCTCGGAGGCCTGACGCACCTGCACGGAATCGGGCAGGCGCACGCCCTCGAGGTAGCGGCGGTTTTCGCGCGCCTCGTCGAGCTCTGCCGCCTGGGCGGCGGTCCGGGTGGCGAGCTGGACCTCCAGTCCGCCGCGAGCGAGCAGCACCGCGACCGCGGTCCCCCAGCTGCCGGCCCCGATCACGGCGGCGCGGCGCATCGGCGGCAGCCCGCCGAGGTCCTCCCACTGCAGCTCTACGTTGGGCCAGATCCGCCCGGTCACCGTGGCGGCCAGGCCGCGGGACGGATCGGCGGAGCGCGGGAAGGTCATCGCCTTGCCGAGGCGGACCTTCACCCTGCGCGGCCGGATGCGCCAGCCGCGGCGAACGTGTTCGGTGCCGAGCACGGCGGCGGGGATGACCGGCGCACCGGTCTGCAGCGCGAGGCGGCCAACGCCGCGCTTGGGCTCGGCAAGCGAACCGCTGCGGATGCGGGTGCCCTCGGGGAAGATGCAGACGGTGCCACCGCGCTCGACGACCATGCGCGCGGTCTCGACCGACTCCTCGTCGGACTCGCCACGGCGGATCGGAAAGGCCCCGAGCCGGGAGAGAATCCAGCCCTGCCAGCGGCGCTCGAAGAGCTCGACCTTGGCGACGTAGTTCATCGGCCGCCGCCAGGGCAGGGCGCCGCCGATCGCGAAGGGGTCGAGAAAGCTGCGGTGGTTGGCGGCGACGATCAGGCCGCCCTTGAGGCGGGCGTGCTCGCGGCCGGTGCGGGCATAGCGGAAGTAGGTCAGGAAGAAGGGGGTCATGAAGATCCTGGCCAGGAGGTAGAGGATCGGGTTTACGCCGTGGGCGCGCGTGTACTGGTGATACGCCTGGAGGCGATCGGGAGGGGCCACGTGGATGGCTACACGGGTTTGGGACGAGGGTTACCTAGGGCGAAGGTTGGGCACCCCTCCTCTCTCAACTTTTTCGGTGGAGACGCGCTTGCTGGCGCCGCAAGCTGCTGCCGAAAAAGTACAAGCCGTTCGGAGGGGCGCCCAACCTTCGCTACCAGGCCGCTTCGATCAAACGATCTAGCTCATCGCGGGTCGGCGGCTCCGGCGTGAAGGCGAGCTCCGGGCGGAGGAGGATGGCTTCTATGGCTTCGGGGAGCTTGGTTCGGTCGGCTCCTTGGGCGCCCAGGCCGGGTGGGTTGCCGCCCAGCTGCAGGAGGCGAGCTTCTATGGAGGCGGGATTGGTACCGATCGCTGTTGCCAATGGCTCCAGGCCGTCGGGGGCCCTATCGACCATGAAGGCCATTGCGCGGGGGAGGATGGCGGCGTTTACTCCGGCGTGGGTGCCGCCGCAGGTGCGGACGAGGGTTTGGCAGATGACGTGGTGGAGGGCGAAGGCGGCGGAGTCGATCGCGTAGCCGCAGAGGATCGAGCCGAGGGCTAGGCCGTCGCGGTTGCGCTCGGTGGGATCTTCGTCGAGCGCGGTGGCGATCAGTTCGGCGCCGCGCAGGGCGGTGATCTGCGAGACCGGGTTGGCGAAGGGCGTGTAGAGCGAGTCGGCGCCGTGCGCGAGGGCGTTCATCGAGCTGGCGCGGAGCTCGGGCTCGGGAGCGCTCGTCATCGCTTCTGGGTCGGCGATGACCAGCACGGGGCGGACGAGCGTGCGGGCGCGGCTCTCGGCGCCGGCCGGCACGCGGTGGATCCCGGTCATCTCGGCGCCCGACATCGTGGTGGGGATCGCGGTCACCGAGGCCCCGGTTATGGCGGCGATCGCCTTGGCGGTGTCGATCACGCGACCGCCGCCGAGGGCGACGAGGTTCGACGAGGAAACGGCCTCCAGCAGCGCCGCAGAGGCCTCTGTTACCGCGACGGCCGGCTCCATCGGCGGCAGCTCGTGTACGGCCGCGGCGGCGCCCGCCAGCTCCACCGCGCCATCCAGGTGGCGCCGTGTGGTCAGCAGCTCGAACGAGTCGATGCCGTGCTCGGCGAGCAGCTTCGGGGCCGCCGCCACCCCAGCGGCGCGAAAGACGACCGTGCGGCCGGCGTCACGCCAGACGAAGTTGCCGTTCACCCGGCCGAGGCCGTCCGCGGGTTCACGACCGGGCGCAGGTTGGGTTCGACCTCGGCCCGCAGGTGCTCGTAGTCGGGTGGCAGCGAGAGCTTCTCGCCGAGGTGCTCGAGCGGCTCGTCGACGGTGAAGCCGGGACCGAGGGTGGCGATCTCAAAGAGGACGCCGCTCGGCTCGCGGAAGTAGATCGAGCGGAAGTAGAAACGGTCGATCACCGGCGTCGGCCGGGCGCCGGCGGAGATCGCGCGCTCACGCCACTCCTCGTGCTCGTCGATGGTCGAGGCCCAGGCGACGTGGTGGACGCTGCCGGCACCCTGCAGGGACCGCTCCTCGGGCGGGTCTTCGTAGACGTAGAGGCCGCCACGGCTCGATCCCCGCGCTTCCCAGCCCTGCTCGTCGATTGGCTCGAACTCGAGCGCCTCGAGCAGCGTGCGGCTCGTCTCCGGCGCGCCGCTGTAGGCGCTGACGGCGTGGAAGCCGCGCAGGGCCAGCTCGGCCGGCACTTCGGGATGGTCGGCGATCAGCGGCTCATCGCTGACCTCGACCACGGCAAGCTCGTGAGCCAGGCCCTCTGGATCGGCGAAGCGCAGCCCTCCCCCGGCCCGCTCAGTCTCGATCCCCCTGCCGCCCAAGCGCTCCTCCCAGAAGTCGAGCGCCGCGTGCGAGGCGACCCGCCAGATGATGCGGTGCACGTCGCCAGCCCCGGCGCGGCCTTTCGGCACGCCGGGGAACTCGAAGAAGGTGAGGTCGGAGCCGGCGCTTCCCTTCTCGTCGGCGAAAAAGAGGTGGTAGACGCTCGGGTTGTCCTGGTTGACGGTCTTCTTGACCAGGCGCAGACCCATCACCCCGGCATAAAAATCGACGTTGCTCTGCGCGTCCGCCGTAATCGCCGTGATGTGGTGGATTCCCTCGAGCTTCACTGAGTCACGTATACCATCCCGTCGATGAGCCGCGGACGTCGTCGCCTCGTACGAGCCCTGGTAGTCCTCGGGTCCGTCCTGGCCTTCCTCAGCGTGTTCGCGATCTGGACCGAGCGCCAGGCGCTCAACACCGACGACTGGGTCGAGACCAGTGGCCGGCTGATTCAGAACTCGACGATCCGCGAAGCGGTCAGCGACTACCTCGTCGACCAGCTCTACGAAAACGTCGACGTTGAAAAGGAACTGAGCCAAAAGCTGCCCGGGGACACCAAGGACCTCGCCGGGCCGATCTCCGGTGGCCTGCGCCAGGTCGCGGGCACGGGCGCCGATCAGGTCCTGCAGAGCTCGACCGCACAGGAACTCTGGAAGAGCGCCAACCGGACCACACACGAACAGCTGCTGGAAGTGCTGGAAGAAAAGGAAGGGACGGTTGCGACGGAAGAAGGCAAGGTCAGCCTCAACCTCGGCAGCCTCATCACCAACCTCGCCGATCAGGTCGGGATCGGGGCAAACCTGGCCGAAAAGCTGCCCGAAGACGCGGGTCAGATCACGATCCTGCGCTCCGATCAGCTGAAGACGGCGCAGGACATCGTGGTCGCGATCAAGGGACTGGCCCTGGTGCTGTCCCTGCTCACCTTCCTCTGCTTCGGCCTGGCGATCTACCTCTCTCGCGAGGGACGCTGGGTGACCGTGCTCTTCTGCGGCGTCGGCCTGGTCGCGGCGGGTTTCGCCGTGATCGTCGCCCGCGAGGTCGCCGGTGGCGTCGTCGTCGGCCAGCTCGTCGACGAAGAGAGCGTCAAGCCGGCGGCGGAAGCGGCCTGGTCGATCGGCACCTCGCTGATGACCAGCATCGCGACGACCGTGATCGTCATCGGCGTCCTCTTTGGCATCGCCGGCTGGCTCGCCTCGCCGACCGGCTCAGCCCGCGCGACCCGCCGGGCGCTCGCCCCGGTGCTGAACCATCACGTCGCCTACGTGTACGCGGCGCTGGCGGTGATCGTCGGCATCTACTTCCTCTCGGCTCCGACCCAGAACCTGCGCTCCTTCCTCACCACGCTGGCGATCGCCGGCCTCGCCGCCTTCGGCATCCACGAGCTGCGCAAACAGGCCAGCGAGGAATTCCCCGACGCCAGCTACGACGACGTCTTCGGCCGAACCAAGGACCGCGTCGTCGACGCCGTCAAGGACGCCAACCTAGGCGAGCGCGCGGCCAAACTCCGCCTCCCCGAGATGCGCAAGCCGGAGGGCGGCGAGGCCCCCACAGCAACCCTCCCGGCCGACAGCGAGGACGCCCGCCTGATTCGCCTCGAACGTCTGGCGACCCTGCACGAAAAAGGCGTCCTCACCGACGAGGAGCTGGCGGCCGAGAAGGCCCGCGTGCTGAACGAAGGCACTGCCCCCTAAGAGACCAACGTGTGGCTGCAACTCCTTCGGGCGGGCGCGGGAGCGCTTGCAGCTCTTCTTCTCGGAACCGGACTCAGTCTCAGCACAAGCGGTGCGAGCCATGAATTCGCTACCTATCTTGCCTTCTATGGCGCTGGTTCACTCTTTGTGATCGCTGTATTCCTACTGAGCCTGACGATCCATGCTCGCCGGAGAGCTGACCCCGAGACCCGCCCCCTGAACTGGGGCGATCTGGTGCGCATGCGCGTGCCAATCGAATCCGATGAGTCAGAGGCGATCAGACAAGTTGCAAGGCGAGGAGCACGCCATGTTCATGCCGAGCTGGGAGCGAGTCGGAAGAAGCTTGATGACGCACTTACTCACGGCTACTGGTGGAACGTGAGACTTGAGGGCTACAGTCGGCGGAGTGGCAGCGTGCAAGAGACGCTCTCGCCGATGCCGCCCCAACCGTCTATGACTCGGTCGCTCCGATTTACGTTCTCGTTGACGACATGAATGCTCAAGCCAATAATCATCAGCAAGGCGGCCACGACGAGTTTGGTGAGGAGACGGAGCGTGAAATGAGAAGCCTGCGATCAAGGATCGCGACCGCTCAACGCGTCTTGCAGAAGTACTTCTCGGTCTCCTAAGCCCGCCTCCGGACTCGAACCGGAACTCCCCGCTTTACAAGAGCGGTGCTTTACCAATTAAGCTAGGCGGGCAACTCGTATTCCTTTGCCCAGCGTACGCGCTTAGTCTGGCGATTGCGCGGAGAGTCAACTCGTAGATACATGCCGGAGTTGGGCACGTCCTCGGCAGGAATTGCGTAGACCCCTTCGGTCTCGGGGCAGTAGACCATGAAGAGGTCGACTTGCCCCGAATAATCTCGAACACGAGTTCGGCGGGTGTTCGACTGGATGCTGCGCGCACTGAACTGCACGACCCCATCGCGGAGGCGTCCGGTCTTGCACTGAACCTTCAGCAGCCGGCCATCGCAATCGATAACAAGGTCGTAGCGCTGGTTGAAACCAAATGGCACCAATACGTCGTAACCCAGTCGATTGAGCTCGAAGAGAATTGCACCCTCCGTGCGGAGCCCCACATCGACGGGATGCGATGACTTCTTCGGCCTGGGTAGGACCGGCATGGGTGGATAGGCTACCGATCCATGCAGACAGAAAGCTTCGGCTACTTGTCACCCGCATCCTGTGAGATCGTGCCATCCATGGACGAGTCCAGAGGCGGCATCGAAGCGCGGTTTCGCTTCCTCAAGCCTGACGAAGCGGCAACCCTGAGCGAGGCGATCGAGGCTGCGTATGGCGACAGCTACGACGTGCGCTGGGTGTACGACACGGAGGAGGTGACGCGGCGGCTGGCGGCGGGGACCTATGTGTCCTGCGTGGCCGAGACGCCGGAAGGGGAGCTCCTTTGCCATGAGGGGATGAGCCTTGAGGCAGCGGGGGACGCGGTGGGGCACTCGGGGCAGGCGGTGACGATGCCGGCGGCGCGGGGGCAGCACCTGTTCACGCGCACGAAGCGGTTCCTGATGGATTGGGCGACGGAGCGGGGGCTGGCGGGGATGTACAGCGAGGCAACCGCGGCGCACCCCTACAGCCAGCGGGCCAACATCGAGCTGGGGGCGCACGAGACCGGCTTCCTGCTGGGCTGGATCCCGGCTTCGGTCGCCAACGACGCGGCTGGCCAGGGACGTAGAGGTAGGCAATCGGCCGCGCTCTTCTACACCAAGCTCAACGACGGGCACGAGCGACCCGTGTACGCGCCGGAGCGGCACCGCAAGATCGTCGGGCAGACGCTGGAGCTGTGCGAACTGCGGGGGACGCTCGCCGAGCCGGTGGCTGATGCCGAACTCGCGGAGCGAAGCGAAGTTCAGGTCGAGGTTGACGCCGACCACAACCTGGCGCTGATCACCGTGCACCTGCCCGGCGCCGATCTGGAGACGGTGGTCGCGGCCGAGCGTCACCGCCTCTTTCACCACGACTGCCTCGATGCGATCTACCTGGACCTGCCGCTCGTGACTCCCGCCACGGCGCTGGTCTCCGACCACCTTGAGCGGCTCGGCGTCTCCTACTCAGGCGTCTTCCCAAACAGCTGCTGCGACGGCGACGTGCTGCGCATGCAGTCGCTGCACCGCGCTCGGATCAAGGCCGACGACGTCTCCGTCGCCTCCGAGCACGGCCGCGAACTGCTCGACTACGTCCTCGCGGATCTTCCCTAGTTCAGCGTCTCGCGCGAAGCAAGGTGGGCGCCCACCTTGCGCTTGACCCGCTGCAACGCGTTGTCGACCGTCTTGGTGTCGCACTCGAGCCGCTCGGCAGTCGCCTCGTAGGAGTGACCGTCGAGGTAGAGGGAGAGGACGCGGCTCTCGAGGTCGGAGAGAACACCCGAGACTCCCGACAGGCAGGAGACGAGGCTGTCCAGCTCTTCGGAAGCGATCACCTGGTTGACCGGATCGTGCACGGTCGGGCCGGGCAGGATCTCGTCGAGCGTGGTGTCGGAATCGCCGGCGGCGGCCGGGGTCTGGCTGAAGGAGACGTACTGGTTGAGCGGCGTGTGCTTGTTGCGCGTCGCCGTCTTCACCGCGGTGATGATCTGACGGGTGATGCAGAGCTCGGCGAAATTGCGGAAGCTCGACTCGCGATCGGTGCGGTAGTCGCGGATCGCCTTGTAGAGGCCGAGCAGGCCTTCCTGGATCAGATCGTCGGCCTCGCCGCCAAGCAGGAAGTAGGAGGAGGCCTTGAGACGGACGAAGCCGCGGTAGCGGCGCACGATCGCGTCGTAGGCATCGGTCCGGCCGTCCTTGGCGAGGGCGACCAGATAATGGTCATCAAGCTCAGGTTGAAGGTTACTCTCGGCTGGCTTGAGCGAGCCGTTGAGACGGCCCGAAGGGAGCTGCATTTCCTGGGTAGGCGAAGATAGAGCCACTGATCCTTCTCCTTGAATGGAAGGGTCGTGGCGCCTTACCTCCCCTGGCGGCGCCCTGTATGGACGGGATTGCTCAGACTCAAGCTGAGGTTCACCCTTATTGGCGCGGTAGTTTACGGTCGCGCGGTGTTCTGTCAACCCCGAACTGCTGTTCGTGCAACCGCCGTTGCAGTTGCTACCGCTGCCGGAGGGCCTCGAAGAGCAGTGCCGCAGCCGCCGCGGAGACGTTGAGCGAGCCGACTTTGCCACGTTGAGGCAGCGCGACCAGGCCATCGCAAGCGGACGCGACGCGTGGGCGAAGGCCCTTGCCCTCCCCACCCAGCACCAGCACCGTCGGCCCGCCTAGATCGACGTCCCACGGAGCCTGATCCGCCCCGGCGTCGGCGCCCCAGATCCAGAAACCTGCCTGCTTTGCCTCTCCCAGCCAGTCGGCGAGATTGCGCACGCGGGCGACCGAGAGATGCTCGACCGCACCGGCCGACGCCTTGCAGGCCACGGCCGTCACCTCAGCCGACCGCCGCTCCGGAATCACCAGCCCGGCCGCGCCGGCGGCCTCGGTGGAGCGGGCGACGGCGCCGAGGTTGCGCGGGTCCTGCACCTGGTCGAGAGCGACCAGCAGCGCTCCCTCGACCCGCAGCAGCTGGCTCGGGTCCGCGTACGGATACGGATCGACCGCAGCAACCACGCCCTGGTGGTCGGGCGACCCGCAGAGCCGCTCCAGCTCGTTATCCGGCACTTCGCCTGAGCGCCAGACCTGCAGCACCCTGCGCCTCCCCCGTTCGGCCTCGGCCACCGGTCGCTTTCCATAGATCACCGGCGACGCATCCGACTTTGACCCCCCTCTGGTGTGGCCAATGTCGGATGCGCGACCCGAGGACATCCCTAGCCCCTTGGCACGAGCTTCGGACCGTCGGCGGAGTCCCTTACCTCCCAGCCGAGCTCGGCCAACCGATCACGAATCTCATCGGCCCGCCCGAAGTCCTTCTCCGCCCGCGCCGCCTGGCGCTCCTCAAGAAGCTTCTCCGCCTCGTCGTCGGCCTCAGCTCCCTCATCCGGCTGGGTAAGGGAGCTGAGACCGACGAGCCCGAGCATCCCCGCCAGCGCCCCAGAAGCTCCGGGCACGTCGCCGCGGTTCGCTTCCGCCACGAGCTCAAACGCCTCGGCCATGGCCCTAGGCGTGTTGAAGTCCTCCGCCAGCGCATCCCTGAAGCTCTCAAGCCGGGAGGCCGCCGAATCGTGAGGAGAGCCGGGGGAGGGTCCGGCAGAGCCTCCCCGCTGTCCCTCCCCCGGCTCTCCCCCACCTATCGGGTGCTCCCTGAAGAAGTTCCGCAGCCGCTCTACCTGCGCCCCAGCTTCCTCCATTTGCTGCGGCCCGAAGGCAAGCGGCTGCCGGTAATGCCCCGAGATCAAGTACGCGATCACCGCCTCCGACCCGTACTGGTCCAGCGCCTCGGACAACTGAAAGATGTTCCCCTCGGACTTCGACATCTTCTCCGCCCCGGTCTCGATCATCCCGTTGTGCATCCACACCCGGGCGAATGGCCTTCCCGCCCCCTCCGACTGGGCGATCTCGTTCTCGTGGTGCGGAAAGACGAGGTCCGAGCCGCCGCCGTGGATCGCGAAGGAAGCGCCGAGCTCCTGCTCGGCCATTACCGAGCACTCGATGTGCCAGGCGGGCCGTCCGGGGCCCCAGGGCGAGTCCCAAGAAGTGTCCTCGTCGGGCTTACGCGCCTTCCAGAGCGCAAAATCGAGGGGGTCCTCCTTGAGCGAAGCAGAGCCTGCCTCCTCCCCCTGATCCATGTCCTCGGTGCGCCGGTTGGACAACTTGCCGTAGCCGTCGAAGCTGCGCACGCGGAAGTAAACGTCGCCGCCGGCCTCATATGCGTGCCCACCCTCCACCAGCTCGGAGATCAAGCCGACGATGCCCTCGATCGTCTCCGTCGCGAGTGGCTCGGCGTCCGGGCGCCCCAGCCCAAGGCGTTCGGTGTCGTCGAAGTAGGCGCGGGTCATCTTTTCCGCGAAGGCGGCCGATCCCTCCCCCGCCTCGCGCGCGGCGGCGTAGATCTTGTCGTTGATGTCGGTGACGTTGACGACCAGCTTCGGCCCGTAGCCCTCCGACCTCAGGAATCGCGCCAGCAGCGAGAAGACGACGAAGGGGCGGGCGTTGCCGATGTGGATGCGGCTGTAGACGGTGGGACCGCAGGCGTAGATGCCGACCTCCGACCCGGGGTCGAGCGTGACCATCTCGCCGCTCAGGGTGTCCTTGATCCGCACCTCTCGCATCGGGGCGGATGCTAGAGAGAACTAGAAGGTGCGGTAACCGGACCCGGAGGCGGTCGCCTCGCGGCGCTCCCAGGAGGGAGCGGTCTTATCCGCCGCGGCGAGCACCTCGCGGCGCGCCCGCGAAGCGCTGGCCTTGATCTCGTCCTCGGCCGCGCGCCGCACTCGCTCCTCGCGCTGCTCGGCCTGCACGCGGATCCGCTCCGACTCGGCTTTCAGCGCCTCCTCGGCCCGCGCCCGCGCGATCTCGGCCGCCTCGCCTTCGACCTTCTCGACCAAGCCGCGGACCCGTTCGTCGGCCTCGCGGCGCACCTCCTCGGTGCCCTGCATGACTCGCTCCTCGATCTCGGTCTCGAGCTTGACCGCGAGCTGGTGCGCCTCGGCCGCCGCCGCCTCGGCTTCGACCGCCCGCTGCTCGGCAGCCGCAACTCGCTGGTCGGCCTCGAGCTTGATCCGGTCGAGCTCCCCCTTGTGCCGCTTGGCAGCCCGTTCTTCGACCTGCTTGACCGCCGCCGCGATCTCGCGCTTGGACTCGGCGCGAACGCTGCTCAGCTCGGTTGCGATGACCTCGCGATCCGCCTGCGCACTCTGCTGCGCCCGCTCGAAGCTCTGCTCGGCACGATCGCGGTCTGCCTCGGCCCTCACGGCGCGCGCTTCGGCCTCCCTGCGCTTGCCGCGCTCGGCCCCGATCCGCTCGCGGCCTTCCTCGCCGAGCTTGCGCAGCGTCGCCATTGCCCGTTCCTTCAGCTCAACCCGCAGCTCCTCAGCGCGTGCCTCGGCCTTGGCGACCCGCTCCTCGCTGACGCGGACCCACTCGAGAGCCTGCTTGGCGGTCTCGTGCAGCTCTTCATTGGCCGCACCGATCGCTTTCAACTGCGCCACAGATTCGCCCATGGATTCGCAACCTACTATCCGTCCCGGAGGGCTAGCTACCCCCTGCTAGACGCAAAACGCGCATTTAGCGGACTAGTGGCCACTTGGGAGGCCTGTCCCGGTGGGGGTGGAACGTCTTGTACTTTTTGGGCGTCCACCTTCGAGGCGCCAGCAGCTGCGTCTCCATCCAAAAAGTTAAGTGGAACCCCTGCCGGGACAGGCCCCTACGCCGACTTCTGCGCCTCGCGCGCGTGCAGCTCCCGCTTGAGGATCTTGCCGGTCGCGTTGCGCGGTAGCTCGTCGAGGAACTCGATCTCGCGCGGTGCCTTGTAGCCAGCGAGGTTGGCCTTGACGTGGGCGAGGAGCTCTTCCTCGGAGACCTCGCCCTCCGCCGTGGCAACGACGAAGGCCTTCAGCCGCTGCCCGAACTCCTCGTCCTCGACCCCGATCACCGCCACCTCAACCACGCCGCCGTGGTCTGCGAGCAGGTCCTCGACCTCGCGCGGGAAGACGTTCTCGCCGCCGGAAACGATCATCTCGTCGTCGCGGCCGTCGATGAAGAGGCGCCCCTCGGAGTCGATGTGACCGACGTCGCCGCTGCGCAGCAGGCCGTCGATTACTTCCTTGCCGCCGCCTCCGGTGTAGCCCTCGAAGGACATTTCGTTGCCGACGAAGATCCGCCCGACATCGCCTCGCGGCACCTCTCGACCGGTCTCGTCGTAGAGCCGCACCATCGTGCCACGGGGGGGTCGGCCGGCGGTGCCGGGCGCGGAGCGCAGGTCCTCCGGGGTCGCTACCGTCGCCCAGGAGACCTCGGTGGAGCCGTAGAGGTTGTAGACGCTGTCGCCGAAGCGGTCCATCCACTCGAGCGCCAGCTCGCCGGGCAGCGCCGAGCCCGAGATCGCGGTGATCCGCAGCGAGGAAAGGTCGTGCTTGGCCAGGGTCTCCTCGGGCAGTCTCAGGATGCGCTGCATCATCACCGGGACGACGGCGAGCACCTGGGCGCGATGCTCCTCGACGGCGCGCAGCGTCTCCTCCTCGTCGAAGCGCCGCCGCAGCACCATCGTCGAGGCCGTCGGCAGGCTCATTACGAAGTGAAAGAAGCCCCAGGAGTGAAAGAGGGGCGCGGCGATCATCATCGTCTCGCGGGCCCGGTAAGGGATCTTGTCGATGATCGCGGCCATCGTCAGCAGGCCGTCGGGGCTGGAGCGCTGCGCCCCCTTCGGAGTGCCGGTGGTTCCGGAGGTGAGGATGACGAAGCGTGGTGTATCGGGTGGCGGCTTCAGGTTGGAGTCGCCGTGGGCGGCGATCAGGGAGTCGAGCGTCACCCCCTCCCACCCTCCGTCGGTCCAGGCGACGACACGGGCGATGCTCTCCTCGACTCCGTCGAGCAGGCCGGCGAACTCTTCGTCGTACACGAGAGCTCTGGGACCCTCGCGCCGCATCACTTCGACCAGCTGAGGGCCGGCGAACATCGTGTTGAGGTAGAGCGCGCTGGCGCCGAGCTTGGCGGCGGCGAGGGTCGCCTCGATGAAGCCGCGGTGGTTGCGGCACATGATCCCGATCCCGTCGCCGGGACCGATCCCCATGCCCGCGAAGGCGTGCGCCAGGGCGTTGGTGCGGCGGTGCATCTGCTCGAAGCTGAGCGAACCGCGCTCGTCGATCAGCATCGTCTCGTGCGGGTATTTGTGCGCCGCGGTGGCGACCCCGGTAGCCGGCGAGGCGCCCCAGCGCAGGAACGTCGTGGCGACCTTGGCCGCCTTGTCCGGGCGCACCAAGCCGACGATGCCCGCCTCGTGCAGCACCTTCGCCTCGAAGACCGCGTCGGAGACCGACTGGCGGGCGCGCGACGCTATGGACTCCAGCATTCCCATCGCAGCGGCGAAGGTTATTCGCTATCCACCGATGCCACGGCTATGCAGGCGATTCCCTCGCCGCGGCCGATCCAGCCCAGGCCCTCGTTGCTGGTCGCCTTGACGCTGACCCGGGCCGAGGTGACCTCGGCGAGAACCCGCTCCATCTCGGCGCGGCGAGGGCCGATCCGCGGCTCCTCGCAGATCAGGGTCGCGTCGACGTTGACGATGCGGCCGGAGAGGGTGCCGACGACGGTGCGCAGCAGGTCGATCGAGTCGGCGTCGCGCCAGACCTCGTCGTCGTCGGGAAAGAGGGTGCCGATGTCGCCCTCGCCGGCGGCGCCGAGCAGCGCGTCGATCACCGCGTGCGTGAGCACGTCGGCGTCGGAGTGGCCAGCGAGACCGCGCGGGTGCTCAACCTCGACCCCGCCGAGGACGAGGCGCCGGCCCTCGGCGAAGCGGTGGCTGTCGTAGCCGATCCCGACGCTCATCGGTTAATCCTCTCGCACCCGAGCGGAGAGCGGCTCGAGGCGGCGCCGGCGCCCTTCGAAGACGCAGATCTCCTTCACGCCGAGGCCAGCGAGAAACTCGATCGCCCGCCCATAGCCGTAGCCGACCTGCTCGGGCAAGTGGGCGTCGGAGGAGAGGGCAAAGGCGGCGCCGGCCTCGACGCACATCTCGGCAAAGCCGCCCGCCGGGTAGATCTCGCCGACCGGCTTGCGAAGGCCCGCCGTCGAGACCTCGACCGCGATGCCGCTCTCGGCGATCGCCTCGACCGCCGGCTCGTAGTAGAAGCGCGGATCGCGGTCCGGAGCGGGCCGCGCCGAGCCCCAAACCTTGACCAGGTCGGGGTGGGCGAGGACGTCGAAGAGGCCGGAGCGGGCGCACTCGGCGAGTGCCTCGAAATAGCGCCGCCAGACCTCGTCGGCGTCGCCGCGGCTCTCCCAGACGTCCCAGCCCGGGTGGTCGACAGCGGCGTCGCCGATGAAGTGGACCGAGCCGACCACGTAGTCGAAGTCGCGCGCCTCGAGCAGTGAGGCGGTGCGGTCCTCAGCGGCTGGGACGTAATCGCACTCGACCCCCAGCCGCAGCGGCGTGCCCCGCACGAACTCGCAGTAGGAGTCGAGATCGTCGCGCGCCTGCTCCTCCCAGAAGGGATGGCGCCAGAGATCGAGCGCCTGGGTGAAGCGGTAGACGTGCTCGGAGACGCCCAGCTCGGCGATCCCGGCAGCATCGGCGGCGGCGAGGTAGCGCTCGACGTTCTCGGCGG
This sequence comes from Solirubrobacterales bacterium, assembly GCA_030152805.1. GTDB lineage: Bacteria > Actinomycetota > Thermoleophilia > Solirubrobacterales > 70-9 > VRUE01. The sequence continues at coordinate 21,385 of JASLIG010000090.1, forward strand.
TGAAGTAGCGCTCGGCCGGCGTGTCGGGCTCGTCGGGGCGGAGATGGAGGTGGTAGTCGGTGAGCATCGGACGGGCAGAGTAGGCGACCCGGGCCGCGGATACGCTGGAGCCATGGTCCACCTGCGGATCGTCGTGCCGGAAGATCGCTGCCGCAAGGTCCTCGACCTGCTCGAAGCCGCGCCCACGACGACCAACTTGGTCTTCCTCGCCGGAGCCGCCCGCCAGCCCAAGGGCGACGTCGTCCTCTGCGACATAGCCCGCGAGGAAGCAAGCGTGATCATCGAGGACCTGAAGGAGCTCGGCATCGCCCGCGAGGGCTCGATCTCGCTAGAGCAGATCGACTCCCAGCTCTCGAAGGCCGCTGACCGGGCGGAGCGGGCGGCACGCGGCATCCCTTCCGACGCGGTCGTCTGGGAGGAGGTCGAGTCGCGCACCTCGGAGACCACCGAGCTGGGCGGCAACTTCCTCATCTTCATGATCCTCGCCTGCCTGATCGCCTCGGTGGGCATCTTCACTGGCTCGCCGATCCTGATCATCGGTGCGATGGTCGTCGGCCCCGAGTTCGGCCCGCTGGCCGGCCTCTGCGTAGCCGTGGTCGAGCGGCGGCCCGAGGTCGGCGTGCGCTCGCTGACGGCGCTGGCCGTCGGCTTCCCGATCGGCATCACCGCGGCCTTCCTCTTCACCCTCTTCTGTGTCGCTGTCAGCCTCGTCGACTCCAGCTTCCACAGCACGGACAACCTGCTTACCCAGTTCATCACCAAGCCGGACAGCTTCTCCTTCATCGTCGCCGTCTTCGCCGGTGCGGCCGGAATGCTCTCGCTCACCTCAGCCAAGTCGGGGGCCCTGGTCGGGGTGCTGATCTCGGTGACGACGATCCCGGCGGCGGCCAACATCGGCATAGCCGCGGCGCTGGGCAACTGGGACGACTGGGGCGGAGCGATGCTCCAGCTCAGCATCAACCTGATTGCGATCGTGCTCGCCGGCGTCACCACCCTGTTCGTCCAGCGCAGGATCTTCGAGCGCCGCCGCAGGAGGCACCTGAGAGAACGCCATGCCTAGCCGGTCCAAGTCCGTCCAGCTCGCCCTGATGCTCGGCGCCACCGCGCTCGGCACGCTGATCGCCACCGCGCTCGGCGCGGTTAGCCTCGGCGTCGCGCTGGGCGTGGGTCAGGTCTGCTTCGCCGCAACCCTGGTCTGGGTCCTATTGACTCAATAGGAGCTCGGCGAGCCGAAGATCGCGCGGCGCCGTCACCTTGAAGTTTCCGGCCGAGCTCGGGTGGATCAAGACCCGGCCGCCGGAGGCCTCGACGATCATCGCCTCGTCGGTCGCGTCAGAGATGGCGGCAGGATGCGTGATCATCGCCTCGCGCAAGGCGCTCGCGCGGAAGACCTGCGGCGTCTGCGCAGCCCAGAGCCGCTGGCGATCGAGCGTCTCCTCGATCGCGAATGCCGCGTCCGGTCCCCCCTTCTCGGGGCTGAATCCAGCCCGCGTCGCGCCAACCCGCTTGATCGTGTCGGTCACCGGCGTGGCGGCAATGGCGCCCGCGGCGCCGGGGTCATCTTGCAGGGCCTCGATCACGTCCTCGATCAGCTCCGCCGTCACGAACGGCCGTGCGGCGTCGTGGATCGCCACAAGCTCGCTTTCAACGGCTCGCAGGGCGTTCGACACCGATTCGGCGCGCGTGGCGCCTCCATCGACCACCGCGATGCCCTCGCCGCCGAGGTCGTGCGCATGCCCCGGCGGACCGGCGACGACGATCGAGCGCACCGAGGGCGCCGCCCGGAAGGCAGCGATCGACCACTCGACCAGGCGGCGACCGGCGAGCGGCACGAAGGCCTTCGGACCGCCGGCTCCGAGCCTCTGCCCGGAGCCGGCGGCCGCGATCACGGCCGTGACGGACGCTGCGGAGCTACGCCGTGGCGGCGAAACGCTCCTCCAACAGCCCGTCGAGGTACTCCTCCGCGCCCTCCTCGTCTTTGTCGAGCGCGTACATGAACTCCGAGGCGAGGATCTTCTTCGCCCGCGTGTACATCTGCTTCTCACCGGTTGAGAGGCCCTTTTCCATCTCGCGGATGGCAAGGTTGCGAACGACCTCGGCCAGCTCGAACACGTCCCCGGTCTTGATCTTCTCGCGGTTGTACTTGAAGCGCCGGTTCCAGTTCTTCGGCATATCCGAGACGTCGTCGGTGAGAACGTCGGTGACCTTCTTGATTTCTTCCTCGTCGATAACGCGGCGCAGGCCAGCAACGCCCGCGTTCTCGCAGGGGACCATCACCGTGAGCTCGTTGTGGAGGATCTTGATCGTGAGGTAATCACGCTCCTCCCCCATCAGCTCCCGGGACTCCTTCTTCAGCACGAGACCAGCGCCGTGGTGGGGATAGACGACCTTGTCCCCCTCTTCGAAGTCGCAGACGTAAGGGACCTCAACGTCAGCTTCGAAGCCCGCCTCCATGGCCTCCTCTGCTAGCTCAGAAATCGGGTGCTCCTTTCTCTCGTCAACGGCGCCAGTCGCCGTTTCAGCTTTGTAGGTACCGGTCAACCAGATCGACCTCTTGGAGCCTGCGCAGGCCCTCACGGATGTCCTTGGCTCGCGTCGAGCCGACACCGTCGACGGCCTCCAGGTCGGCGTCGGAGGCAGCGAGGACCTCCTCCAGCCCACCCAGCTCGTGGATGATCTTCTGGACGACAAGTTTGGGGATGCGCGGCACGCGGCCGAGCACGCGGTAGCCGCGCGGAGCGACCGGGAAGTCGAGCGTATTGAGCTTGCGGTCGTAGCCGAGCAGCTCGGCGAGGCGCCCGAAGTCGAGCACGTCCTCGTGCGGCAGCCGAGCCAGCGACTGCAATACGCCGGCCAGGTTCTGCTCTGAATCCTCGACCGAGTAGTCGCGCACCAGCGCGGTCTTGTCGGCGGCGACGCCGACCATCGTCTCCTCCAGCTGCATCTCGATCAGGCGGCCCTCGGTGCCGAGCTCGACGATGTAGCGCTCGACCTCGACCGCCATGCGCGTGACCAACTCGGCCCGCTGCAGCACCGCGAGCGCGTCGTAGAGGACGCCGCCGCCCTCGAACTCGAGCACGGTGAGGCGGTTGGAGACCTGGTCAAGGCGGGCCCGGTACTTGTCGAGCGTCGCCAGGCCCTGGTTGGCCTTGGCCAGCACTGCGGGGATGTCCTGAAGGATGTACTTGGTTCCCTCGATGTAGAGGGAAACGACGTCGCGGCGCTGGGAGATCGCGACAACCAGCGCCTCGGTCTGTTTGGAGACCCGCTCGGCGGTGCGGTGGCGGGTCCCTGTCTCCGAGGAAAGGATGGTCGGGTCGGGCATCAGCTGCACGTTGGCCCAGGCGATCTTGGTCGCCTCGGCGTTGAGCACGATCGCCCCGTCCATCTTCGCCACCTGGTAGAGCATCGCCGGCGTGTAATCGATGTCGAGCTTGATGCCGCCGGAGAGCAGGTGGGAGATGTCTCCCGGGTCGCCGACGACGATCAGACCGCCGGTGCGCGAGTGAACGATGTTGTCGAGGCCCTCGCGCAGCGCGCCGCCAGGGGCGACGACGTCGAGAGCCCTCAGTAGGCGGGGATCTTGGCGTTCAGACAACTCATGGAGCTCATCCCCAGGAAGCGCTGACATCTCCCTTTAGGATGGCAAAAACCGCTTTGGAATGCGGTGTGGTCAATCCCAAGTGGACAGCTCGGAATAGACGTTGTCAAGGAAACCGGTCACCTAAGGCCGCAAATGGGGGGCTAGAGGTGGAAATGCCGGTGGTGCATATGGTGGTGTAGCTCGTTCGGATGCGGCTCGCCGGCGATCTCGGGTTTGGGACCGGGACGTTCGGGGTCGCGGACGAAGGACCAGGTGAGGACGGCGCCGATCAGGCAGAGGACGACCGAGACCCAGGTCGCGCCGGCGATCGAGTCGCTGAAGGAGTCCCCGCCCGCCTGCAAGGCGTGGAAGGCGGCGCCGGTCGCCGCCAGGGCGAGCGAGCCGGCGACGATGCGGTCCATCGCCAGCACCCCCGAGGCGATGCCGACCTTCTCGGCCGGCATCGCCGCCATTGCCGCGGTCGACATCGGCGCGTAGACGAGGCCGATCGCGATGCCGAAAAGCACGTAGCCGCCGAGCAGCAGCGCGTAGGAGGAGTGTGGGTCGATCTGCGTCAGCGCGATCAGGCCGGCGACGCCGAACGCCATCCCCGCGGTCATCAGGCGGCGGGCGCCGAAGCGTCCTATGAGGCGTCCCGAGAAGGGCGAGATGAAGACCATCGGCGCCGTCACCGGCAGGATCAGCAGGCCGCTGAGGATCGCCGAGTGGCCGCGGGCGTCCTGCAGGTACTGGGGCTGGAAGAACATCACCGCCCAGTAGGAGCCGACGACGGCGAAGGCGGCGGCGCTGGCGCCGAAGTAGGGGCCGTTGCGGAAGAGGGCGAATTCGACGATCGGCTCTCGCACCCGTCGCTCGATCGCGGCGAAGGCAACAAGCGCGAGCACGCCGAAGACCGCGAGCGCCGCCGTCACGCTCGCAGGCCATTCGCGCGACTGCACCATCGCCAGCACCACCGCCCCCAGGCCGGCGCCGAGCGTTAGCAAGCCACCGAGGTCGACGTGCCTGCCGGCACCGGGATCGGTCGACTCCGGCGTCGCCGCGATCACGATCGCCAGCCCGGCGGCCGCGACCGGCAGGTTGATCCAGAAGATCAAACGCCAGTCGAGCTCGATCAGAACCCCGCCGACCACGGGACCAATCGCGAGGGCAACGGCGGAGACCGCCGCCCATATCCCCAGGGCGCGTGGCTGCTGAGCCGCCGGAAAGACGTTGCAGACAATCGCCAGCGAGAGGGAAAGCATCGGCGCAGCGCCGACCCCCTGCAACACCCTGCCGCCAATCAGCATCGTCGGGTCCTGGGCGGCGCCGGAAAGCACCGAGCCAGCGGCAAAGAGAACCATGCCGACCGAGAAGACGCGCTTGCGGCCGAACATGTCGCCGAGGCGGCCAGCGGTGACGACTAGCACGGCGATCGTCAGCAGGTAGCCGTTCATGACCCACTGCAGCTCGGTGGCGCTGGCGCTGAGGTCAGCCCGCACCGAGGAGAGCGCCAGGGCGACGACGGTGGAGTCGAGCATCAGCAGGAAGAGCCCCGAGCAGGCGCCAATCAGCGTCCACCAGGGCCGGCTGTGCTCGTCGAGCCGCATCGAGCCCGACGCTATCCGCCCCCGCGGATGCCCGCTCAGGCCTGGACTAGGTCCTGGGCGGGATCGATGCCCCAGCGACTGCCCACGGCGGCCAAATCGTCGTCGAGGGGCCAGCGATCGGGACGCTCATCGCCCTCGTGCTGGAGACTGGCGCCCTTCAGCGCCATGCAGCCCGTGTTGTCGCCGATCGCCCGGATCGCTGCGACGTCCTCCTCGCCGAGCCGCTGCTCGGCCGGCAGCCCGGCAAGCTCGGTGCGCTGCTGCTCGATCGGCCGCGCGCCTGGGCCGGCCTCCTGGATCAGGGTCGGCACGACGCACTCGACCGCGGCGTGGGCGAGGTTCCACTGGCAGGCGAGCTGGATCGGCGTCAGGCCCGCCCGCTCCGCGTAGGGCAGCACCCGCTCCAGCTTCTCCAGCCCCGCCTCGATCCAGCCCTCGGGGCGGAAGGCGCGGTGATCCCCCCGCGCCAGGTCCATACCGGGACGCAGGTCGCCCCAGAAGAGGCCGCCGTAATCGACGACCCGGGTGACCACCCTGACTCCGTGGCGCTCGGCCGCGTCGAGGCAGAGCTCGCCGGGCCAGGGCTCGAACGGGTTGAGGATGATCATCGCCCAGTCGATCCGCTCGCCGAAGCGCTCCAGGCAGGAGATCAGGTCGAGGGTGAAGCCGTTGGCAGGGCCGGGAGCGACGCCGATCTGCGCCGCCAGGCCCGCCTCGCGCAGTGCCTCCATCCCGTCCCAGACCGCCTCGCTGGTGTAGCCGATGCGATCGGGGTTGTGGAGCAGGAGCAGGTCGAAGGAGTCGGCGCCGATCCGCTCGAGGCTGCGCTCGGCCGCCCCGAGGCAGAGCTCGCCGGGCCAGGGCTCGAACGGGTTGAGGATGATCATCGCCCAGTCGATGCGCTCGCCGAAGCGCTCCAGGCAGGCGATCAGGTCGAGGGTGAAGCCGTTTGCCGGGCCCGGAGCGACGCCGATCCGTGCGGCTAGGCCCGCCTCCCGCAGCGCCGCCATGCCGTCCCAGACCGCCTCGCTCGAGTAGCCGATCCGGTCGGGGTTGTGGAGGAGCAACAGGTCGAAGCGCTCCACCCCGAGCCGCTCGAGACTGCGCTCGGCCGCCATCCGCAGGTAAT
>JASLIG010000123.1 GCA_030152805.1 Solirubrobacterales bacterium
GCCCAGAACCTGACCGGACCGGCGCGGCAGTCGACTGGCAAGCCGCGCAGCCTCTTCGACATCACTCCCGACGACGAGCAGCAGATGCTGCAGGAAGGGGTGCGCGACTTCGCCGAGGCGAAGGTACGTCCGGTCGCAAAGCAGGCCGACTTCGACCGCGCCACGCCGGAGGAGGTCCTCTCGCAGGCGAACGAGCTCGGCGTCAACATGCTCGGCGTCCCCGAGGAGCTCGGCGGCGTCATGCACGAGCAGGCCGCGGTGACCAGCGTGCTGATCGGCGAGGCGCTCGCCCACGGCGACATGGGCATCGCCTACGCGGCGCTTGCTCCCGGCGCCGTCGCCACCGCGATCGGCCACTGGGGCACGCCCGAGCAGGAGGCGACCTACCTGCCCGCCTTCACCGGTGAGGACACGCCGGCGGCGGCGTTGGCGATCCTCGAGCCGCGGCCCCTATTCGATCCGCTGGCGCTGGAGACGGAGGCGCGCCCGGACGGCGAGGACTGGCTGCTGAACGGCGTCAAGTCGCTCGTCGCTCGTCCCAAAGATTGCGAGCTGTTCCTCGTCGCCGCCGAGGCCGAGGGCGTCGGCCCGGCGCTCTTCGTGATCGAGTCCGGGGCGGCCGGGCTCGAAGTCGAGGACGAGCCCGCGATGGGGCTGCGCCCCGCCACCACCGGCCGTCTGCTGCTCTCCGACGTGCGCCTGCCCGGCACGGCGCTGCTCGGCGAGGGCGCCCGCGAGGACTACGTCGAGTGCGTGCAGCGCGCCCGCCTGGCCTGGTGCTCGCTGGCGGTAGGCACCTCCCAGGCGACGCTCGACTACGTCAAGGAGTACGTCAACGAGCGCACCGCCTTCGGCGAACCGATCTCCAACCGCCAGGGCGTGGCCTTCGCGGTCTCCGACGTCGGCATCGAGTCCGAAGGCATGCGGCTCGCCACCTACCGCGCGGCAAGCCGCGCCGACCAGGGCCAGGACTTCGCCCGCGAGGCGGCGATGGCCCGCCGGCTCTGTACCCAGAAGGGCATGCAGATCGGCTCCGAAGGAGTGCAGCTGCTCGGCGGCCACGGCTTCGTCAAGGAGCACCCGGTCGAGCGCTGGTACCGCGACCTCCGCGCAGCGGGCGTGATGGAGGGCGCCCTGCTCGTCTAGAGCTAAAGGAACTCACATGATCAATCTGGAGATACCGAAGAAGTTCAAGCCCCTCGTCACCCAGGCGAACCAGGTCGCGACGGAGGTCTTCCGGCCGATCTCGCGCAAGTACGACGAGGCCGAGCACTCCTACCCGAAGGAGCTCGACATGCTCGCCTCGCTGATCGACGGCATGAACGAGGGCTCCGACATCGGCGGCGCCGGTGCCGCCGGCGTGCGCCGCGAGTCCAGCGGCAAGAGCGAGGAGGGCAACCGCAACGGCTCAAACCTCTCCACCGTGCTCGGCATCATCGAGCTCTGCTGGGGCGACGTCGGCCTGCTGCTCTCGATGCCCCGCCAGGGCCTCGGCAACTCGGCGATCGCATCGGTGGCGAGCGACGAGCAGCTCGAGCGCTACGGCGGCAAGTGGGCGGCGATGGCGATCACCGAGCCCGAGGCGGGCTCCGACTCGGCCGCGATCCGCACCACCGCCGACCTCAGCGGCGACGAGTACGTGCTCAACGGCGAGAAGATCTTCGTCACGTCGGGCGACCGGGCCGACCTGATCGTGGTCTGGGCAACGCTCGACCGCAAGATCGGACGGGCTGCGATCAAGTCGTTCATCGTCGAGCGCGACAACCCGGGCCTGAAGCTCGACCGGCTCGAGCACAAGCTCGGCATTCGCGCTTCCGACACCGCCAACTTCACCCTGCAGAACTGCCGCGTGCCGAAGGAGGCGCTGCTCGGTGATCCGGAGGTCAATACCAAGCAGGGCTTCGGCGGCGCGATGCAGACCTTCGACAACACCCGGCCGCTGGTCGCCGCGATGGCGGTCGGCGTCACCCGCGCCGCGCTGGAGGAGACGCGCAGGCGGCTCGAAGAGGCCGGCGTCGAGATCGACTACGACCGCCCGGCGCTCTCCCAGTCCGCCGCCGCGGCGCGCTACCTGGAGATGGAGTCCGACTACGAGGCGGCCCATCTGCTTACCCTGCAGGCGGCCTGGATGGCTGACAACGGCAAGCCCAACTCGCTGCAGGCCTCGATGGCGAAGGCGAAGGCCGGGCGCACCTGCGTCGACGTCAGCCTCGGCTGCGTCGAGCTCTGCGGCAGCGTCGGCTACACCGAGAACGAGCTGCTCGAGAAGTGGGCGCGCGACGCGAAGATCCTCGACATCTTCGAGGGGACTCAGCAGATCCAGCTGCTGATCGTCGCGCGGCAGTTGCTGGGGAAGTCATCTTCCGAACTGCGGTAGGCCCTCTTCTCGGAGTCAGCTGGGATAGACGCCGTCGATGTTCGCCCGCAGCCACTCGGCGAGGAAGGGCTCGGTGATTCGGTAGGCGCCAGCTTCGCCGCTGACCAGTTCCTGCTTCGTCAGCGCGGCCAACGCCTTCTGGACATTGGTAGCTGCCGGCAGATTGTGGTGATCACGGTAGGAAGCGCTAAAGGGATGACCGGCTTCGCGAGCGAGCGCCTGCAGGACCTGCTTCTGTACCGCGGAAGCACCATCCCAGAGCAGACTGAAGTGAGCATGCTCGGAGCGCAGCACTGCACCGAGCGCGAGTGAGAGGTTGGCGCCCGAGGCGATTTCTCCTGGGGCCGTCTGCCCCCAAAGGGCGTAGCAGAACTCCTGCGTGGCATAGGGATGACCGCCAGTGCGCCTGAGTAGCTCGGCTATGACACCCGATCCCACGTCGCGTCCACCTGCCTTGAAGCGCTTGGCAATGAACTCCCCGAAAGGCGCTGCGGGGATCGGTCCCAGCTCGATCGACTTGGCGCTGCGCCAAAAGGGCTCGTTGGCGTCATTGAAGATCTGCTCCATGATGTGCTGCTTGCTGCCGAGGTAGACGTGGGAGATCTCAGATTGCCGCTGAAAGACAGACCGCAAGAGCTTGGGCAAATCGGGGTCGATGGAGACGATCTCCTGGAACTCGTCCATGACCAGGGCGACGCGATGGCGCCGTGCTCCACCCAGCTCCGCCGGCAATTCGAGCAGCCGTTCGAGCGTCGCGTCTATGTCGGCCGGCCGCTGAGCCACGCCGAAGCTGAAGGCGAGCGTGCCATCGTCAGGGTTGACGTTGATCGTCGGCTGAACCTGGAGCCCGCGAAAAGGGGCGAGCGCCCGCTCGCGTACTCGCTCGATGGTGGAGGCGATCTGCTCGTAGACCGATCGGGCGAGGGCGGCGGCGAGGCTCTCCTTGCTGGGAGTCGTCATCAGGTCGATCTGGGCGACGAGCACGCCTTCCGCAGCAAGGGCGGCGGCCGCTCGCCAGACGAGCGAGGACTTGCCTAGGCGGCGAGGAGCGAAGACGACGACGTCCTGTCCGTTGCGGATGTCATTCGTGAGCTCGGCGAGCTCCGCCTCCCGGTCGGCGAAGGCATCGTCCAGCGCCAAGGCGCCGAAACTGAAGGGATTGGCACTATCGGTTGCCATTATACCAATTAGTATTATACCTACTAGTATCTAACTAAGTGGCCTTTGAGGTATTATACTTTCAAGTATAATACCGAAAGGTATTAAGCCTGTCCGGGTCGCATTCCCTATAAGTCCCAACCGTCGATGACTCTCCCCGCATCGTGAACTTCATCGAGGACGTGCTCGAGCGATCCCCCGCCTCGCGGTTGGGGATCGTTGCCGTAGACGCTGAAGAGAATCGGCGGGACTGGTACTTCGGGGAACTGATTGCTTGCTCGGCGGGGCTCTCGGGGGCGTTTGCGGCTCGGGGGGTCAAGCGTGGAGATGTGGTGATGACGTTGGTGGGGAATCGGATCGAGTGGGTGTTGTCGTTGCTTGCCTGCTGGCGGATGGGGGCGGTGGCGCTGCCCTGCAATACGCAGCTGCGCAGGCATGACCTGGCGCTGCGGATCGCCGCGGCAAATCCGGCGCTGTGCGTCGGCGAGGACGCTCTGTTGGCGGAGCTGCCCGACGGCGTCGCGACGATGACGATGGACGAGGTCGCGGCCGTCCTCAACGAGGACCGACCGCAGGAGACGCCGGCCGCGATCGAGCCGATGGATGCCGAGGACCCGGCGCTGATCGTCTTCACCTCCGGCACCACGGGCGAGCCGTGCGGCGTTGTCCACGCCTACCGCTACCTGCAGGGACAGCGGGCGCAGGCCGAGCACTGGCTCGGCTCGCGCCGGGGCGAGCTGGTCTGGTGCACGACGGCGACCGGCTGGTCGAAGTCCGCCCGCAACGTCTTCCTCGCCCCCTGGTTGACCGGTGCCGCCGCCGCCATCCACGACGGTCGCTTCGACCCGGCCGAGCGGCTCGACGTCGCCGCGGCGCTCGGCGTCAACGTGCTCTGCCAGGCGCCGACCGAGTACCGGATGCTCGCCAAGCGCACGGCCCTGCGCCGCTTGCCCGCCCTGCGCCGCATGGTCTCGGCCGGCGAGCCGCTGGAGGTGGAGACGATCGCCGCCTTCGGCGAGGCGATGGGGCTCGAGCCCGCCGACGGCTACGGCCAGACCGAGACCGGCCACATCAGCGGCAACCTCGCCGGCGAACCTGTGCGCCAGGGTTCGATGGGCAAACCGCTGCCGGGGCTCGAGACCCGGATCGTCGAGGGCGAGCTGCAACTTCGCGCCGCCTCCTCCCCCACCTTCTTCTCGCGCTACCTCGACGGCGAGCGCTTCGACGGCGAGTGGTGGCCGACCGGCGACCTCGTCCGCGAAGACGCCGACGGCTACCTCTACTTCGAGGGTCGCGACGACGACATCATCCTCTCCGCCGGCTACCGGATCGGTCCCACCGAGGTCGAGTCGGCGCTGCTCTCCCACCCGGCCGTCGCCGAGGCAGCCGCGGTCGCCGCCCCCGACCCCGAGCGCGGGGCCGTCGTGCGGGCGATCGTCGTGCCGCGCGAGCGCGAGCCCAGCGACGAGCTCGCCCGTGAGCTGCAGGAGCACTGCAAGCGCGAGACCGCTCCCTACAAGTTCCCCCGCATCGTCGAGTTTGCCGCCGAGCTGCCGAAGACCAGCAGCGGCAAGATCAAGCGCGCGCAGCTGCGCGCGGGCTAAAGCGCCTCGGCGACGTCAACCGGGCGGCCGAGGTGGTAGCCCTGCGCCATGTCGACGCCGTACTCGAGCAGCATCTGCGCCGTGACGTCGTCCTGGACGTACTCGGCGATCGTCGTCTTGCCGAGGCCGCGGGCGATCTGCACGATCGCCTGGACGGTGAGCTGATCGGCGTCGCTGTTGGGCATGTCCCGCACGAAGGAGCCGTCGATCTTGATCAGGTCGAAGGGGATGCTCTTCAGGTAGTGGAAGGGCCCGAAGCCGGCGCCGTAGTCGTCGATCGCCACCTGGCAGCCGAACTCGGTGATGCGATCGGCGAAGCCGGCCGCCGCTTCGTAGTTGTGGACACGCGCCGTCTCGGTGATCTCGAAGGTGCAGCGCGCCGGGTCCGCCTGCCCCTCGTCGAGGCGGCGCTCGATGAATTCGAGCACAGAAAGATCGGCCACCGAAGCGCCGGAGAGGTTGACGTGCAGCGAGACCGGGTCGCCGTCGCGCTCGCGCTGCGCCAGCAGCTCCAGCGCCTGGGCGACGACCCAGCGATCGAGCTCCTGGACCATGCCGGAGCGCTCGGCGGCCTCGATGAAGGAGGCTGCCGGCAGCAGCTCACCGCTGTCGCTTGTCATCCGCAGCAGCAGCTCGTAGCGCTCGATCCCACCCGAGGCGAGGCTGCGGATCGGCTGGGTGTGCAGGCTGAGTCGATCCTGGGTCAGCGCTTCGCGGATCCGCGCGCTCGTCGTCTGCTGGCGACGCTGCTGGCGCTGCGGCTCGCCCGGGTCCTGGAAGAGCGCGATCTGGTTGCGCCCCTCCTCCTTTGCCCGGTACATCGCCTGGTCGGCGGCGACCAGGATCGCCTCGGCGCCGACGCCGCGCTCCCCTCCGAACATCGTGATGCCGACGCTGATCGTCGCCCTCTCGGTGTCGAGCCCGGCGGCGGCGTCCTCGGCGATCTGGGCGCGCAGGTCCTCGCCGAGCTGCAGCGCCCCGGCCGTGTCCGTCTGTGGCATCAAGACCGCGAACTCATCGCCGGAGAGGCGAGCGACGATGTCGGTGGCGCGCACCCGCTCGCGCATGATCGCGGCGACGTGGCGGATCAGGTTGTCGCCGGCGTGATGGCCGAGGCTGTCGTTGATCGCCTTGAGGCCGTCGATGTCGATGATCATCACCGCCCCGAGACCGCCGTAGCGGGCGGTGAAGGAGACGTACTGGTCGAGCTCGGCGCGGAAGCGGCGGCGATCGAGCAGCCCCGTGAGCGAGTCGTGGTCGGCGATGTAGCGGAGCTCGGCCTCGGTTTTCGCCGCCCTGGCGAGTGCCTCGTCGATGACCTCTCGATCGTCCGGATCGAGTTTGGCGAGCACAGTCTGGATCGCCGGATCGCTCTGAATTTGTAGTCCGTCTTTCCCCACCATGTGAAGTTAGTGCTTTCCGCGGAACCTCGGATGACCACTCAGGCATGGGGGCCTTGAATGCGTACGAATTTCATCTACCTGGTTTTGCGAAAACTGCAGGTCCAGAGGTCCAGCGCTGGTTTCGGCGGGCCGCGGGTACTGTGAGGCCATGGCCAACCGCCTCGCCGGCGAGACCAGCCCCTACCTGCTCCAGCACCGCGAAAACCCGGTCGACTGGTACCCGTGGGGCGAGGAGGCACTGGCGCGGGCGCGCACGGAGGACCGGCCGATCCTGCTCTCGGTCGGCTACTCCGCCTGCCACTGGTGCCACGTGATGGAGCGCGAGTCCTTCGAGAATCCCGAGACCGCCGCCTACATGAACGAGCACTTCGTGAACGTCAAGGTCGACCGCGAGGAGCGTCCCGACGTCGACGCCCTCTACATGGAGGCGGTGCAGGCGATCAGCGGGCAGGGCGGCTGGCCGATGACCGTCTTCTGCGATCCCGAGGGCGTGCCCTTCTACGGCGGCACCTACTTCCCGCCCGAGGAGGGGCGCGGCATGCCGAGCTTCCGCATGGTGATGGAGGCCGTCGTCGGCGCCTTCGCGACCCAGCGCGGGGAAATCCGGCAGCGGGCGCCGCAGATGCGCGCCCGACTCGGCGCGATCGGGCGGGTCGAGCCGGCGGACGAGCCGGCCGGAGCGAGCTCGATCGAGGTGGCGGTCGAGCGTCTGCGCGGCGCCGCTGACCGCCAGCGCGGCGGCTTCGGCGGGGCGCCCAAGTTCCCCCCGGCCTCCTCGCTCGAGCTGCTGCTCAGCCGCGGTGAGCGCGCGATCCCCGAACTGACCCTCGACGCGATGCTCGCCGGCGGCATCTACGACCAGCTGGGCGGCGGCTTCGCCCGCTACTCGGTCGACGCGGCCTGGCTCGTCCCCCACTTCGAGAAGATGCTCTACGACAACGCGTTGCTCGCGCGCGCCTACCTGCACGGCTGGCAGGCCTTCGGCCACCAGCGCTACCGGCGGGTCTGCGAGGAGACGCTCGACTGGGTGCTGGACGAGATGCGCGGCCCCGAGGGCGGCTTCTACTCGGCCCTCGATGCCGATTCGGAGGGCGAGGAGGGGCGCTTCTACGTCTGGACCCCGGATGAGATCCGCGCGGTCCTCGGCGACGCCGCGCCGTCGGTGATCGACTACTACGGGGTCAGCGAGCGCGGCAACTTCGAGGGGCGGAACATCCTGCACCTCGCCCACGGCGTGGACGCGCCCGAGCCAACAGGGCTCGGGGAGGCCCGCCGCGCCCTCTATGAGGTCCGCGCCAAGCGCGTTTGGCCCGGACTCGACGACAAGCGCCTCACCTCCTGGAACGCGCTGATGATCGCCGCCCTCGCCGAGGCCGGCGCCGTGCTGGAACGCGACGACTACCTGGACGCCGCCCGCACTTGCGCCGACTTCATCTGGACCAAGCTGCGGGATCCCGAGGGCAACCTCCTGCGCACCTACAAGGACGGCCGTGCCCACCTCGGCGCCTACCTCGAGGACCACGCCTTCCTGATGGAGGCGCTGCTGACCCTCTACGAAGCGAGCTTTGAGCCCGAGTGGTTCGAGCGGGCCAGCGCCCTCGCCGAGACGATCCTCGGCAGCTTCGCCGACCCCGACCGGGGCGGCTTCTTCTCCACCTCCGATGCACACGAAGCGCTGATCGCCCGTCGCAAGGAGGTCGGCGACCACCCGATCCCGTCCGGCAACTCGGCGGCGGCAATGGGCCTGCTGCGCCTCGCGGCACTCAGCGGCGAGCGCCGCTACGAACAGGCCGCGGAGCGCGTCTTCGCCCTCTTCGCCAAGCCGGCGGAGCAGCACCCCGACTCCTTCGCCTACCTGCTGCGGGCCCTCGATTTCCACCTCGCCCCGACCAAGGAGGTGGCCCTGATCGGCGATGACCTGTCTGAGCTGGCCACGACGGTCCGCACGAAATTCCGCCCCCACCTCGTCCTTGCCGGCGGCCCCGGGGGCAGCGACACCCCGGAGCTGCTCAGAGATCGTCCGATGAACCAGGGCAGATCGACGGCATATGTCTGCGAGCGCTTCGCCTGCAAGCAGCCGGTAACCGACGCCGACGCCTTGGCCGACCTGCTAAGGATGCAGGACCAGTGAAGGGCTCCCTCTTTACCTTCGCCGCCGGCCGTCGCTCGAAGTGGATCGTCTTCGCGATCTGGTTCCTGGTGATCTTCATCGCCGCCGGGCCGGCCAACCTGCCGGGCAAGTTCGAAGACGCCGAAAGCAACGAGGCGACCTCCTACCTGCCCGGCAGCGCCGAATCGACCAAGGCGCTCGACGCGACCGAATCCCTGCAGAACGGCGAAATCGCGCCGGCGGTGATCATCTACAGGCGCGCCTCGGGCCTCACCGCCGCCGACCGCCGCACGATCGAAGAAGACGTCGGCAAGATGACCCAAAAGCGCTACCCGGGCGTGATCGCGGACGGTGCGACTGCTGCCTCGGGCGGCAAGGAGCAGGCACGCGGACCGGCGGCCAAAGCCGCCCTGGCGAACCAGCCGCCCGGATGCGCCGGCCCGACCAGCACCGTGCCCGGCCAGCCGGCCGACTACGCGCCCTTCGTCGGCCCGATCTGCTCCCGCGACGGCAAGGCGGCGATCATCACCGCCTACATCAAAGCCGAAGGCGAGGGGGAACGAATCGTCGACCCGGTCAAGGACTGGCGCGACGAGATCACCGACCCCGGCGGCGGCCTCGAGGTGAAGATCACCGGCGGCGCCGGCTTCTCCGCCGACGCGATCGAAGTCTTCGAAGGCATCAACGGGACGCTGCTGCTGGCCGCGCTCAGCCTCGTGATCTTCCTGCTGATCGTCATCTACCGCTCGCCGATGTTCTTCCTCATCCCGCTCGCCTCGGTGATCTTCGCCGAGACGCTCTCGCGCTCGATCGGCTACGGGGTCTCCGAGCTGGGGGTGACGATCAACGGCCAGTCGAGCTCGATCATGTCGGTGCTGGTGCTGGGGGCGGGCACCGACTACGCGCTGCTGCTCGTCGCCCGCTACCGCGAGGAGCTGCACCGGACCGTCGACAAGCACGAGGCGATGCGCACGGCGCTCGCCTCGGCCGGGCCGGCGATCTTCGCCTCGGCCGCCACGGTGATCGCGGCGCTGCTCTGCCTGACCATCGCCAAGGTCAACGGCACCGCCGGCCTCGGCCCGATCGCCGCGATCGGCATCGCCTGCGCGGCGCTCTCGATGCTGACCCTGCTGCCGGCGCTGCTGACGATCTTCGGCCGCCGCGCCTTCTGGCCGTTCGTGCCGCACACGCCGGAGACCGCGCCGAGCGCCGACGGGGTCTCCGAGCGGGCGCGGCGCTCGATCGTCGACGGTTCGGGGTTCGGCGCCTTCGCCAGAGTCTTTCTCGCCTGCTTGCTGATCATCTTCCCGCCGGTCCTGATCCTGGTGCTGATCAACTGGCTCCTGCGCCGGCTCAGCGGACGGCGCATCCCCTCGCTGATCGTCGGCCCGCTCGACAAAGCGATCTTCACGCCCTACGAGATCCGCCGCCACCGGCTCGAGCACGCCGCCGACGTCACCCACGGGTTCTGGGCACGGGTGGGACAGCGGGTCGCTGCCTCGCCGCGCCGGGTGATGGGCGGCTCGATCGTCATCCTGCTTGTCCTCTGCGGCGGCTTCGCCTTCTTCTCGACCGAACTGACCAGCGAAGACAGCTACCGCACCGAAGTCGAATCGGTCGAAGGCCAGCACCTGCTCGATAAGAGCTTCCCCTCCGGGACGACCGCGCTCACCGACATCGTCGTGCCGGACCGCGCCGACGTCCCGGCCGTTCGGCGGTCGGTTGCCCAGGTGGACGGCGTCGAGGCGGTCTCCGGGCCCGTGGCGGAGGGCCCTCCCGGCATCCTGGTCCAGGGAGTCCTCGAACCGAACCCGTACTCGACCGAGGCCTTCGACCTGGTCGATCCGATCCGGGAAGCGGCCCACTCGGTCGCTCCGGGCACGCTGGTCGGCGGGCCGACCGCAGTCGAATTCGACGTCCGCGACGCCGCCGGCTGGGACTCGATCGTGATCCCACCGCTGATCCTGATCGTGGTCCTGCTGATCCTGATCGCCCTGCTTCGCGCCGTGGCGGCGCCACTGGTCCTGATCGGGACCGTGATCCTCAGCTTCCTCGCCGCGCTCGGGGTGGGCTACTTCGTCATCGACGTGATCTTCGGCTTCCCCGGCTCCGACCCCTCGATGCCACTCTTCGCCTTCGTCTTCCTCGTCGCCCTGGGAGTCGACTACAACATCTTCCTGATTGCCCGCGCCCGCGAGGAGACAATCGCCCACGGCTCCGAACAGGGAATCCTGCGGGCGCTCGCGGTCACCGGCGGCGTCATCACCAGCGCCGGCATCGTCCTCGCCGGCACCTTCTCGGTACTGGCCGTCCTCCCCCTCACCTTCCTCACTGAGCTCGGCTTCGTAGTTGCCTTCGGCGTCCTCCTCGACACCTTCCTCGTCCGCAGCGTCCTCGTCCCATCGATCGCCCTCAGCCTCGGCGACAAGTTCTGGTGGCCCTCGGCGCTCTCCAGGCCAAGGGACGACACCGGCGGAGCTTCGCCAGCCGGTATCGAGCGCGAGCCGGCCCGCCCCTAGCGCTCCTCGCGCCGAGCCGCTATAGGACGGGCAGAAACTGCTCGATCTCGTACGGAGTCACTTGCACCCGGTACTCGTCCCACTCCTGCCGCTTGATCTCGACGAAGCGGCGGAAGGTGTGCTCGCCGAGCGTGCGCAGGACCAGCTCGGACTCCGCCGCGACCTCGATCGCCTCGCCCAGCGTCGCCGGCAGTTGCTCGATCCCCTGGTGGGCGAGCTCCTCGGGCGAGAGGTGGTAGAGGTTCTGCTCCATCGGCTCGGGCAGCTCGTAGCCCTTCTCGATCCCTTCCAGGCCGGCCTGCAGCATGCCGGCGAAGCAGAGGTAGGGGTTGCAGGCGGGGTCGGGGCAGCGCAGCTCGGCCCGCGTCGCCCCCTCCTTGCCGGGGTGATAGAGCGGCACGCGGATCAGGGCTGAGCGGTTGCGGCGCGACCAGGCCAGGTAGACGGGGGCCTCGAAGCCGGGCACGAGGCGCTTGTAGGAGT
Organism: Solirubrobacterales bacterium; assembly: GCA_030152805.1. Classification (GTDB taxonomy): domain Bacteria; phylum Actinomycetota; class Thermoleophilia; order Solirubrobacterales; family 70-9; genus VRUE01. The sequence continues at coordinate 11,655 of JASLIG010000123.1, forward strand.
TGACCCACTGGGCGAAGAGCGGTGAGATCTCGCGCGCGTGCTTGAGCTGGCCGGCGATGAAGGCCTTCGCCGTCGGCGAGAGGAAGTACTGGTCGTCGGGGTCGAAGAAGGCGTTCTTGCCGCCTTTTGTCAGCGACTGGTGCACGTGCATGCCGGAGCCGTTCTCGCCGAAGAGGGGCTTGGGCATGAAGGTCGCGTGCCAGCCGTATTTCATCGCGTACTCCTTGACCACGATGCGGTAGGTCATGCAGTCATCGGCCATCGCCAGCGCGTTCTTGTAGCGCATGTCGACCTCGTGCTGGGAGGGACCGACCTCGTGGTGGGTGTACTCGACGTGGATCCCCATCTTCTCCAGCGCCAGCACGGTGTCGCGGCGCACGTCGGAGCCGGCGTCGAGCGTGGTCAGGTCGAAGTAGCCGCCCTCATCCAGCCCCTCGGGCACGCCGCCCTCGGGCTTGGCCGAGCGAAAGTAGAAGAACTCGAGCTCGGGCCCGATGTTGAAAGCGTCGAAGCCCATCTCCTCGGCCCGTTTCAGGGCCCGCTTCATGATCCAGCGGGGGTCGCCCTCGTAGGGGTCGCCGCCGGGCACCTGGATGTCGCAGAACATCCGCGCCACCGCGTTCTCGCCCTCGGGGCGCCAGGGGATCAGGGCGAAGGTGGAGGGGTCGGGCATGGCGATCATGTCGGACTCCTCGATCGGGTTGAAGCCGGTGATCGAGGAGCCGTCGAAGCCCATGCCGCCCTCGAAGGCGTCATCCAGCTCCGAGGCGTTGATCGAGAAGCTCTTGAGCTGGCCGAGGACGTCGGTGAACCAGAGGCGTACGAAGCGCACGCCGGCGTCCTTGACGATCTGGGCGACGTCGGCGGGGCTCTTCGGTTGGTCTGCCATGTTCGGGGCCTCCTGGGCTCGCGCTTGTCGGCTTCGAGCGCGCAACGATAGGCGAAGCGGCGCGAGGGGTGAACCGAAGGCGTGCGGATCTACGTATCCGGGTAGAGAGCAACTGCTCGTGCGCGGGGCCGGTGGCGATCCTTAAGCAACCGCGAAGCCTCCCCGGGCAACTTGCAGGTCAACCGAAAAGCAGGTATAACTTACGAGACGTAAGTAGCTGGCTGAAAGTAAAGTAAAGGCCATATAAAGGCTCTGTAAAGCGGAATCTCCCCGATCAGAGCTGGAGGCGGATGCAACGTGACAGTTAAAACAGACGTGAGCAGGTTCCAGATCCACGACGAGTTGACGGCACCTGACGAGAGCGCCCCCCTGATCAAAACGATCCAAGCCACGGGCGGCGCGGTCACCAAGTTTGTCGGCGTGCTGGCCGGCGCGCCGGCGGTCCTGCGCGCCTACACGCGGATGCGCTCGGAGCTTCGTGGCGGCGTGCTGCCGCGGGCGACGCGCGAGCGGATCGCGCTGGCGGTCGCCGAGTACCGCGACGACACCTACAGCATCGCCCAACACGCGAAGTCGGCGCGCGGCGCCGGCCTCGGCCTCGACGAGGTCTCGCGGGCGAGGAGCTTCACCTCCAACGATCCCAAGGAGGCGGCGCTGCTCGAGTACCTGCACGGCGCGCTCGAGGCCAACGGCCACCCGCCGCTCCACCTCCACGAGGAGGCGCGGGAGATCGGCTGGAGCGATGAGGAGCTGCTCGAGGCGGTCGCGCATCTGGCGCTGAACGAGTTTCAGAGCCTGATCGCGGGGGCGGCTGAGCTGCCCAAAGACCAGAGCGGGCCTAGGGTTCTTCCCTCGGTTGCGTAGAGGGTTCGGCTACCCCTCCCGGCTCAAACTTTTTCGGTGGATTGGCTACCGCCGTCCGAGAGTTGGATTGCCGAAAAAGTACAAGCCGCCGGGAGGGCACCCGAACCCTTTCTAGGGACCAAAGAAGACCGCGGGGGGCGGGCAGACCAGCTGCCCACTTCTTGAAGCTTGTTAGTCCTCTACGACGGTGACGGTGTAGAGGAGGCGGGCTGTTGAGTAGCGGCAGCCGTATTCGGCTCGGCGGCCGATTTGTTGTTGGGGTTCGCCTTGGCGGACGTCGGTGGAGTTGACGCACTTGCCGGCTTCGCGGGAGGCGCGCCAGGCATTGTTCGAGGCGAGGCCCTGGGCGAAGGCCGGGGCCCAGGTGGGCACGGTTAGGCCGACGATATCGCCGGCCTTGACCGGGAGTGAGGCGCCGAACTTGACCGTCTGGCCGAGGTAGGGGCTGAGGACGTGGATCGAGCCCTGGGAGCGCAGTTCGTAGCGGGGCGGGTTGGTGCCGGGAACGCGGCGAAGGATCGCCAGGCGGGCCTCCGGAGGCGTGCCGAAGAAGCCGTTGAAGAAGGAGCGTTGGCTGCTGGTTGGCTCGGAGAGGGTGAGCGTCCAGGACTTGACCTTGCCGTCGCGGCGCACGCGGAACGGCAGCGAGCCCTGCCCGGTGCTGACCTGGAAGCCGGTGACACTGCCGATTGCCTGGCAGGGAGAGCCGGGACAAGACGGGTCGGGCGTCGTCGCGGTGTCGCCCAGAACGACGGTCGTGTGGGGCTTTTCTGGTGTTTCCGGGGCAGCGGCGCTGGCGCTGCCGGCCAGTACAACGAGGAGCGCCAGCAGGCTCGCGTAAACGGCTGCTTGCAGAAACCTCGACATTCGTGTGCTCCTCTCGTTGGAAACCTGCCCGTTCCGGGGCAGATTAGCCATGAAACCGCGAAATCCTGCTTAGTCGCGGTGCTTGCTCGAACCGAGGGCGACCGCGTAGCGGACCGTGTCCACGCCTTCGAAGCCAAGCGCGAGGCGGGCGCCGTTGGTGAGGTCGAAATCGTTGCCCGGCGTATAGGGCCCGCGATCGATCACCCGCGTGACCAACGTGTGCCCGTGGTAGGAGAACTTGACCGTGGTGCCGCAGGGAAGCGTGCGGTGGGCGACGCCGATCGTCCCCGGGTACAGAGTCTGGCCGCAGGCCGTGCCGTTGCCGTAGAGGCCCGGCCCGTACCAGGTCGCGCCGGCGGTCCGCATCGGGCTGCTGAAGGCGATCCCCTGCGCGGGGATGCTTTCGACGGTGGGCGCACCGGTGATGCCGCCCGTCTGCGCCTTGGCTGCGAGGGGCGCCAGAGCCAGGGAGAGCAGCGCGCCCGCCAGGGCCAGCCAGCGCAACCAGCGCGAAGTGGCGCTGCCACCCGCGTGCGCGCCTCCCGATTGATATTTCCGCCCGTAGCGGTTCCAGCCTGCCTTCATAGCTCTCTGCGACGCTTACGGGGTTAGCTGACGGGCTCGCGCTGAAAGAGCTGCGCTACGCGGCAGATGCCGGCGATTCGCCCCAACAATTGGGTCCCCCGCTCCTCGCGATATGTGGGCGAAGATTCAGCGGAAGTTCGCGGCAGATTAGCAAACGCTAAGACAGAATTTGCGAAGCCCTTGAAAAAGGCCCCCTTGCGGGGGCCTTTTCGTTAGCGGGCCTGTAAGCCGGATCCTGTCGTGAGCGACCATCTGTCTCCCGGGGCCAAAGCCCCGGGGGCCGCCGCAGCGGCCTGCGGCCTACCTGGACCTCGCCGGGCGGGGTCGACGGTCCTGCTTGGCCTTGCACCTGACGGGGTTTGCCTGGCCGCCGCGTCACCGCGACGCCGGTGCGCTCTTACCGCACCATTTCACCTTTGCCTGTTCGCGACTCACGTGTGGCCGCGTCATCGGCTGTGTATTTCTGTGGCACTTTCCCGCGGGTTTCCCCGGGTGGGTATGACCCACCGCCATGCCCTGTGGTGTCCGGACTTTCCTCGAGGGGTTTTCTCTCCCCCCGCGGTCGCTCGGCCCGCCCACCGATGGTAGCGCGACCCGCACGCGCTTGAGACAAATGCATCGAATATCCTGCGCGGCGATGCCGGTAGCCGTCGTCACCGGAGCGGGCGGTGGTCTCGGCCGCGCTATCGCCCTGGAGCTGGGTAATCGCGGCTACCTCGTTCACGTCACCGACGTCGAGGCGGATGCAGCGGCCAGGACCGCCACCGAGATCGGCACGGGAGCGCGCTCGTCCGAGCTCGATGTGCGCGACGAGGCGGCCTGCCGCGCGCTGGCCACGGAAGCCGCGACGCGAGCCGGCTCACTCGATCTCTGGGTGAACAACGCCGGGGTGCTCCTAACAGGCAACTCCTGGCAGCAGGACGAGCCGGCCCGGCGGACGATGCTCGAGGTCAACGCGCTCGGCACGATGAACGGAACGATCGCCGCCCTCGAGCCGATGATCGCCGCCGGTCGCGGCCACGTGATCAACATCGTCTCGCTTGCCGGCATCGTCGCCGCGCCCGGCGAGGTCAACTACTCGGCGAGCAAGCACGCGGCGATGGCCTTCACCCTTGGCACCCTCTTCGACCTCCGCCGCTCGGGCGTCGCGGGGGTGCATCTATCAGCGGTCTGCCCCGACGGCATCTGGACGCCGATGCTCGAGGACAAGCTGGAGGACACCGACGCCGCGGGCTCCTTCTCGGGCCAGCTGCTGACCGCCGAGAAGGTCGCCGCCGAGATCGGCAAGCTGACCGAGCACCCCCGCCCCATCCTGATCCTGCCCCGCTGGCGCGGCCTGCAGCTGCGCCTGCTCGACCTCTTCCCCCGCCTCACGCTGCGCCTGCTGCCGCTGGCGCTGGCGGATGCCCGGCGCAAACAGCGCCGTTACAAGAAGATGATCGAAGCAGGCCGATGGCCCTGACAGCGCCTGGACCCGTCAGATCTTGCGGAAGACGCCGACTACCTTGCCCAAGACCGTCGCCTCGGTGGTCCGAATCGGCTTCATCGTCTCGTTCTCAGGCTGCAGGCGGATGTGGTCGTCCTCGCGGAAGAAGCGCTTGACCGTTGCCTCGTCGCCAATCAGGGCGACGACTATCTCGCCGTTGATGGCGTCATCAGCCGGCCGCACGACCACGTAGTCGTCCTCGAAGATGCCGGCGTCCACCATCGATTCGCCGCGCACTTTGAGGATGTAGTCGCCGTCCTCGCCACCGATCACGTCGGGAACTTCGATGTAGTCCTCGACGTTCTCTTCGGCGACGATCGGCTCGCCGGCGGCGACGTGGCCGACCAGCGGCAACCCGTTGCCGGGCATGATCGTCTTCTTTGCCTTGTCGAAGAGCAGCTCGATCGCCCGCGGCTTGGAGGGATCGCGTTTGAGCAAGCCGATTTTCTCCAAGTTGGAGAGGTGCGCGTGCACCGTCGAGGACGAGTGCAGGCCAACCGCTTTGCCGATCTCCCGCACGGTCGGCGGATAGCCGGTCTTCGCCGCGTAGCGACGGATGAAGTCGAAGATCTCCTTCTGCCTCTTTGTCAGATCCAACTCCACGCCCAACTCCCCTCCGCGACCCGCCGGGTTTCAAAACGCTCGAACACCTGTTCGCAACCATACCGCGCCCCCCGGACACTCGCAACCAAAAGCCCCGGATCGGCCGAACATCTAGAATCGTCGCCCCTCAAGCGGCTGTGGCGGAACTGGTAGACGCGCAAGGTTGAGGGCCTTGTGGGCTTCACGGCCCGTGATGGTTCGACTCCATTCAGCCGCATTAAAAACTCCTGCAAATAGGAGCATTTCAATCAAAATCACGAATTTCGGCACTGCTGCCTTACGGTCCATTGCGGACCGTTTAGGCAGCAACGCCGCATACCTCTACCGCACTACGAGGGTGCCCAGGCGTGAGCGAGACGTTTCCTCGCGCAGGGGAAGTTCGCCGGTTTTGTGCCGAGGACCCACCAAATGCGGCTGTCTGGAGTCTCAAATCCTCCTCCGCTAGGACACGTCTAAAAGGAGAAACGATGAGTCAAAAGACGAGCATCCGCCGCACATACGGAACCGGCACCCTCTATGTCCAAGAGAGAGCCGACGGTCAGGAACTCTGGTACGGCCGCTGGCATCTCGGTGGTCGGCGGCCAAACCGCTGTCTGGGACCCAAGCGCCGACGTGGGACCGGCGAGGGACTCAACCACACCCAAGCTGAGGCCAAGCTGCGGGAACTGATGGTTCGCGAACGACCACCCGCGGCTGGCTCAAGTGTCTCGTTCGCGAGCACTGCAGAACTGATGCTCCGCGACCTCGAGGCCCTCGGTCGCAAGCCGACCACGCTCGACAACTATCGGTCGATCCTTCGCTCGCACCTCCTGCCCAGGTTTGGCGAAGTCGCCGTCAGCCAGGTGAAGAAGAGCGAAATCGAAGCGCTCATGGCGGCGCTGACTGAGGCAGGGAAGGCAGCTCGGACGCGCTCGGGCATCTTCAAGCTCCTATCTCAGGTCTTCAAGTTCGACCAGCGTCATGACTGGTGCGAGCAGAACCCGTGCCGCTCCGTGAGACGACCGCGGTGCGGGAATGCTCAGAGATCCGGTTTCTCAACCAGCAAGAGCTCGATGCGTTGCTCGCCGCCGTCGACGTCTCCGACAAGCCCTTTGGGCCTACCGATAGAGCGATCTTCCTGACCGCGGCCATGACCGGAATGCGCCAAGGCGAGCTACTCGCACTGCGTTGGCGCGACGTTGACTGGGAAGCGAAACGGATTCGGGTGCGCCGCAACTACACCCGCGGCTATTGATCGACGCCGAAGTCGCGCAGCGGCGAACGCGCTGTTCCCCTTTCGGGGAGGGTCGAGGGCGAACTGAGAGCCCACCTTGGGCGCTCCCGCTTCTGCGGCGAGGACGATCTCGTCTTCGCCAACCCGCTGAGTGGCGAAGTGCTTCCCCACGGCCCGCTCGTGCGCCGCCTTAAGAAGGCGCTGAAAGCCGCGGGGGTGCGGATGATCCGCTTTCACGATCTGCGTCATACGTTCGGCACCAGGATCGCCGCCGCCGGCGTGCCGATGCGTGTCCTGCAGGAGTGGATGGGGCACCGCGACTACCGGACCACCCTCATCTATGCCGATTACGAATCTGGAGACGAAGAGAGCGGCCTCGTGGACGCTGCCTTCTCCGCTGGACCCCCGGCGCGGGCAGGACGCTCTCGCTCTCGCGCCAAGCGGCGCTTGTCGCAACTCAAACCTCTTTCATCACCAAGCAGGACGAGCAATCGAGGCTGCGGCTCGAGCGCCAACGGCTAGCGCCCCACACCGCAAGCGATGGCGCCGACCAGCCCCAGACCGCGCCGGCGCAAGGCCGGACAGCGATCATCGTGTCCAACTCAAAGCGGTTCGCGCGGGCAGCGGCAGCTGCCGAGCCGGCGGGGCTTCTGGCGCCAGTAAGGGGCGCTTGGACGAGATCGCCTTCGCGCCCGGCCGAGGACGGCACCGATCACGGTCAGAGCGCGATCGCCACGCCTCGCCGGTCCTTGATTGCGTTGCTACCGATGATGCGAATGCGGAATCTGCCTACTGTCCTGATCGTCGGCGTACTCCTCGGCGCGGCCGCGACCGGCGCGGGAGTCGCCCGTTCCGAGACGCGATCGACGCCACAGCGAGCCGTCGGAGTGACGCTGGACCAGGGACCAGGCGGCGAGGCCCAGGCCTTCCAGGTGTTCCTTGCGGCCGGTTCAACGCGATCGAGGCTCCACAGCCGTGGAGCACCCTGGAACCCACCCAGGGGACGCTTTCGCCTTGCTGACCCGCGCCGCCGGCTGCCCCTACAGACTCAGAACAAGGTCGCGGACGGCGCCCGGCTGCGACAAGAAGGGGTGATGGCCGGCATCGAGTTCCACGACGCTGTCCGCTCGACCGGCGAACTCGCGTTGCAGGTCGACGGGCGTGCCACGGTCCTCAGCGCAGACGAGGTACGTCGAGGCCAGGTGTTTCCATGCCGCTGCCTGCACCGGCTGCTCGAGAACCGCCAGGCTCTGCCGGGCCGTTTTTTCGATGGCCTGTCGCTGGATCTCCGGATCGCAGTCTTGGAGGAAGGTCTCGGCGAGGGCGTCCGACCGGACGGTGAAGGTGCCGCCCTCGGGATCTATTTCGAGGAACGAGACAGGCTCCTCGCCGCCGAACGATGAAAGGCTCTGCCCAACCTCGGGCAGATAGCTGGATACGAGCAGCAGATGACACACGGCGTCGACCCCCGCTGTCGCCTCCGCGGTGACGACGCCGCCGTAGCTGTGAGCGACGACGACGGTGGGCTCATCGCCCGCCGTCAGCAATTCCCGGACCGCGGCGACGTCCTCAGCCAGGCCCGGGCCCTGAGCACCAATTGGCTCACCGGTCTCCCCGCAGCTCGGCAGGACGGGTGCCTCGCTGGCGACGTCCCTCTCCGCCAGCAGCTCGGCAGTCCGGTGCCACCACCACGATCCGTCCTTGACACATGCGCCGTGCACGAAAACGACCCTCATCACGATCTCCTTGTCTGTTCCGATCTGTTGGGGGTGATAGTCGTGATTGCCCTGGCGCCGATTAGTCGCGAATGTGAAGGTGGCGAGCACGCAAGTGGGGAAGGTCATCGAGCTCGGGTAGAGGCGACACATCCTCTTGCTCATTTGGGTCAGTGCGGGCGAGAACGGTCACGGCGGGCTGATCGTCGCTTGGGTTGGCGACCAGGTGCGGCACCCCGGGCGGGATATAGATGAAGTCGCCCACACCGGCATCAATCCGCTCCTCCAGGCCCTGCCCGAACCAAAACACCACCTCACCCTCAACTACGTAGGCAGCGGACTCATGCTGGGCATGGAGATGCGCGGCCGCCCTGGCCCCCGGCGGCAGACTGGCGATCTGGAGACTGAGTCCGTAAGCGCCAGCCGTCTCTGCCGAGACGCCGGCGGCGTAAGTCACTCCGGTTCGTCCTCGCTCAGCATCGCCGGCTTGGACAAGAACACATTGGTCTGTCATTTCAGGGCCTCCTTGGGTCGAAGTGCGGTACCAGGCAGTGGCATTGAGCACATCTCGCCCCCAGAGGGGTCAGTCGGCTTAGCCTGCCTCGTCGTTGCGGGCCTCGATCGCCTTGACGGTCTTTCTGAACTCCTTCGGCAGGGCACCTCTGCCGACGCTGCTGAGCACGAGCCCGAGCAATCGGCCTTTGAGGTTCTTGCCGTCGCGGACGACGACCGCGTCCACGTCGGTCGTGCCATCCGGCTGCCGCGTGAACGTGTAGGTGTGGCCGGAGGCGCCGCCCCACGTGTTGGAGTCGGTCGTCGTCATGACGACCCGGTTGGGATTGGACCAGTCGTAGTGCAGGCGCTCCCAGATGCCGCCTGAGCCCTCCGTGACATCGGCCTCATGCGGGCCTTGGCTATGCACCTCGAGGTAGCCGTCGGCGCTCCTGCCGAAGATCTTCTCGCGCCCTGGGCCGAAGTCGGTAAGCGCGGCGACGAATTGCTCGGGCGTCGACGTGGTGGTCTGGTTGAAATGGAAGGTGGCCATGTATGGCTCCTTGCTTGAGGGGTGGCATCCACAGACCGAGTGGTCACTCAAAAGGAGACACTTAAGTTCTCATGAGCCGGCGCCGCGCGTCAAGGTTCGGCTCGGAGACAGGAGGAGGTTGACTCATCCCCTCCCCAATGGGAAGCTCGGCTTCCGGCGGACGCCGGTTCGCCGCTAGTCCCGAACGGGAATGGAGGACAGCATGAGCGGAACGCAGGTGAGCGGTGAGGCCGCGACGGAGGCGAGCGGCTCCACCGGGGTCCCGATGCGCTTCGAGGTGATGGTGGTGCCGGTCTCCGATGTCGATCGCGCCAAGGCCTTCTACCAGGGCCTCGGATGGCGCCTTGACGCCGACTTCGACATCGAAGACGGCTACCGGGTGATTCAGCTCACCCCACCGGGCTCGCCGGCCTCGATCATCTTCGGAACGGGAACCACGACGATGGAGCCAGGCTCGTTGGAAGAGCTGATGCTGGTCGTCGATGACCTCGACGCCGCCCGGGACGAGTTGATCGGCGACGGGGCGGACGTCAGCGAGATCTGGCACGGGCGGAGCTTCGGGGGAACCGACGCCGGACGCTTGCCCGGCCCCGACCCGGAGCGCGGCTCGTACAAAAGCTTCGCGTCGTTCAGCGACCCCGACGGTAACAGCTGGCTGCTGCAGGAGATCACCGAGCGGCTTCCGGGCCGGGTGTAGCCGATGGACATCGCTGACCTCGCGGAACTCCTTCACGAGACGTCGGGACGTCACGGCTCGTTCGAGGCGGTCGCCCCCAAGCACGACTGGTGGGATTGGTACGCGGCCTACATGGATGCGCGCCAGGGAGGGAGCTCCCCGGAGGAGGCCTCCGCCGCCGCCGGTAAGTACATGGCTGAGGTCAAGCACGTCGTCGTGCCGCCAACCTGAGCCGGGCGTGACGCTGGACCGTGGACCGATGGCGTCTCCCGATCGAGCGAGCGACGATCCGCTGCGTTCGCGCTCGACTTCGCCCGCTCGGCGTTCCAGCATGCCTGCCTCGTCTGCGGTTGGACGAGAGCCTCGCGTCAAGCGCCGCAGGGGCACCGCCACCGGTCGCGTAAGGTCCACTACGCTTCGTGGATCAGCCCTCCCGCGACCCTTCTCATGTGGTTTCAGCTGCGCTCGCCGGAGCTGGCCGAGGACTTTGAGCGTCTGATGACGGGGGATCGCGACATCGTGCGGGGGTCGCTGGATACCGTGTCGGATTGGCGTCTTACGCGGCCGGCGGACGTGCCCGGACAGGCGATCGGTCAAGCCGATTACGTGCTGATCGCGGAGATCCACGGGGTGGAGCGCTTTGAGCAACAAGGAAGCGAACACGTCCAACGCTTGGCGGATGAGCTGGAGCATTTGGTCTCAAGCCGGGGGATGCTCGTCGTACGTCCGGTCTTTTAGAAATCCGCGCTCGGTGAAGGGCGATCAACCCCTTTCCAAGTTTCTTGATTGAGAACGACGGCACGACGGAACATGTTCTCGACGTTGAACGAAGCAATCCTCATGGTGCCTCCCGGTGCAGTTGCGGCTGACTGGACTCCAGCGATGGTCAGGATTCCTAGCAGGCTCAGGGAATCTCGATGAAAACAACCTATTAACTGCCGGCCGGCGAGTTCGTCCGCTGAGGCCGCGCCCGCGGCAAGCGAGCTGAGGCGGGACACACTCTCGCGACGTATGCGAGAGCATCCCGGCTCATGACAGCCCATAATGATCGCCTTGAGTTCCTCTTGGCTGCGGCGGCGTGGCAAGACTCACTGCTTCAGGCGTACCGCACGCTGTTTTTGGCTTTGCAAGCCGTGCTCCTCGCGCTTGGCACGGCGCTCTTTGCAGCTGGGCTGACGATGAAATCGCCGGTCCAGGTGTACGTCGTCTCAGCCTTGGTGCTCGCCGTGGCGCTCGGAGGACTTCTCACGCATTGGCGCTTGAAAAACGTCATCGAGATGCGCAGCAGTGACGTGGATTTCTGGCACCGAGAGATTCTCTTGTGCGAGACATCGTCGGCCCCAGCAGAACGGCTCTTTACTCGGTTCAAGATTTACCAGCAGGGCAAGGAAACGAAGCGGATGGGCAGCGACCCATGCCGGGACGCCTTGCTCGAGAACCATTCGATTCGGGATCTAACCTGCGCCGGACTGGGCTACACCCGCGAGGTCATTGACAGCCACGTTGCACGGACGCTGCTGGGTGGCTGGGGGCTCCTCCTCGTCGGCGCCTTTGCCTACACAGCGATCGTCGCGATTTTCGGAGTGCCATTTCGGTAGCGGCTCCACAAGCCCGAAACCACGAAGCTGACGATCCTCCACTTGCCCTGAGCATCGGGGCAATCGGGCAATCTTGCGGCTGACGATCGCCTAAATGCTCCGGGCGGCGCCCTCTCGGCGGGAGCGCCGCTCGGAACTCTGCCCCGTAGATACCGAGCATATAGGGGCAAGTCACGCTCAGCTTCTAACGCCGCCTCCGAGAGTCGCCCGTTGGACACAGAAGCGGTGGCGGTAACGTCGGCGCGCGAGAACCCTCGGCGCCGGGAAATCGCCCTGCACGTCGCTTGAGCTGCATTGTCGGAACGCTCTTTCCACTGGCGCAGTGTCCCAGTGGGTCTATCAATGGAGCTACTTGCGCGCCCGGCGAATGAGGCCCCGAACCTTGTGAATGACACTCGATCCCCATTCGAGCGAGTATCTCTTTTTGCCGGGAAGCTTCAGCCTCATCGCGTCACAGGGGCCGATCGGCACTTCCTGGGTGACCCGCGCAAGCGTCGTCCCGTGCGGCGCTGTCTTGAAGGTGAGTTGGATCAAGTGCGGTTCGAGTGCTGGCGGCCCACAGCTGGGAAGGAACGTGACCTGGTAGGCGCGGAGATTGTTGATGCGCTGAGCGACGGCTCGCACGAACCGCGCATCCGAAGCGGAGGCAAAACCCTTTTGCAGTTTCTCTCGCGGCACCCCCACTTCGACATCGTCATTGGAAATCTCCAAGCTGAGAAAACGAGCTCGCAAGGGGACCCGCTGCCCAGAGTCCCTCGGCAGGACCCAGCCGTCATAGACGTCAGCCCGAATCGCTGCGCCTCCGGTCGATCGCGGCGCAACTGCCACCAGCACAGATGAGCCCAGGAGCGGAGGCTGAGAGTGGGGCCAGGCGAATTCGATGCCGTCGGGGCCACTGCCGAGGAATTCAATGCCAAGAACAGCCCCCCGCGGGGGGTGGCGGCGAAGCCAGTACAGCGCCCGGCGAGGGGATCCCGGAACCTCCCAGAAGCGATGGCTGCTCACGAATCGCCCGCCGAGCGGTTTCCCGAGAGGTTCGCCGAGCAGCGTTTCGGTTCCGCTGGGCAGGGTCTCGCTCGCGATTGCGCTGGGGGGCAGCCGCAGCCTTTCCAGGCGCTGGGCGGCATCGCGCTCTGCGAAACGCCGGTTCGCCGCCGCTTTCGCCGCCACCGGCCCAAACGCTGTCTCCCGGGCGATTGTCGACCCAGCGGAGGTGGGGAGAATGAACGCCACCAACAAGAGGGTCGTCATGCCAGCTACCCACAGGGCTCGGGCCAAGCTCATTCCCGTCAGAGTACCCAGTAGACAGCCAGGCAGTGAGTAAGAGTCTTCGGCTTCTCGGCGTAGAGACAAGCGCGCATGCGAAGCGCTGCACCGAACATCTCGTTTTGGTGGCTCTCGATCACCGCAGTGATTCCGGCGCGCCCGAGAACTCTCGAGCCATCAAGCCTTCACAAGGACAGTGAAGTCGTGCTGGTCGCCGAGCAGATCGGCAAGCTCGTGGGCGAGGCCGGCGCTCTCGCCGAGGAATGCGGCCACACCTCTCGCACGACGCAGTTGATACCAGAGGTCCTTGATCCGTTCCTCCACTGGGGCGAATACCGCGGACAGTTCGCGGACACTCTTTTCGCTAACTTAGGTCACCTCAGAGCACCTCAGATGACCTGAGAACACCGTATGGAACTCACAACATCTGCAATACCTAGGTTGAGGGCCTTGTGCCCCTTACGGGGCGTGATGGTTCGACTCCATTCAGCCGCACTCGGAAGCCCCCGTAAATCGGGGGTTTTCGCGTTCTAGCGCGCTTGGACCGAAAAGCGGCAGGGAAGTTCGTGCGCCAGTCGGTGCGCCAGCCAAGGCTTTCTGATTGTCCGTTCCCGGACTTACGCTCGCACCGTGTGCGACTACTTGTCACTGACGGACTTGTTCCTGGTGGGCTTGGGCCTCGACGTTACGGGCGCTTGGCTTCTAGCCAAGGGACTACTTATCTCCCCGGCCTCAATCTCCAGCATTGCGGTGAGCCGAGTGGGCGGGAACCCTGAGACGGCTCGAGACCGGTGCTCCAGCCGAGTCGATGCGGAATTTGGAGTTCTCTACCTCGCCGCCGGCTTCGCGCTTCAAGCCGTGGGCTACGCACTCGAAATCAGCGGCGTGGAAACAGAGACCGGAGCTGGTCGCCTCCTCATGGCCCTGGGGTTAACGCTCATCGTCTCGGTGAGTGCCTTCGCAACGTATGCGCAGCTGCGCAAAGAGAGAGTTGATCGCCTCGTCGTGGCAACTGACAAAGCAACCGAAGCCCTGTACCGGGAGCAGGAGCTAAAGTAGCGGGAAAACGAGAGGGAGCCGGATCAGCCCTAGGACGCCAATCGCTTTACCTCTTGCGGTACGCATCTACCCTAGCGCGGGCCTGGTCGCGAGCACCGGGCATTAGATGGCCGTAGCGCGAGAAGGTCTCCTCGATAGTGGCGTGGCCCATGAACTCCTGAATGGCCTTCGGGTTGACCCCGGCGTCGATCAGCAGCGATGCGAAGGTGTGGCGGCACTCGTGGAACGTGAGTGAGGGAAGGAGGTTGGGAGTGCGTTACTCTCGCTCCGCCTCCTCCCGCTCGCGCTCGTTGACCGCCAAAGAGTGGGTCGAGTCCATAGAAGATTCCTAGCTGGCACCCCGTGGGTTCACAAAGCGAGGGATCGTAGTCAGATTTCTGACACGAGGGAAGTCTCGCTACGGCAATCTCGTGATGAGCGGCTCCCCGTACGGCCCGGAGCTACCGAATGATGCGCCGATGGGCGACTTCGTAAACGGTCTCAGCATTCGACTCGCGGGGGTGATGGCGAACACCGAAGGCGAAAGCGCGAAGGCCATCGGGCGATTGGGATGCGTCACGGCAACGAACACCGCGCCGAAGCGGCCGTCTGGCCAGGGCACGTAAGTCTTCACGCAACCGCCAAGCATCGTGCCGTCTTGACTCTCGTCATGACAAGCCTTGAGCCGAGACTTCGGGATGCCGCCCTGCCGTCGTAGCTCCTTACGGAACTCCCGCAGCGCGTTCTCGGCGCTCGCGGGCAATCGCTCCAAGTCCTCCGCGAGGGCATCCTCATCGAACCCGACCGGAAAGACCGGCTCCGAGCGGGCTTCGGCCACGGTCAGCCCTCGTCGTCGGTCGGCAGCGATCCGAAGTGCCGGTCGAACTCCTCCGGGCTGAGCCGCTGCTCGCCGTGGCGAGCGAGGATCGCCTCTACCGAGGTATCACGGCCTTCCACGGCCTCAAGCGCTGCCAGCGCGGCATCTACCCGATCCTCGGGCAGATGGTCCAAGACGGCGTGGGCCTTCTCACGGGTCGTCACGGTCTCCTGATGTTAGCCGGACGGCCAGCAGCTACGCTGCTCGCGTGAGCGACTTCTTCGAGCCTCCTGCGACGCCCAAGGCCGAAATGAAGCCCGCACCGCGTGAGGACTGGATGGGGCCACCGCGCCGGGTGGTGCCGGCGGTAGTGCCAATCGAGCGCGTGGTCGCGCGGACCGATGAGGTCGCCATCTATCTGGGCTGTTTCTCGGTCTATCCGGCGGGCTTTGAGTTCGAGGTCTTCGTTACCGCGAGAGACGAATGGACCGATTTGGATCCGCTCCAGTTCGATCACCACTACTGCGCCCAGGACACCGGCGAGATTCCACCTGGGCAGCTACGGCTCGGCTTTCAATTTGCCGACGGAACCAAGGTCACCAACACGAATGGCCGCGTTGACTGGGACGGAGAGCTCGGATCGCCGCCGAAGTCGCCGGTGATGAGCGGTGGGCGGGGGAGCAGCGGAGAAGGCCAGTGGCATCACACCTTCTGGATTTGGCCGCTTCCAGCCCCCGGCCCACTGGAGTTCGTCTGCGAGTGGCCAGCGGCCGAGATTCCGCTGACTCGCTCGGAGCTCGACGCCACTGCGGTCATCGAGGCCGCTTCGCGCGCGCAGGCGATCTTCCCGAACGACTGAGTTACTCGGGCGGACGGCTCGTGCGCCAGCCAGCCCCCGAAATAGCCGGATTCAGTCGGTCACAACCGGACTAGATTTGGCTCTACAGGCCGTTTTCCGCTCTACAATGCGGTGTCTGTTCAGCTTGAGGGCCTTGTGGGTGGAAACACCCGTGATGGTTCGACTCCATTCAGCCGCATAGAAAGCCCCCGCAAAGCGGGGGTTTTCTTCGTTCGAAGCCTCGTCGGCGACGTCACCGCACCTAGCGTCTGGTGGCCAATTGGTGGCCAATTTCGTCGCAAATTGCACCTTTTGCGCGCGCGAAAAGGCTCCGCACTTGTGAAAGGTCGCCCAAATGACGGAGCGAACAGTCCGCTAAGAAGGGCCGCCGCCGAAGCCGGCGACACCCAAGCCAGTTTCTTCCGTCGCCCGCGCGAGATCTCGATCCCAGGTCACCACGACAACTTCGTCATCCCCCAGTTCGAGCGCGGTCGCCAAGTGGACTGAGTCGTAACCGTGCAGTCCCAGGTCTTCGGCGTACTCACCGGCACGAACCGCAAGCTCCTGATCGACGCCGACCGTAGCCAGGTCCGCATACAGCTCCTCAAAGTCTGCGAGCGCCTTGCGATGCTCATTCGCCCCAAGCCGATCCAGTCGCCGGGCAGCCGCGAGGGCCGCTCGGCCCTCCGGATAGGCAAGGATGCTCGACGCCGCCGGGTAGGCACTCCCCCAAAGCTCGGCCGCCACCTCCGACCCGTCCTCGACGACCACGAGCTTGACCAGCGCCGAGGTGTCGAAGTAGAAGATCAGGCCCGCTGCCCGGAGACGAGATCGGAGACCGAACCGGTTCCCTTCACCTGCGCCGACCGAGGAGAGCGCATCCCCTCCGGCATCCGGACCAGGCCGCGTCGCGCAAGAGAATCGAGTGGCCGCTCGCCGAGCCCGCTGAGACGAGCGACGGGTCGGCCACGCCGCGTGACAACGATCTCACCCCCACCCTCCACGCGCTCCAGGTACTCGCTAAGGCGATCGTGCAGCTCGCGGACGCCAACTTCGCTTTCGGACTGATGTAGCGTCATGTGCACATGCTAGCAGCTACATAAACAGGCGAACCAAGTCTTTGGCGCCGAAGGCGTGAACGGCAGGCGGGTGTACGCGAGACGACTCGCGATCCCGGCCTGCGACGAGCCGGGCAGAGCAGTCGCCTGAGTGGCGGGTGACCGTAAATGCTGCCGGATTTTGCGTCGAAATCAGGAGAAATTTTTACTAATCAATTAGTCCTATATATAGGATGCCGTGATGCCGCTTCATCATCCACGCTCCGGAAGGAGGGCATCAATGACCAAAGAGGAAGTTCTCGATCAGTTGAGTAAGAACAACGTCACCGACCTCGACTCGCTCGCCGACCTCATAGTGCGCGAGGCTAATGAGGACGGGGATCCTGACAAGGCGCTCGCCAACTCAGTGATTATCTATCCGCACGGATTCGTCACGAGCTGATCGGAACGTTGGCATCGCCGATCGTGCCAGAAGAGATTCGGGAGACGCTGCTTAGCGGGCTGCTGCCGTGGCTCGCTCGCAACGTCTCCCATTTCGACCCCCCACTGGAGGACGATGTCTCGAGCGCGCCAGAGCGGATAGAGACCGGGAAAAGGCGGAAGGCATACGGTGAGCTCGGCTTGGCGTTGCTGCTCGCTCGGCGAGCCCCGTGCTTGGCGAGCGATCCATCGATCGGGGCGCTCGAAGAGAGCTGGCTCGCCGCCCTGGAGAGGCGCAAGGTCTTCTTCGATATGGACAGGCGCCCAACGCTGTTTCCGTTGCGGGTCGTCTTCTACGCGACGTTGCGCGGCCTGGGCCATGACGACTCCGGTGCTCGCGCGGGGATCCAGCGAGTCCTGAACCGCGGCTACATGGACCGCCGCGAGCGCAACTGCTGGGAAAAGATCGACCTCAAGTACTACCTGGACCTCGGGGACTTCCGCCACGACTTCCCCTCCTCCTCCAGCCTCCTCGCTGAAAGCTCACTGGCTGTCCTCCCCGCCCTGCCGTACGCGACGACGTTCGACTTCTATGCGCTGACGCACCTGATCTTCGGATTGAGTGGATTCGGCGAAACGCCGGACCTGCCGCGCAGCGTGCC
This sequence comes from Solirubrobacterales bacterium, assembly GCA_030152805.1. Taxonomy (GTDB): domain Bacteria; phylum Actinomycetota; class Thermoleophilia; order Solirubrobacterales; family 70-9; genus VRUE01. The sequence continues at coordinate 29,295 of JASLIG010000123.1, forward strand.
CAACATTGACGGGTACTCCGCCGCCGCCTTGGCCTTGTGTTTGTCGATGGAGGATTGGGATCTGGTCGGCGAGTTCCTGGCCTCTCGAATATGCCTCGGCATCGCCGCGGACGGAATCGACAGCGCCGCCGCGCTCGCGCTTGCGGATGCCCAGGACCCACGGGGATTCATCCCGGGTCGGACAGCTCAGAGAGGCTCCGATGCACCCTCCAGCCGAGAGCTCTTCCTCGACGTCTACCACCCGACGCTGGTCTGCCTGATCCTCCTTGCCTGCGATGCCTCCCATGCCTAGCTCGGCGGTCCAATGGCTGGAGGATGACCTTCCCCGAGCGCGGGCCATGTCTTCGGAGGTGGTTCACCGTGCGCTCGCTCTCCTGCAGGTCTGCCGCATGGTCGATCCCGCCGTGATTCCCGCTACCGAGTCGCTCCTTGTCGACCTGCTCGAACGCGACCTCGCGTTCGCCAAGCCCGATCTGATCACGGGCGTCCTCAGCGCCTTGCTCGCGGCCGCCGAGGGAGTGACCGAGGCGGCAACGTACCTCGAGACTCTGATGGCGCTGGTCGACGAATCTGCCCACGAGCAAGCGCCCAGCGTGGTCGTTCGCCTCGTTTCCGGGACCCTCGACGGCGGCACCGGGATGGTTACGGCGCGCTCGGTCGGCCAGCGGTGGTTCCGGTCTGGCTCTCGCGCCGGCATCGACCAGCTGCTCGGACTGATCGAGTCCGAAGCGCGCTTCGGAACCAGGCCGGCCCTGGTCGAGGAGCCGCTTGCCGCCGTCGTCGAAGGAGCTGCCCTCAACGCCGCCAGGAACTATGACCTGCTGGGCATGCTGCGATGCCTTCGTGCCTGCGCCTACGCAGGTAGCCAGAATGGCTACGGCGCTCGGATCGCGGCCGACTTCCTCGCCGCCAGTCGTTGTCCGAGCGGCTCGTTCGGCTTCTACGAGACGCCCGCGTCGATCATCCGCAAGCGCAACGTAGACTCGCACCCACTTCTATCCGTTCAACTTGCCGTGACGATGCAGTCCATTTGGACCCTGGCCGAGCTCGCCGACCCGGAATGGCGTCTCTTCGAGAAGGTTCAACAGGCGGAGGGGGCGTGCTCGATTCGGCCCAGTTGAGCGAATACCGTCGCCTGGGGGTGCTCGTCCAGCCGCGGTTCTTCTCGCCTCAGCAGGTGGAGGCGTGGTTCGAGCAGATGCGCGAGTTCGTGGGGCGGCCGAAGGATGCGAGGGAATGGGCCGAGGCATTGACCGACGGCTCGGCGCTCGGCTTCGCGCTCGAGCCGGATCCGTCTCCATGCCACGATCCGAAGTTGCGGGGGCTGCTCGAATCCATTGTTCCCGCCGACGAGTTGGTGGGAGAGAACGACGTGCTAGCACGGCATCCGGAGCCCGGGTCCCGCTGGACGGGACCGCGAGCGCCACACCTCGATTTTCCCATAGGTCGGCACCAACGAGACATCGTCAACACCCTCTTCTACCTCACAGACACGCTGCCGAGAGGAGGGGCGTTCATGTACTGGCCCGGGAGCCATTTGATGGCCTGGGATTACTTTCGGCGTCACCCGCACGACTACGGGGCTCGCGGTGACCAGGGCCAGGCCGAGATCTTCCGCCGCCTTGGCTCGGAGCTCTCGATGAAGCCTGTGGAGTTCACCGCATCGGCGGGCGACCTTCTGATCTGGCATCCGTTCCTGTTCCACTCAGCCTCGATCAACGTGAATGCGAGCCCCCGCATCGGCGTGTTCGGCCGCTGGGGAACTGCGAGAGAGCCCGACGAGGACTATTTCGGGTTCAAGGACGACATGTGGTCGGAACCACCCTGGCGCCTTCCGGTCTAGCTCGGGACGAGGTGGAGGGCGAAGCGTGTGTAACCGAAGGGCTCGACCATGTCGGCGAACTCCCTGGGATGAAGGTGCGCAGTGGCCGGCTTCGCGAAGATGACTTTCCTGGACTCCCCGCTTCTCCATCTTTTTGGATGGGACAGAGCCAGAAGAAGCTTGTCCGGGTCAGGGGGAACCTTCCAGTTGTTCAATTTTCTGCGACAAGATCGCCGCAACATCCTCCGGCGCCCCCGAAAGGGTGATGAACCAGTCCACGACACCAGGATGTCAGCGTCGTCAAAGTGGCGCCCTACGGGAGGTGCCGAACGCGGTTCTTCAGTGTGTCGTCAGCTGGATGTTCCGTTAAGACCTTCTCCAGAGCGTTGACCCACAGTGGAATCGATGCCTTGTTGCGGGGCATGGTGGAGTCGCTGGTGAAGATCAGGCCGTAGTGCTCCTCGCCGACAGCCAGCATCTGGTTGTGGATCAGCTGGAAGTCGAGCACGTCGTTGGTGACGAGAGTCCGCTGCTCGGCGGCGATGCGGCGGACGATCTCTCGATCGGCGACCGCCTCCAGGTCGGGCCTGTCCCCCTTGATCGCCTGTATGTCGAAGTCCCCCCTACTCCGTAGCTCGCGAGCGATCTTCGGCGAGATCATCTCGTCGAGCAGGAACTTCACGCAAGAGCCTCGTGGCCCCGGCGCCAGCGCTCGCGCTCGCGCTCGCTGGCGGCCCGGGAGCGCTCGGCCAGTTCGTCCACCTCATTGGTGTACTCGCCGTAATAGCGCGCCGCGGCCTCCAGTTGCTCGACCGGGATCTCGAGGTAGGAGGCGGCCTCCTCGACCGAGCCGTCGTTCTGGCGGATCGTCTCGATCGCCTCGGCGACGTCCAGGCGAGAGCCGAGCAAGGCCGGTCGACGGCCGGCAGCCCCCTCCCGGAAGTAGATCAGGGGATGCTCATCCTGGCGGATGCCCTCCTCGATGTAGCGCTCGGCTAGCGCCGTCTGGCCGGAGCCCGCGTCGGCGGCATGGTCCTTGAGGCGCCGAACCGTGATCGGGTCGAAGCGGAAGCTGACGCTCTGCTTACCTTGCTTGCTTTGCTTGCTGGCCATCGTGCACTCTCCGTATCGTCGCGTATTGCGCAGTATAGCGAGAAGGCTTGCCCACCCCGCAGCTCGAAGCCGGGATTTGATTGCGCGGAAGGTGCGCTCAGTAGGCGGGCTCGAGCCCGGTGATCATCGGGAAGTGGCGCACGTTGGTGGTCAGAAGATCGGCATCGAGCAGGAGGGCGGTGGCGGCGATCAGGTAGTCGGCATCGTCGATACCGCCGTGGGAGCGGCGGTGGCGCTGGGCGAGCGAGCCGGCGGCTCGGGCCACCTCCTCCCCCACCGGCACCCAGGAGATTGCCGAGAAGAACTGCTCCAGCGCCTCAACCTCCTTTTTGCGCACCCCTGCCAGCAGCTCGAAGCGAACAACCTCGCTGGCGAGGAGGGATTCCTCGGCTTCTATCAGGCCCTGCAAGAGATCGACAGCGGAGGGCGAGCCGCGGAGGTGGTCGATCGCGACACTGGTGTCCAATAGCTTCACTTGACGCCGAGTCGAGCCAAGCGGTCGTTGAGGTCGCCACCACGCAGGGCGTCGACGTACTCAGCACCGCTGGCGCGCCGGCCTCGCCAGGAGCCGGCGCTGGCCTGGAGGGCGCGAAGCTTCTCGCCCGCTCCCTGCTCGCCGAAGGTTGTGCGGACCGCGCGACGGATCAGCTCCGAACGCGAAGCGCCCGTGTCCCGCGAGGCACGATCGAGGAGCTCCAACTCGCCCTCGCCCAGATAGACCTGCGTTCTGCTCATGGCATCACTATACACCTCATGGTGTCGTCTATAAGATTAGCCGACCTCCAGAAATCAGCCAGGCGTCGCGAGGCTCTCCAACCTGCGACGTAGATCGGCAGTCGGCACTACTGCGTCGGAGCGTCCATTTCTGGCTATCCAGCATCCGGTGAAGGCGACTTCGACGAGAACCGGAGGTACCGACGCGTGGTGGAAAAGAACATAGGTCCGAGAGCCATCATCGTTGGGACAAGCAAACGCCCCCCTGGGGAATGGCCGGAGGTCGTCGAATTCCTCGACGATGGAGCGCACGACCGATGGGTTGGTCACGACGCGCCTACGTAGCAACGTGTCGCTTCGCGTTCCATGATTCAGGCCCAGGTAGCTACAGAGCAGAAGACGGTCCGGTTCGCCGGGGACGATCGACTCCTTGTTCTTGGGGTTTTCGTTCTGGCCGGCGATCTCGCCTTCCCCCAGTCTTTTTGACGGGCACATGAAGCGCGCCGTGGGATGGAGGGTCCGAGGCAACTCCGAATCGGAGCCGCAAGCCAACAGAAACATGCTGATCGTCGCGGCAGCGGCGAGAGCAGAAAACGTGGAGCGCGCAGGACCCATCTAAGAGCACTACGGTTGTCAGCGTCCATCGTCACAGCTATCCACGCGTTACGCTTTCGCCTTGACTGGCCCGGAAATCAACGTACGTCGGGGTGAACCGCGTGACGTGCCGGAGGTAATCGCACTCTGGGAGCAGGCTCGGAGCGAGCACGCGAGCACCCCCGATCGTATCGACGACGTGGAATGCCTGATCACGGATTCCCCGGCCGCCCTCCTGGTGGCCGAGCGCGGGGGAGAGATCGTCGGGGCCCTGATCGCGGCCTGGGACGGATGGCGCGGGAACATGTATCGACTCGCGGTCAGAGACGGCCACCGCCGGGAGGGCATCGGAATCGCCCTGACCCGCGCCGGCGAGGACTACCTGCGCAGCTGCGGGGTCCGTCGCATTACCGCCCTTGTGGCCTTCGAGGACGAGGTGGCGGCGGGCTTCTGGGACTCCGCCGGCTATCCCCAGGATCGCGAGATCGGCCGACGGGTCCGCAACATATAGCTCCCAGCGCAGATCCAGACCGCGTAACCGAAGGTCAAAAGAGTTTGACTGGATTCTGTCCGCGCCTCAGTGCAGACTTGGGCCGGGTATCGCGGGGCGGGAGACCCGGTGCTTTCGGTCCTAGACAACGAACAGAAAGTGAGAGAGGAGAGTTCAGGCTCGCCGAGCTGATCGTCGTCCCTGTGGAGATTCGGGGACGGAGCATGGCCCCTGCTGGGGACTATAGGCCTCACGGTGCTTGCGACACCGTGGTCGGCGTGGGTCCGAGGGCAGCACCCCAACCCACGACGACGCCCCGTCCCCACAGCAGAACCTATACGGCAGCGCGGCGGAACGCTTGGAGGAACTAGTCTTTTCCGAGGGTTCTGCGTAAAGACCGCTTATCCGTCAACGCTCGCGGCCTCGATCCGCCCGTCCGCCACGGCGGCCCGCAGCGCCTCGTAGTCGCGCTCGTTCTGGTCGGCGTAGCTCTCCGCGAAGGCGGCGATCGCCCGGTCGAAGCTGTCGCCCTTGCCCAGGTAGGCGCCGATCGCGATCCGGTCGCCGCTGCGGCCGTGGGCGTGGGCCAGGGTCGTGCCGCAGATCTGGGCGTAGGCGGTCAGGGCCGCGGGGTCCATGCGCTCGATCTTTGCCGAGCCCTTTTGGTCCCAGAGCTGTCGCACGTAGTAGTCGCGCCGCTTGCCATCGGCGTCGCGGACTTTGACCCACCCGAGCAGGATGTCGCTGGCGGCCTGGACGAGGCGCTGGCCCTGGACCACGCGCTCGCCCTGCTGAGCGTAAGCGGTCGGCTCGGCATAGGGCTCGAGCACGGACCGCTGCGCCTCCTTGAGCTGCAGGAAGAGCGGGTCGCCCCCGTCGCGACCGAGGAGCAGGGCGACCCAAGCCCGGCTGCCGACGCTGCCGACGCCGACGACCTTGAGCGCGGCGTCAACCAAGCGGTAGCTGTCGAGCAGGGCGCGGCAGTCCTCCGCGAGGGTCTCCCGATAGTCGGCGAGCACCTCCTGCACCCGCGCTTCGACCTCTTCCGGATCGTCCTCGGTCAGCTCACGCAGCGGCACGAGCAGCGGCGGTTCGCTGACGATGCGCGGCTCGCCGTCGATTTCGCGGGTGAGCTTGGAGAGCGCCCGCATGCGGTCCTTGGCTTGCGCCTTGGCGAGGTTGCGGCGGAAGGCCTTGATCTCCTTCTCGCCGGCCGCGGCGGCCCAGCGATCGGCAATCGTCGGCACGTCCATCTGCGTGTACCAAACTTCGAGGTTGCCGAGCTCGGACAGACGCCGCATCGTCTGGCGGTACTCAGCCGCCATCGCGGCGACGATCGGCCGACGCTCGCGGCCGCTGAAGCCGCGGTCGCGCCCCGCCACCGAGAAACTCGCTGCAAGCCGCTTCACGTCCCACTCCCACGGCCCGGGCAGGGTCTCGTCGAAGTCGTTGACGTCGAAGACGAGCTGGCGGTCCGGCGAGGCGAAGGCGCCGAAGTTGGAGAGGTGGGCGTCGCCGCAGAGCTGGGCGGTGATGCCGCTCTGCGGAGTGCTCGCCAGGTCCGCCGCCATCACGGCCGCGGCCCCCCGGTAGAAGGTGAAGGGCGAGACCAACATCCGCCCGTAACGCAGCGGCAACAGCTGGCTGACCCGCGAGGCCGCCTGGCCCTCGAGCAGCTCGACCGGGTCCGCACGACCATCGGCGGGCGCCCAGTCGCCGTGGCTCGAGCGCGGAGCCGCCTCGCGCGCCGCCCTGCCGTCGGCGGCGCGTTCGGCCGGTGAGCGCTCGTCCTCGCGGCGGTCGATCATGCCTCAGACGGTAGCCGGCTCAGGACCGGCGCGCGGCGGGCTCCGGCCGGCCTCCAGCTCGTCGAAGCGCTGCTCGGGCAGGCGGCGGGTCGTCCAGAACGAGGCAAGGGCGAGGAAGGCGGCGAAGAGGAATGCCGTCTTCAGCGCTTTCAGCTGCGCGTCTTCGTAGTTCTCAACCAGCGCGTCGGCGGTCGCGGCATCAACATTCGCGGCCTCCGCCCCAGCCCGCACTTCGTCGGCGGCGACGAAGCTGCCGCCGGCGCTGAGCCTCACTTCCAACTGATCGCTGACGTCGCTGGAGATGCGCGGGTCGTCGGCGACGTTGGCCGTGAAGGCCCCGATCAGACCGGTGATCACGATTGCGCCGAGCAGCGCCGTGCCCAGTGAGGAGCCGAGCTGCTGGGCGGTGCTCTGCAGGCCACCCGCCTCGCTGCGATCGGCGTCGCCGACCGCTGACTGCACCACGTTGCCGAGCTGGGAGACGATCAACCCCATCCCCACCCCAAGCACGCCCATCGCAATCAGGAAGGGCGCGTTGTCGAGTTCGGGCTCGATCGTCGTCAGCAGTCCGAGGATCGCGACGAAGACGACGGCAAGGCCGGTGCGGACGAGCGGTCGTGGAGCGAAGCGCTTGGCCAGCGCCGAGCCGGCGATCGCCGCGAAGAAGAGCCCCGCCGAGGCGGGCAGCATGCGCACCCCGGTTTCGAGCGCATCGAGCCCCTGCACAATCTGGAGGAAGAGCGGGATCGTGAAGAAGACCCCCATCAGGATCAGGTTCTGGGCGAGGAACATCGCGACGCCGCCGCGCAGCTGGGAGATGCGCAGCAAGGGCAGGTGCACGAGCGGATCCTGGCCGAGCCGTTCGCGGCGCCGCTCCCAGGCCGCGAACGCCGCGAGCGCGAGCGCCCCGGCACCGATCACGAAGGGCGTCAGCGAGAAGCCGAAGGGCTCGATCGGCGAGCTGCGCGGCGCGAGCCAGCCCCAGTTGCTCGCCTGCAGCACGCCGAAGACGACCAGGGCCAGGCCCGCGGCTGAGAGCACGCCACCGACCCAGTCGAGGGCCGGCGCCTTGCCTTCTCGCTCCGGCTCCTTGATCAGCCGCGTCCCAAACAGGATCCCCAGCGCGACCACCACCTCGCCGACGAAGACAATCCGCCAGCTCAGCTCGGTGGTCGCCCAGCCGCCGAGAATCGGGCCGACCGCGATGCCGGCGCCGGCGACCCCACCGAGCACGCCGTAGGCGATCGCCCGGTCGCCGCCTTGATAGTTGCCGGCGACGAGCGCGATCAGCGCCGGAATGACGAGTGCCGCGCCGATGCCCTCGAGGATCGACCAGCCGAGCATCAGCGAGGGCACGCTCCACGAAGCGGCGGTCAAAGCCGAGCCGGCGCCGTAGATGCAGAGGCCGACCGTGAAGGCGCGGCGCCGGCCCCAAATGTCGCCGAGCTTGCCGCCGGTCAGCATCAGCCCCGCCATGACCAGCGCGTAGAAGGCGATCACCGCCTGGATCGTGGTGACGGTGGTGTCGAAGTCTTCGACCAGCTGGGAGATCGCGACGTTCATCACCGCCTGGTCCAGGACCATCAGGAACTGGGCGGCGGACAGCGTGATGAGGACGCCCCACTTGGCCACGGTCAGCTCACCAGACCGGCGATTCCACGGATGAGGACGAGGGCGCCGAGCACGGCAGCGACGATTATCCCCGCCTGGCGGCCGTTGCGGCCGAGCCAGGCGCGGAATCCCTTGACGGCGTCCGCGGTCTTCTCGGGAGCAAAGAAGTAGCCGGCCAGCGGCAGCTCGAGCAGCAGCTGCTGGACGAGGCAGAACCCGATCACCAGCAGCGCAGTTGGCAGCACCGCCGCATCGAGCTTGTGGATGTGGTTGAGGCCGGCGAGGTAGGAGACCCCGGGGAAACTGAGCAGGAGGCCGACGACGAAGGCGACGCGGGGCGAGCCACGACCGAGCAGGCGCATCGGCAGTGCTTCCTTTTCCTCCGTCTCGCTCCCGGCCTGCTTCTCGCTCCTGCGGCGCGCCCGGCGCTCGCGCAGGGGGCGGTCCCGATCGGTGGCGAGGACAGCGGCGACAACGAGCAGGAGCAGCCCGACGACGACGTCCTCCACCGGGCTCAGCGTGTTCTTGCTGGTGCTGGTCGCGCTCGATTCGGGCAGGGCGAAGACGATCACAAGGCCGAGGCTGATGCTGGCGGTGTAGGCGCCGAACAAGTAGCCGAGCATCAGCCGCTTTGGATTCGGCAGCAGCAGCATCAGGGTGACGGCAGCAAGCAGCGTCGGGTTGAACATGGCGAGCAGCGAAAGCAGGAAGATCTCGCCGAGGTCGCCCATTGGCGGGCATTCTCTCCTGATTCAGTCGGCGCAGCGTTCACACAGGCCGCGCAGCACGACGTCGTGGTCGGTGACGTCGAAACTGATCTCGTCGGAGAGCTTGGCGATCGCCTGCTCGAGCGAGCGGTCCTCGAAGGGGACCATGCGGCCGCAGCGGCGGCAGATCGCGTGATGGTGGTGGGCGCCGCCCGGCTCGACCCGCTCGTAGCCGGCGGTGCCGCGGCTGACCTCGAGACGCTGCACGAGGCCGAGCTGCTCGAGCTGCTCGAGCGCCCGATAGACGCTGGCGCGCCCCACCGCCGGCTTGCGGCGGCGCAGCTCGTCGTCCAGCTCCAGCGCCGTCACCGCGCAGTCGTGCCGCGCCAAGGCCTCGACCACGGCGGTGCGGGCGCCGCCGCGCCGGTAACCCGCCCGCTGCAGGGCGGCGAGGGCGTGCGCGGCCCAGGCGCTGTCGGCCTTGCCGGCCATCAGGCGATCGTAGCCTCGAGGCGCCGGCCGCTCCCGCCCTGCCGCCGGCGCACTCGACCCGCGGCCAGAGCGAGCAGATATATGCCGACGATCGCCAGCGCGATCGAGGCCCCACCGGCGGTGCCGGCGTAGAAGGAGAGATAGATGCCGGCGACGCCGGCGAGCAGCGCCAGTCCCGCCGCGCAGACCATCATCGGCAGCATCCGCTCGCAGAGCTGCCGCGCCGCCGCCGCGGGCCCAACGAAGAGAGCGACGACGAGCAGGTTGCCGAGGCCCTGCACGGCGACCACGGTCCCGGCGCCCAGCAAGAGCAGCAGCGCCGCATCGACGAGCGCGGGTGAAATTCCGAGCGAGGGCGCGGCGCCGCGATCGAACCCGACGGCGAGGAGCCGGCCGTGCAGAAGGCGCAGGGCGAGAGCCGCTAGGCCGGCGAAGGCGGCGCTGGCGAGGAGGTCGCCGTCGCTGACGCCGAAGACGTCGCCGAAGAGCAGGGCCTCGACCCCGGGCGGCGAGGAGGGAGAGAGGGCCAGCAGGGCGCCGAGGCCGAACATCGTCGTCACCACGACCGCGACGGCGGCGTCGCGGCTGATGCCGGCGACCCTCGCGCAGAGCGCGATCGCAAGCGCGGCGAGGACGATCGCGGGTGCCGCGCCGAGGAGCAGCGGCGCCCCGGCGATCGCGGCCAGCACCAGCCCCGGGAAGAGCGAGTGGGCGAGCGACTCCGCCGCGTAGGAGAAGCCGAAGAAGACGATCCAGCAACCGAGCGCCCCGCCCGCCACGCCGAGCAGCGCGACCTCCGCGAGCGCTCGCTGCACGAACGGTTCTTGAAGCGGCTCGAGCATCTCAGTGGTGGTGATGGTGCGGGGGCAGGATCGCCCGGCCGCCGGGGATCTCGACGATGGCGCCGCCGTAGGTCGCCTCGAGCACGGCCAGGTCGTCGAGCACGGCGTCCGGCCGGCCGCAGGCCACCTGCCGCTTGTTGATGCAGAGGACGAGGTCGCAGGCGCGCGCCTGCTCGAGGTCGTGGGTGGCGATGACGACGGCGCGGCCCTCCCCGGCGAGCTCGGCGATCAGCCGTTCAAGCCCCTCGCCGCTGGGCCGGTCGAGACCGGAGAAGGGCTCGTCGAGCAGGAGCGCGCCGGCATCCTGCACGAGCGCCCGCGCGATCAGCACCCGCTGGCGCTGACCGCCGGAGAGGCGACCGAAGGTCTCCCCGGCGAGCGGGCCGAGGCCGACGCGCTCGAGCGCCCGCCGGGCCAGCTCGCGCTCGCGCCGTCCCGCCCGCCGCCACCAGGCCAGGCCGGGCAGCGCCCCCATCGTCGCCACGTCGAGCGCCGAGACCGGGTAGTCGAGGCGCGAGCGCTCGGTCTGCGGGACGGCGCCGCAGTCCGTCGCGACCCGCAGCGCCCCCGCCAGCGGCGGCAGTTCTCCCAGCAGCGCCCGCAGCAAGGTCGTCTTGCCGCCTCCGTTGGGGCCGAGCAACGCCAGGGTCTCCCCCGCCGCCAGCGAAAAGCTCACGTCCGAGATCGCCAGGGTGCCGTCGTATCCCGCCGCCAGCTCGGTTGCCTCGATCAGCGCAGCGGCCGGCACCCTTGCCTCCCGTCGGTGAAGCCACGCACCATCGCGTCCGCGTTGGCGGCCTCCATGCCCAGGTAGGTCGCCGCGGCGGAGGCGGCCGGGCCGAGCGTGTCGCCGTAGAGCGTGTAGTCGGCCGAGGCGCCCGTCTGCGCGGCGATCGCTTCGGCGACGTCGGCGCTGAGCGAGCTCTCGGGGAAGATCGCGGCGACGTGCTCGCGTTCGATCAGGCGAGCCAGAGCGCTGAGGTCCTTGGCCGAGGGCTGCGCCTCCGTGGTCTGCGACGGGATCACCGCGCCGACGACCTCGATGTCGTAGCGCTTGGCGAAGTAGCCGAAGGCGTCGTGATCGGTGACCAGCTTGCGGCGAATGGCGGGGATCGCGTCCATGCAGCGCTCGATCCCGGCATCGAGGGCGCGCAGCTCGGCGCGGTAGGCGCGGGCGTTGCGCGCGAAGGCGCGAGCGTGAGCGGGATCGGCGGCGGCGAGCCGGCGCTGGATCTCGCCGACGGCCGCCTCGGCGTTGCGCGGGTCGTGCCACCAGTGCGGGTCATAGCGGGACGCCTCGGCGCCGCTTGACTCGCCGGGAAGCCGGTCCGGCACAGTTGCGCCAAGGTCGACGACGTCGGCGCCACTGCCGCCGTCGGAGACGATCTGCCCGATCCAGTCGTCGAGCCCGTCGCCACTGGCGAAGACCAGCTGCGCTTCCGCTGCGTCGACTACGTCGCTCGGCCGCGGCTCGTACTCGTGCGGGTCGGTGTTCGGCTGCAGGACCTGGTCGACCGCGACGGCATCGCCACCGACCCGGCGGACGAGATCGCCGATCTGGGTCGTCGTCGCGACGACCTGGAACCGGTCGCCATGAGAGCCCGAGCCAGCGCACCCGGCGGCGAGGAGCGCGGCGGCGGCGAGGCAGGCCAGGACCAGAGCGGGCGGGCGCCGCGCCCGCGGGAGGGCGCGCAGGCCCGCGGCGAGGGCGAAGACAGCGCCCGCCACGACCGCGATCGTCGCGCCCGGCGGTGCGTCGGTCTTGACCGAGAGCCAGAGCCCGAGCGTCCCCTCGGCGGCGACAAGGGCGACGCTTGCCAGCTGCCAGCTGCGCATTCGCCGCGCGAATAGGCGCGCGGTCAGCGCCGGCACGACGAAGATCGCCGTGACCAGCAGCGCCCCGACGACGGTCAGCGCGGCGGTCGTCGCCAGGGCGATCAGGCCGAGCAGGGCAACCTCGAGCCAGCCCCCCGCCCCCTTCGCCGCCGGATCGAAGCCGGCCGCGAGCCAGCGCTGGCCGCAGAACAGCGAGACGGCAAGGGTCAGCACCGCGGCGCCCGCCGCGAGGGCGATATCGCCCCCGTCGACGAGCAGGAGGCTGCCGAAGAGCAGCGTCTCGACGTTGGCGCCGGAGCCGAAGACGTCGCTGGCCAGGACCACCCCCGCCGCCAGGCAGCCGACGAGCACGATCGCGACGGCGGCGCCGTCCCCCTCGCCTTCGTCGCGCCAGCCGAGCAGGGAGCTGCCCGCGCTGAAGACGGCAGCCGCCCCGACGGCGCCCAGCGGCGCGGCGAAGCCGAGGCCGTCGGCGAGGACCAGCCCGGGAAAGGCCGCGGTGCCGACCGCGTGCGAGAAGAATGCGAGGCCGCGAAGGACGATCCAGGTACCGAGCAGGCCCGCCGGCACGGCAAGGATCAGAATCTCGACCAGCCCGCGCTGTACGAAGGGCAGTTGAAAGGGCTCGAGCACAGGGCGATTCAATCAAAAATGAGACCCATTTTCATAAAGAGAACTCCATGAAGGCCCTGGTCCAACGAGTCAGCCAGGCGGCGGTCGACGTCGAGGGCGAGCGCGTGGCGCAGATCGGACCGGGGATGCTGGTCCTGCTCGGCGTGCGCAAAGGCGACGGCGTTGAGCAGGCCGACCGGCTCGCCGACAAGGTTCGCGCCCTGCGCATCTTCGACGACGCCGAGGGGCGGATGAACGAGCCGCTCGGCGAGCGCGAGATCCTCTGCGTCAGCCAGTTCACCCTCTACGGTGACACGCGCAAGGGGACCCGTCCCAGCTACGTCGAAGCGGCACCCGCGGCGGAGGCGGAGGCGCTCTACGACCGCTTCTGCGAGCGCCTCGGCGCCGCCAAGGGCATCTTCGGCGCCTGCATGGGCGTCGCCCTCGTCAACGACGGCCCGGTCACGCTGATGCTCGAGGTGTGACCGTGCCGCGCGTCCCCCCGGCAGCCGGTATACCCGAGCAGACGAAAGAATGAAGCGGCCAGCCTACGACGAGATCGGTGTCGAGTACGGCAACTTCCGCGCCGCCGATCCGCGGTTCGAGATCGCGATCCGCGACGCGCTCGGCGACGCCGCCAGTGTCGTCAACGTCGGTGCCGGCACCGGCTCCTACGAGCCGGCGGACCTGGATGTGATCGCCGTCGAGCCCTCGCCGGTGATGATCGCGCAGCGTCCCGAGGGTGCCGCTCCGGTGCTGCAGGGGGTTGCGGAGGCGCTGCCCCTCGACGACGACGGCGTCGACGCGGCGATGGGCGTGTTCACCATCCACCACTGGAGCGACCTCGGCGCGGGCCTCGCCGAGATGCGCCGCGTCGCCCGCCGCCGCGTCGTCCTGCTCACGATCGACGCCGAAGTCAACGTTGGGATCTGGACGCTTTCGGCCTACTTCCCGGAGGCGATGGCGCAGGAGCGACGGGTGATGCCGACGATGGGGACGCTGCGGTCGCTGCTACCGGAAGCAGAGGTCGAGGTCGTGCCCGCCCCGCGCAACTGCCGCGACGGCTTCACCAGCGCGCTCTGGGACCGGCCCGAGCTCTTCCTCGACCCCGCGGTGCTGCGCAACAGTTCGCTCTGGCACAGCCTGTCCGCGGAGACGATCGAGCGCGGCCAGCGGCGGCTGCGCGCCGATCTCGAGAGCGGCGAGTGGGACCGCAGGTACGGCCATCTGCGCGACCTTCCCGAGCTCGACATCGGCGTGCGCCTGCTGCGCGAAGAGCTGTGAGCGCCGGCGATACGCCAATCTCGATCCGAGCGGCGACGGAGTCGGATGCGGCGGCGATCGTCGCGCTCTGGACGGAGGCCTACTTCAGCGAAGGCGAAGGCGGCCGCGACACGCCCTACGGGCGATCCGACTTCGACGCCACCGACGCGGCCGCGGCGCACCTCCTCGTCGCCGAGGCAGACGGCGCGGTGATCGGCGTCGTCGCCCTGCTCGCCCCCGGCGAGCCCGCCCGCGCGGTCGCCCGCGCAGACGAGGCGGAACTGGCCCGCCTCGTCGTCTCCTCAACCGCCCGGCGAGAGGGAATCGGCGGGGCCCTCGCCAATCGCTGCGCCGAGCTGGCGCGCAACTGCGCGTGGGCGGCGATCGCGCTCTGGAGCCGGCCCTACCAGACGGCCGGCCACCGCCTCTACGAATCGCTCGGTTACGAACGGGTGCCCGAGCGCGACGGCGTCGACGAGACCGGCTTCGGCCGCGTCGTCTTCCGGCTCGAGCTCCACTAGGCAGAATGGCGAGCGTGGAGAACCTGACGACTCGACTGGAGGGCTCCCTGGTCACGCTGGAGCCGCTGTGCGCGGACCACGCCGAGGAGCTCTGGCAGGCGGCGCAGCCACCAGAGATCTGGGCCTGGCTCGCGAACCTGAACGAACGTGAGCGCTTCGACATGTGGCTGCGCCTCACCCTCGATGCGATCGAGTCGGGCCGCGAGGGTCCGTTCGCTACCCGCGACGCCCGCAGCGGCAGGGTCATCGGCAGCAGCCGCTTCCTCAACGTGCGCCCGGCCGACCGGGTGGTCGAGATCGGCTGGACCTGGCTCCACCCGAGCGCCTGGCGCGGCGGCGCCAACATCGAGGCGAAGCTGCTGATGATGCGCCACGCCTTCGAGACGCTCGGCTGCGTGCGGGTCGAGTTCAAGACCGACGCCCGCAACGAGCGCTCGCGCGCCGCCCTGGCGGCGCTGCCGGCCCGCTTCGAGGGCATCCTGCGCAACCACATGATCGTGCCCGACGTGGGCCAGCGCGACTCGGCCTACTACAGCGTGATCGACTCCGAGTGGGCCGCGGTCCGCGCCAACCTGGAACGCCGCCTGGCGCAGGCCCACCCCGCCGGCAAGGCGCCGGGCTAGCCGCCGACCGAGCCCAGCGCGTCGTCGATGAAGGGGCCGAGCAGCTCGCCGGCCTGGGCGGCGGTTTTCTCTGGGGTGTCGCTGGGGGCGGTGATGTAGCTGATCGCGAGGCGGACCAGGGACTCGGCGAGGAGCTTGACCTTGGCCTCGGGAGCCTGCGGCCAGCCGGCTTCGATCGTGGTGGTGAGGCGAGCGGTGGCCCAGTGGACGACGGGCATGCCCTGGGTGGTGACCAGGGGCAGCATGCCGCCGGTGCCGTCATCGCTGAGCAGGATGCGCACAAGCGGGTCCTCGCCGGCGCTACGCAGGAAGGTTTCGAGCGCGGCGTCGACGGCGGCGCGCGGCTCGTCGAGGTGCTGGCGCACGGCCTCGTCGACGCCGTCGAGGAAGCGTTCGCCCTCGTGGATGACGAAGGCCTGGGCGAACTCGTCGCGGCTGCCGAACTCCTTGTAGAGGGTCTGGCGGCTGACCCCGGCGGCGCTGGCGATATCGGACATCGTGATCTCCGACCAGGCGCGGCTCTGCAGCTCGTCGCGAGCGGCGCCGAAGAGCGTCTCGCGCAGGAGCTGCCGCGCGGCCTGCGGGTACGGGGTGCGGGCGGTTGCCACCGCCGGGATCGTGCCAGCACTCGCGGTCACTCGCCAGCGCCCTCCCCGCCGGGCTCGAAATCGACCTTGTCGCGCACTCCGCAGTCGGGGCAGGCCCAGTCGTCGGGCACCTCGCTCCACGGCGTCCCGGGCGGGAAGCCCTCGCGCGGATGGCCCTGCTCCTCGTCGTAGACGTAGCCACAGCTGGGGCAGCGCCAGCGGCTCACGCCGTCGCCCCCTTGCCATAGCGAGCGAGGATGCGGCGGCGGGCCCGCGGCTGGATGTTGGCCCGCGTCAAGTCGCCGCCGTAGTGCTCGATCAGGATCGGGTCCATCACCCGGCTCCAGAGCGGCGGGATCCAGGCGAGCACGATCATGCCGGCGTAGCCGGTGGGCAGCTGCGGCGCTTCCTCGACGTGTCGCAGCGCCTGGTAGCGGCGAGTCGGGTTGGCGTGGTGATCGCTGTGGCGCTGCAGGTGGTAGAGCAGCACGTTGGAGGCGACGTTGTTGCTGTTCCAGCTGTGCTCGGCCCGGCAGCGCTCGTAGCGGCCGTCCTCCTTGCGCTGGCGCAGCAGGCCGTAGTGCTCGAGGTAGTTGACGACCTCGAGCAGCGAGAAGCCGAGCACCGCCTGGATCAGCAGGTAGGGCAGCACGACTGGGCCGAAGACGATCGTCAATACGGCGAAGAGGCCGACGGTCATCGCCCAGGCGCCGAGGATGTCGTTGCGGGGGCCCCAGTGCGAGGCGCCGAGCCGGTCGAGCCGGGCGCACTCGATCCCCCAGGCCGAGCGCAGGCTGCCGGCGACCGTGCGCGGCAGGAAGGCCCAGAAGCTCTCCCCCAGCCGCGAACTGGCCGGATCCTCCGGCGTGGCGACGCGGACGTGGTGGCCGCGGTTGTGCTCGATGAAGAAGTGGCCGTAGCCGGTCTGCGCCAGCGCCACGCGGCTGAGCCAGCGCTCGATGCTGTCGCGCTTGTGGCCGAGCTCGTGCGCGGTGTTGATCGCGATGCCGCCGACAACGCCCATCGTCAGCGCCAGGCCGACGCTCTCCAGCGTCGTCAGGTCGCCGCTCGACCAGAGCCAGCAGGCGAAGACGAGGCCGGCGTACTGGACCGGAATGAAGAGGTAGGTGCACCAGCGGTAGTAGCGATCCTGCTCGAGCCACTTGAGGATGCTGTCGGGCGGGTTGCTCGGGTCGACCCCGATCGCGACGTCGAGGATCGGGAAGACGCCGAAGACGAGCAGCGGCCCGAAGAACCAGAACGGCTCGAAGCCGGTGACCTCGACGCTGGCCCAGGCGATGAACGGCGCGAAGGGAATGACCAGGCCAAGCAACCAGGCGTAGCGCTTGGCGTCGCGCCAGGTCGCCGGGTTGAGCTCGATTGCCGGCCCGTGATCATGGCTGTGCGCCGCTGCCTCCATCGCTCCTCCTTGTCAAAACCCAGAAGTTCGTACGGTCAGTTGACAAATTAGCATTCTTTGTAAACCGACGCAACATGGGTATGGCTGCTGTCCACTACTCCCGAGGGCAGGGAACCTCGCTACCATCCGGCCTGTGTTCACCTTTCTGGCGTTCATCCAGGTCATCATCGCCGGGGTCCTGATCTTCCTGATCCTGCTCCACTCCGGCAAAGACACCGGACTCTCCGGCGCCTTCGGCATCGGCGGCGGGGGCAGCGCCTTCGGCGGCGGCTCGATGGTCGAGCGCAACCTCGACCGCGCCACCGTCTTCTTCGCGATCCTGTTCGTGCTCAATACTTTCGCGCTGCTGAAGGTCTAGACCGACTCGGCCGGTTGCTCGGCGGCCTCGTCGCTGCCGTTGCTGCTCGCCCCGCTGGGGACACCGTTGCCGGCTGCACCGTTGCCCGAATCGAGGATCGCGACCGCTTCCCGGCGCAGCTCCGCGTCGAGCAGGGCGAAGTCCTCGTCGGAGAGCTTGCCGGCGGCGTGGTCGAGCTCGGCGTCGCGGATCTCGCGGTACTTGGCTTCCTTCAGGGCCTCCAGCTCCGGGTCAGCGGCGATGGCTGCGCGTCGCGTCCGCCGTGCTGGCCAGAGCGCGATCAGGGCGCCGGCCAAAGCGATCAGGCCGCCGATCCACATCCAGGTGACGAGCGGGTTGACGATCACGCGAAAGGTGGCGGGCGCCCCTTCCCTGACGTAGCCGGCGGCGATTCGCTTCGCCGTCACCAGCTGCAGCTGTTCGATCCGCTCCAGTGCCCCCGCGCGCAGCGCCGGGTTGGCGGCGCGCATCAGAGCGCCGACCGCCCGGCACTGTGGTGGCACGCCCGGCCCACCGGAAACGCACTTTTTCAAGAGTTCGTCGGCGGCACGCGCGTGGCCCTGCAGAGCACTGATGTCGGGTTGGTTCGCGCTCCAGAAATCCTCGTCGAGGCCGGCCTCGAGGCCGATTTCGCTGTCCGATTCACCGGCGAAATAGCTGCTGATCCCGCCGCCCCCCGGCGTTCCGGTCGGTCGGTAGAAGCGGCGGGTCGGATGCAGGGTGAAGCTTTCGCCGCCCTGCTCAACTCGCAGAACCGCCCCCGCGGTGAAGGCGAGTTTGTCGACCTGCGCCGTCGGCCGTACGTAGGTGACCTTGCGGCCGTCGACCACGGCGCTCTGGCTCGGCCGCAGGACGACATCGCGCTTGGTCTGGAAGCTCGAGGAGGCGGCGATCCCGATCAGCAGCACGGCGACGCCGACGTGGACGGTGTAGCCGCCGTAGCGGCGCCGGTTGCGGCTGACGACGCCGGCCAGCGCCGCCGGCATCGAGCCGCCCACGAGCGAGCGCCGCGCTGTGGCGCCGCGCCAGAACTCCTGCCCCAGCCCGACCAGAGCGAAGGTGGCGAAGACGAACAGCGCCAGCGCCCAGGGCTTCGAGCCGGCGTCGGTGGCAAGGGCGAGAACGACCCCGGCGACCACTGCGGCCAGCGTCGGCACGAGGAAGACCCGCTTGGCCGAGGCCCAGCTCACCCGCCGCCAGGCGAGCAGCGGGCCGACGCCGGTGAACAGCACCAGCAGGATCGCCAGCGGCGTCGTGTAGCGGTCGAACCAGGGGGCGGCGAGCGAGGACTTGGTGCCGGTGAAGAGTTCGGAGATCAGCGGGAAGAAGGTGCCCCAGAAGACGGTCGCGCAGAGCGCCACCAGCAGCAGGTTGTTGACGATGAAGACCGCCTCACGCGAGACCAGCGAGTCGATCCGCTTGGGCGAGCGCAGGTCGTCGAGGCGCGAGACGATCAGCGCCGTTGAGCCGATCAGGACGACGCCGATCAGGCCGAGGATGTAGGGGCCGACGGTGCTGTCGCCGAAGGCGTGGATCGACTGCAGGACACCGGAGCGGACGAGGAATGTGCCGAGCAGCGCCAGCGAGAAGGTGGCGACGATCAGGCAGGCGTTCCAGACCTTCAGCATGCCGCGCTTCTCCTGCACCATCACCGAGTGCAGGAAGGCGGTGCCGATCAGCCATGGCATCAGCGCCGCGTTCTCGACCGGGTCCCAGGCCCAGTAGCCGCCCCAGCCGAGCTCGGTGTAGGACCAGCGAGCGCCGAGCAGGAGGCCGAAGCCGAGCAGGGCCCAGGCGATCAGGGCGAAGCGACGGGTGGCGCGGATCCAGGCGGCGTCGAGGCGGCGGGTGACGAGGGCCCCGATCGCGAAGGCGAAGGGGATCGTGAAGGCGACGTACCCCGAGTAGAGCATCGGCGGGTGCACCATCATGCTCGGGTGCTGCAGCAGCGGGTTGAGGCCGATCCCGTCGAGCGGCACCGGGCTCAGCTTGGCGAACGGGTTGACGCCGCCGGCGAAGAGCATCAGGCCGGTGAAGAAGCTGGCGATGCCGGCCATCACCGCGGTCGCATAGGGGACGATCTCGCGCAGCTTGCCGCGGGTCGCGTAGAGCGCCAGCGAGGCGGCGATCGAGAGCACCCAAGCCCAGAGCAGCAGCGAGCCTTCCTGGCTCGACCACATCGCCGCCAGCTTATAGAAGCTCGGCGTCTCGATCGAGGAGTGCTGCTGGACGATTTTGTAGGAGAAGTCGTCGCCGGCGAAGGCGATCTCGATCACCGCCACGCAGAGCGTCAGCAGCGCGCAGGCGACGTAGATCGTGCGCCGCGAGACGTCGACCCAGCGCCGCTCCCCATTGCGTCCCAGCAGCGCCGCGACCGCGGCGAAGACCATCGCGAGGAAGGCAAGCGCCAGGACGGCGCTGCCGAGGCTAGCTGGCATCCGTCGTGAACTTCGACGGGCACTTGGTGACGAGCGTGTCGGGCTCGCCGACGAAGGTGCCGCCCTCGACTTCGCCGGTGAGGACGATCTCGCGCCCGCCGCGGAAGGGGTCGGGAACGGTGCCCCTGTAGGTGACGGGCAGCGTCGGACCGCCGCCCTGCCGATCGGATACCCGGAAGAGCAGCTCCTCCCCGCGGTGACGGATCGAGCCCGGCACGACCCTGCCGGTCAGGTCATAGCTCGAGCCGGATGCCGCCCCGATCAGCTGCGAGGGCTCCTTTGCTTCCGAGGAGGCGCTGAAAGACGTGTAGACCAGCGCCACCGCGAGCAAGACGGCGGCACTGAGGGCGACTACGAGTCGGACCTTCCGCTTGCGCTGGGGATCCACGGCGGCGAATTATCGCAAGGCCCGCCCCTCCACCTCCCCTTGATGTCGCACTTCCTTCCGGTATCCGGCGACAAAAGCGACATCGCCAACCGAATCGGCCCGAAATCGGTTTGGTGTCGCACTTCTCTCCGCTATGCGGCAGCAAATGCGACACCTCGTGGGAGAATGGGAGCGTGACGGACGACAGGGTTTTGCTGATCACTGGGGCGAGCAGCGGGATCGGGGCCGCTACGGCTCGCGCCGCCGCAAGTGGCTACCGGCTCGTGCTCGCGGCACGCCGGCTGGAGCCACTCGAAGCGCTGGTCGAGGAGCTCGGCGGAAAGGAGCGGGCGCTGGCGGTGCGGTGCGACGTCACCGAGTGGGAGCAGGTCGAGGCCATGGCCGCGGCGGCGCTCGAGCGCTTCGGCCGCATCGACGCTGTCTTTGCCAACGCCGGCTTCGGCGCCAGCCGCGGCTTCCTCGAGGAGTCGGTCGAGCACTGGCGCTCGATGGTGCTGACCAACGTCTACGGCGTCGCCCTGACGATCCGCGCCACCCTCCCCCACCTGCTCGAGCGCGGCGACGGTCACTTCCTCGTCACCAGTTCGGTCGCGGGCCGGCGAGCGCTGCCGGGCTCGCTCTACTCGGCGACCAAGTGGGCGGCGACCGCGATCGGCGAGGCGCTGCGCGCCGAGCTGCGCCAGATACACGAAAACCACGACATCCGCGTCACCCTGATCGAGCCCGGCATGACCGACACGCCCTTCTTCGACAACCGTCCTGGCGAGTGGGCCCTACAAGACGACGACATCGCCAAAGCCGTGCTCTACGCGCTCGAGCAGCGACCGGGAGTAGACGTAAACGAGATCCTGATCAGACCGACGAGTCAGCCGATCTGAGCCGGTCCCGGTAGGGGTGAAGCGTCTTGTACTTTTTCGGCGCGCGCTCGAGGCGTCAGCGAGCCCCTCTCCACCGAAAAAGTTAAGCGGAACCCCTACCGGGACCGGCTCTCAACGCCGCTGGTGCTTGCGCTTCTTTTTCTTCTTGCACGGCGTCCGCAGCTTCGGGCGCTGATTCGCCTTCTTGCCGTTCTGGCCGGTAAAGCGGGCGATGACCTTGTACTTCTTCGCGCAGAGGTTGGTCGAGTTGACCAGCAGGCCGCGCTTCTTGCCGCCGCGCACGGTTAGCATGAAGCGCGAGACCGCCACGTCGGGCACGGTGTCGAAGGTCGTGCGCAGGCGCCCTTTGACGCTGTCGATGCGCCCGTCGAGGACGACGTCGACCTGACCGTTCAGCGCCGCGACCATGTCCGGCAGTTCGTGGCTCGAGGAGCGCAGGTAGACCGGGCCTTTCAGCGGCCCGTCGAGCAGCGGCGTCTCCGCCGTCGCGTAGCCGTAGATCGAGTCCTTGGGGCAGTCGTGCGCAGCAAACTGCACGCGCGTGCAGACGTTGGCGAGGCTGGCCTGTTCGAGGATCAGCGGCTTCGGCAGGGTCACCGCCGCGTGGCCGATATTGGCGTCGCCGTCGCGGGCGACGAGGACCGCGCGCAGCTTCGGGCTCTTGGCCCGCCGCGTGCCGCCGAAGATCCGCATGAACAGCTTCGGTTTGAAGTCGAGGTTCTCGCAACCGTCGACCTTGAACGGAGAGGAGACCGCGAACGAGCTGAACGCCGCGGGGTCGAGCGGATTCGCCCCCCCGCCGCGCAGGGCCCCGGACGTCGCGAACTGCGAGCAGTTGGTCGGGTTGAGCGAGAATTTCGGCCGGTCGATCTTCACCGCAACCGAGCGGAGATCGAGCAGGGCGCCGCCGAACACGTGCGGGATCGGGTCGGAGACCGCGTGCACCCGGGCCGTTTCGGGATCGACGAACAGCGCCACCCTCACCACGACCGTGCCGAGATCGAAAGGCCCGGCCGTGGCGGGGGTGACGACTGCCAGGGAGAGGGGGGCACCGTGATAGGGCCCTGCGAGGAAGGCTTTGCCCGTGATGTGGAACGGATCGGGCCCGCTGCCAGCGGCAACCGCGGCGCTGCCGACAAGGCTCGAGTTGGGGCAGGTCGGATCGGCTGCCTCGGCTGCGCCACTGTTGGCCGCCGCGGCCGCGATCGCAGTCCCTGGGCAGTAGCGCACACCGGCGAGCTTCGCCGTCAGCCCCGGCGGCAGGGTGACGTCCACCCCCTTCAGCTCCTGGTTGCCGTCGGCGCGGGCGATGTTCACCGCGAACTGGGTGAAGGCGCCGCCCTTGGGGTTGCTCGTGTGGGTGCCGAAGCCCGGCGCGAAGGGACGCGCCGCCAGCGTTTTGGCGCAGGGACCGCCGCCGGGGGCGGCGGAAAGGGTGAAGGCTTTGCTGGGTGCGGCCGGCGGTTTGTTGGACGGGCCACCTTCCACTCCCGCCGGGACCGAGCCGAGCGCGGTCGACCACGGGGTCATCTGCGTCGTGGTCGTGTTGGGACCGCAGGTCGGCGGGCTCGTTAGTGGCGCCCGGGCCCCGTCGTTGAAGTCGAGGCGGAAAGAGCTGAACGGAACCTGCGGGTTCTCGGCGAAGGTGGTGGTCAGCTGCCCGGTCTGAGGATCGGCGCTGACGTTGCCGAGCAGGCGCACCGAGAGACCGTAGCGGGGCGACTCGACGTCGACGAAGATGCGGTACTCCTGACCCGAGGCCGGATCGCGGCTGAGCTGCCTGCCCAGGTAGACGTTGCCGGTGATCGGCCCCTCCGGCAGGGGGGGAGTTGCGATCGAAACCGTGCCGATCTTGGATGCTGGCGGGCAGGCCACCGGGTTCCTCGTTCCCTTGCCGAACTGTTGGTCTGTGCAATCCTGCAGGCCGTTTGCGGCCGACGGGTTCAGGCCCATCCCGCCCGGCAGCGTCACCCGCGCGGTCCTCAGGTGGGAGGTTTCCTGCTCTGCGCCTCCGCTTTCGGTTTGATGTGGAAGGTCCACCTCAACCGCGGGGCCGGAGGGCGAATCGGTCGCGGCGGTGTTCGGATCGACGGCGATCGAGGGTTTGAAGGGGATGCTGTCGCATTCCTTCGGCGAGGTTCCCGGCGGAATCCTCGACTCGAAGGGAGGGTTGGCATCGGTGGGGAAGTCGTATGACGCGTCTTCTTCTTCGCTGATCGAGCTGGCCAGCAGCCAGGTCGAGTAGACGTGCTCGAACGGCGAGACCGCGGGCCCGAGGCAGGTGCTCGGCGTGCTGATGAAGGTGCCGTCCCCGGAACGGCCCTCGAAGACGAGCCTGTTCTTCAGCACGATGCCATTTTCGAACAGCGGCAGCGATGCGAAGGGGGTTTCCGGCACGTCGATCGTGAAGCCCTCGTGATAGTCGCCGTCCCACGCCACGTCGGCGCGCAGATAGACGTTGTTACCGAGCAGGTTGAAACCGAATCGCGCCGGTTCCCCGGCGGGCGGGACGATGTTGTAGACGGTGGGTGCTTCGGGCAGCGGCGTCGCGATGCCCAGAAGCGCGGCGGTGATGATGCTTTTGCCGACGTTGGACCCGGCCGGACAGGTGAGGGGCGAGGTCTCGAAGGTCGCCAGCGGGCATTGCGGGGTCGCCCCGGGGTTGACGCTGAGGCCAACCGGAAGGTCGACGCGCACGGTCTTGAGTTCGTCCACTGGGGTTTCCCCCGGCGCTTCGTGCTTGACGATGAACTGGGTGAAGCCTTTCGGCGGATGGCCGGCGGCCTGTTCGAAGAAGAGGCCTTTCGTATCGACCGAGCATTGCCCGGGAGAAGGAGGATCCGCCGTGCAGGTTCCGGCTTGCCAGCCGCTGTCGGCTTTCGGGTTGTTGGGATCGCTGGGGGCGATGATGTCGCCGGTGCTCGCCCGCGCCCCGGGAACCCAGACGGCAAGGCCCAGTGCAGCAGCCGCCAACACGCCCATCCGACGCCTAAAGACCCCCCGTCCTGCACCCATCTGATTCCCCTTCCCAAAGCCCATGTGGACGATCGTACCCGATTTTCTAGTTTTACACCATCATTTTTTGGTATCAATTAGCCTACAAGTTGGTAGGCACCAATCAAAACGATGGAGGAATCTTGATGAATTGGCAGCTCCTGGCCCGCGCAAATACCCACCCGCTGCGAATCTCAATCCTTGAAGTGTTGGGCCTGGATGGAGGCCGCACCCTCTCCCCCAGCGACCTCAGCTACGAGCTTCGCACTCCGCTAAGCAACGTCAACTACCACGTCACCGAGCTGCGCCGCACCGGCCTGCTCGAGCTTGCCAGCGAACGCCCTGTCCGCGGCGCAACCGAGCACTTCTACCGCGAGGTCAACGGCAACGGAGCGAGCCGCAACGGCCACTCAAAGGGCCGCGGCACCCGCAAGAAGGCTGCGTCGGTCTAGCCTCGGGGCCCCGCTGTTCGAGCAGTATTGGATCACATAGCCCGGCGCGCAGACCGTGCGGGCGGTCCAGCGCTCTTCGTATTCGCGGACGAATTTCGTGAGGGCTTTCTGGCGAGCCCCCTCACCCCCGACTCCGGCCACGACCCGTTCCTGGATCTTGATCGAGAGGATTTGAACCGCGACTCGTTCAAGCACGTCTCGATGCGTGTAGCGAGCCTGCTTGAGGAAGCGCCGGTACTCGGCGACGCTGTCAAAGGCCTGCCGCCTGAGCCTCACCAGCTCGCGTCTGATCTGAGACGGTCGGGTGCCGATCCCCATTTCCGCCGCCTGGCCCCGGATCCAAATGAAGTCGAGCAGTTCGCCTATTGCGCGCCGCTCCAGCTTGGCGAAGCCATTGCCACCGCGCTTCGGCGCTCGCCGCCGCCCCACCCGTGCGGCCTCCTGCGCGAGCGCGTGATGGAAGTCGGCCTTGCTCACGGCGACCGCATGACCGGCCCGCACCTCGGCGACGATCGCGATCGCGTTCGCCGGCACCGCCGGGGGAGGCATGGGAGGCGGAGCGATCAAGAGACCCAGACTACAAAGGCGAGCCCCGCCGCGCCGCGGCGCTGGAAAGGATGGGCGATCCTCCTAGCCTCCGTAGCCGAATTTGACCGCGCGCTCCCCCTGCCTGCAGACGATGTCGCCTCCCTCCACGGCCCCGGACTTCGCCGAGCAGTCGAAGCCTTCCGCCCGGCAGCCGCTGGAGATGCAGTCCTGAAGCTGTTCACCGGCCACCTTTGAGATACGGCGAGCCTTTTTGCAGCCGAGGTTCTTGGCGTAGACAAAGAGGTAGGTCGCTGACGACCTGCCGCAGTTCTTCCAACCCTGACGGCCCCTTGCGACGGAGCTCCCGGGCAGCAAGACAATCGACAAGGCGCAAACTCCCGCCACGACCAGGCAAATCGTCCGATTCATCATCAGGTCCCTATCTCTCCCTTTCGGAGTTCCGTGTCCCTCGCCACCTTCGCACCGGAAGCGGACGACGGGTCTCGAACCCGCGACCTCGAGCTTGGGAAGCTCGCGCTCTACCAGCTGAGCTACGTCCGCATGGGGAACTTTCCCGGTTTCCGAGCATCTTAGAGGCGTCGGGAACGGCTGGCCGGCTGATTGGAACGGGGACAACTCCCACTCGATCCGTTTGGCTCTGTACCCGCCAGCGGGTACACTTATCCCATGGCTACGCAGCGCAAACAGCGCAACGACCGTGTGCAGGTCCCCCGCGACCCGGCTCTAGATCGCGCGATCAAGCGCGGCCGCGCCGCGATGGGCCCCTCGACGCCGACTTCGAAGGTCGTGCGGGAGCTGGCGCTGCGGGGCGCCGAGGCCTTCGAGGGCGACGAGGTCGCCGAGAGGAAAGCGGCGGACTTTGCACTCAGCGTCGCCGACGGCACCTCCGGTCTTGACCTCGAGCGCTTGCGGAGTGTCCGCGAGCGTGCCTGGGGCCGGTGAGCTGGCCCAAAGGCCCATGGGTAGCCGACACCTCTGCCTGGGCGCGCGCCGGCGCCAAAGAGGTCGCACCGCAATGGCGCAAGGTGGTAAAGGCAAGTGAGCTGGTCGCCTGCGCGCCGGTGACGATGGAGATGATCTTCGACGCCCCCGACCGCGACGCCGTCGAGCGCGTCGCGGTGGCAATGGCGGGCTTTCGCCAGGCGCCGATCAGCCGCTCGGTCACCGACGCCGCGACCTGGGCGATGCGCGAGCTGGCCCAACGCGGCGCCGCCGGCGCCCACCGGGTCAGGGTCCCTGATGCCCTCATCGCCGCCGCGGCGGCAGAGCGAGGATTCGGGGTGCTTCATTACGACCGCCACTTCGACACCCTCGCGACCGTGCTCACCTTCACCAGCCAGTGGGTCGCACCGGCCGGTTCGATCGACTGATCGGAGATCGAAAGGCGCGGCGAACTAACCTTGCCGCCCGTGAGTGCACGCTCGTTCCTCGCCTTTCTCGCCGTGCTGGCCGTCGTCGGCCTGCTCGCCTTTGGCCTGCTCAGCAAGGGGTCGGCGAAGATCTCCGTCGGCGAAGCCGTGCCTGACCGAGTGCTGCCTTCGCTGGCCGGGCCGGGGCGCGGCTCGATCGCCGAATACCGCGGCGATTGGGTGCTGGTCAACCTCTGGGCCTCGTGGTGCGGTCCCTGCCGCGAGGAGGCGCCGGTCCTGCAGCGCTTCTACCGGCGCAACCGCGGCGACGGCACGACGGTGCTCGGGATCAACGTGCAGGACAACGAAGCCGACGCACTGGCGTTCGTGCGCGAATCCCGGACCGGCTACCCGCAGCTGCGCTCGGTCGGCGACGAGCGCAGCGAAGCCTTCGGCTCGACCGGGGTACCGGAGAACTTCCTTGTCGATCCGCGGGGTCGGCTGGCCCTGATTTGGCGCGGGGTGGTTGACGAAAAGATCCTCGACGAACGGGTCGTGCCCCTGATCGAGGGGCGGCAGTGAAGCTTGCCGCGATGCTCCTCGCCGCGATGCTCGCCTTGCCCGCGCCGGCGATGGTCACCGCCGCGACCGAGACGCGGCCGAAGACGACGGTCGAGGCAATCGAACACGAAGTGATGTGCCCAATCTGCGGCACGCTGCTGGAACTCGCCGAATCGCCGCAGGCGCAGCGCGAGCGGGTCTTCGTCGCCGGGCTGGTGGCGGCCGGCAAGAGTAAGGCGGAGATCAAGGATGCGCTCGTCGCCCAGTACGGGAAGGAGGTCCTCGCCCTGCCGAAAGCCTCTGGGTTCGACCTCTCCGCCTACCTGGTGCCGATCGTGGCGATCGCCGTCGCCATCGCTGCCCTCGCCTTCAGCCTGATGCGCTGGCGCCGCGGCGGCGACCGTGGCCTTGACGGGCCCGAGGCGCCGCATCGTCCGGCAGGTGAGGACGCCGAGCGGCTCGAGGCAGACCTCTCCCGCTACGACCTCTGAGCAGCCGCGCTCAGCTCGTCAGCACGAGGCCGCCGATCTCCACCGGCGGCCGCTTCGGTATCTCCCGGCGCGGGCCGCAGGCAACGGTCAGCTCAGCGTGTTCGGCCAGCGCCCGCAGCGTGTCGCCGTCTTCCTCCAGCGACGGGCCGTCGATGACGAGCAGCTCATACGCCCGCCGCAGGCGCTCGATTGCGTGGTCGCAACGCTCGGAGTCGAGCAGGGCGACGGGCGCGGGCTCGAGCTCACCGGCGACGATGCAGACGAGTGGCTCGGTCGCGCGCCCGGAAGCGGGTCCGGCGAGGACCAGCGGCTGGAGGATCTGGGTCGCCTCGACCTCGCCGCGCAGGTACTCGTGCAGGCCCGGCTCGTGCGCGATCCCGACCGCATCGGCCAGGGTCGGCGCGGCCAGATCGCACTCGAGCAGAGCGACGCGGCGCCCCTCCGCGGTGGCAGCGGCGGCGAGCCCGCGCGCCACTTCTGACTTCGCCGGGCCGGTGAGGAACACCGAGCCGGAGCCGTCCACGGCGCTGGCGAGGGCGGTGTAGGCCTCCAGCTCGGCCCGGCCGAGGGCACCCGCCCGATCGCTCGCCCGTCGCGAGACCGGGACCTCGGCCAGGACCGGCTGCTTGCGGCGGCGCAGCATCACATCCGCTCCGGCGCCGAGATGCCAAGCAGCCCCAGCGAGCTGGCGATCGTGCGCATCGTCAGCAGCGAGAGGGCCAGACGGGAGGACTCGACCCCATCGCCCTCGGCGTCGAGGACCTGGCAGTCGCGGTAGAAACCGTGGAAGTCGGCGGCCACCGCGGTCGAGTAGGTGCAGATCCGGTGCGGAGCGCGGCGGGCGGCCGCTTCGCGCACCTCGTCGGGAAATTCGAGCAGACGCTTGATCAGCTCGCGCTCGGCCGGCTCCAGCGCCGTCCCCGGCGTGGCCGTTCCGGCGCCGGCGGCCACCTCGCCGGGCTCCCTGCCGGCCTTGCGGAGGATGCTGGCGATGCGGGCGTGGGCGTACTGGACGTAATACACGGGATTGTCGTTGGACCGGCTCCGGGCCAGCTCCAGGTCGAGGTCGACGGTGGTGTCGTGGCTGCGCCAAAGCATGAACCAACGAGCGGCGTCGACGCCGATGTCGTCGAGCAGCTCGTCGAGCGCGACGAAATCGCCGCTGCGCTTCGACATCTGCGCCCGCTCGCCGCTCTCGACGATGTGGACGAGGCGCATGATCAGCGCCTCGAAGCGCTCCGGGTCGGCGCCGAGCCCGGCGATCACGGCGCGCAACCGCGCCACGTAGCCGTGGTGGTCGGCGCCGAGGATGTCGATCAGGCGGCCAAAGCGCCGCTCGAGCTTGTCCCAGTGGTAGGCGACGTCGGCGGCGAGGTAAGTCGGTTCGCCGTTGGCGCGGATCAGGACGCGGTCCTTGTCGTCGCCGAAGGTCGTCGTGCGCATCCAGAGCGCCTCCTCGTGGCGATACGCGTGCCCCTGCTTGTCGAGCTGGGCAAGCGCCGCGTCGACCTCGCCGCTGCTGTAGAGGTCGCGCTCCGAGAACCAGCTGTCGAAGCCGACGCCGAAGCGATCGAGCGTGGCCCGCACGCGCTCGAGGATCAGCGCGACCCCGCGGCTACCTATCGTCGCGAGGTCGTCGGGCGCGATCCCCTCGGTGGCGATCTTCTCGCCCAGCTCGCCAACGTAGGCGCCGCTGTAGCCGTCCTCCGGGGGCTCCTCACCGCGCATGCGGGCGCTGATCGAGGCGGCGAAGCGTTCGATCTGACCGCCCGCGTCGTTGACGTAGAACTCGCGCTGCACCTCGTGACCGGTTGCCTCGAGCAGGCGGACCACGGAGTCGCCGTAGGCAGCGTGGCGACCGCCGCCGACGTGCAGGGGGCCGGTCGGGTTGGCGGAGACGAACTCGACCAGGATCCGCTCGGGAGAGTCCGTCGGCGCCGGGCCGAGCTGCTCACCGGCCGCGGCGAGGCTCTCCATCGCCCCCCGGTACCAGCTGTCGGCGAGAAAGAGGTTGACGAAGCCGGGGCCGGCCACCTCGATCCGATCGACCGTCCCCTCCCCCAGCCGCTCGCCGAGCTCGCCGGCGAGGTGCGCGGCGACGTCGCGCGGGTTTTCGCCAAGCGGCGCCGCCAGCAGCATCGCCGCGTTTGAGCTGTAGTCGCCGAGCTCAGGCTTGGGTGGGCGCTCGAGCGTCGGCTCGGGACCGGTCGGCTCGCCGTCGCGCAGCGCCCGCGCAGCGGCGTCCACCGCCGCGCGCACCGCTGCGATCGGGTCTGCCCTTGCCATCGTCGCGCCCATCGTATGGAGAGGAGGGCGCCAAAGTACGCTGGCCGGCGTGCGGATCGCCGCTATCTCGGACATCCACGCCAACCTGCCGGCACTGGAAGTGATCCTGGCGGCGATCGAGGCGGCGGAGGTCGAGGAGATCTGGTGCCTTGGCGACGTCGTCGGCTATGGGGTCGAGCCCGACGCTTGCGCCGAGCTGGTGCGCGAGCGCTGCGCCGTGTGCCTGGTCGGCAACCACGACCTGGCGGTGCTCGGTGCCCTCGACATCGCTTCCTTCTCCGAGGCGGCCGCGGTCGCGGTCGAGTGGACGCAGGCGAACGTCGCCGAGTCCACCCTCGAGTTCCTGCGCGGCCTCGACGCCCAGGGCGAGCGCCAGGGGATCGACCTCTTCCACGCGTCTCCCCGCGATCCGGTCTGGGAGTACGTGCTCTCCAGCGAGCAGGCGGACGCGGGCATGGACGCGGCCGGGCGGCGGATCTCCCTGATCGGTCACTCTCACGTGGCGCTCTTCTTCAACCGCCCGGAGGCGGCCGGGGAGGAGACGCGAGGAGCGCAGGCAAGCGACGGCGCCCTGCTCGACCTCAGCGGCGGCGAGTGGTTGATCAACCCCGGCAGCGTTGGCCAACCGCGCGACGGCGACCCCCGTGCCGCCTGGCTCGAACTCGACACCGAGGCCGAGACGGCATGCTTTCACCGCCTGCCCTACGACATCGATCGCGCCGCGGCGCCAATCGCCGACGCCGGCCTTCCGAGCCGCCTGGCCGATCGCCTCTACACCGGCCAGTGACGCTCAAATGCAGGGAAAATCCGCACCGGAGGGGGTTGTCTAGACTCGCAACGGTGCGCCAACTGGCCGTATCCACGCTCGCCCTCGCGCTCGGCGCCCTCGCCGCTGTGATGCTCGCGTCCTGCGGCGGCGGCGAAGACGCGAAGCTGCTGCCGGGCAACACCGCGCAGGAAATCACCGAAAACCTCGACCGCATCGAGCAGTACGCGGAAGAAGGCGAATGCGTAGGCGCCGAAGACGCAGTGGCGGAAGTCAGCGGCCAGGTCGCCTCGCTCGGAGACGTCGATCCGAAGCTGGTAGAGGCGCTGCAGCGCGGCGCCAGCAGGCTCAGCGAAGTGGTGGCGACCTGCGAAGAAGAACCGGCCGAAACCGTCGAATCGGACGAGGAAGGGACAACGGAACGCAGCGAACCACCGGGTCAGGAGAAGAAGGAAGAAAAGGAGCGCGAAAAGGAAGAAGCGAAACTCGAACACGAGGAAGGGAAGCAGGAAAAGCACGAAGAAACGCCGCCCGTGGAAACGACCCCGGAAGAATCGACGACCCCGCCGCCGAGCGAAAGCGGTGGCACCGTCTCGCCGGGCGGCGTCAGCCCCGGTGCGCCGGCGGCACCCGGAGGCGAATGATGGCGGCGGGAATCCTCTCCGGCCGTTACGAGATCGGCGAGAAACTCGGCTCGGGCGGGATGTCGAGCGTGCACCAGGCCACCGACCTAATCCTCGAGCGCACGGTCGCGGTCAAGATCCTCGCCGAGCACCTCTCCGACGACGAGCGCTTCGTCGCCCGCTTCCGCCGTGAGGCCCTGGCCGTGGCCAAGCTGATCCATCCCAACATCGTCCAGGTCTACGACACCGGGATCGACGAGGGTCGCCACTACATCGTGATGGAGTACGTGCAGGGGCGCTCGGGGGCGCAGATCCTGCAGAAGCAGGGCCCGCTCGATGCTGAGACCACGGCCGAGGTGGGCGCCCAGGCCTGCGCCGGCCTCGACTACGCGCACCGGCGGGGAATCATCCACCGCGACGTCAAGCCGGGCAACCTGATGATCGTCGGCGGCCCGGTCGGCGGCGGCCAGCTGACGATCAAGCTGACCGACTTCGGCATCGCCCGCGCGGTCGAACAGACGCGGATCACCCAGGTCGGCTCGGTGGTCGGCACCGCCGCCTACCTCTCGCCCGAGCAGGTGCGCGGCGAGGAGGCAACGCCGGCAACCGACGTCTACGCACTCGGCGTCGTCCTCTACCAGTTCCTCACCGGCCGCCTGCCGTACGAGGGCTCGACCCTGGCCGAGCTGGCGGTGCGCCAGCAGAACGAGAAGCCGCTGCCACCGAGCACCTACAACGACGAGGTGCCGGAGACGCTCGGGGCCGCCGTACTGCGAGCGCTGGAGGGAGACCCGAACCGCCGCTACGCCAGCGCCAGCGAGCTGGCGGGGGGGCTGGCGCTGGGCATGCAGGGAGAGGACGTGACCCTGCCGTTGAGCGAGGGAACCGCCGCGACCAACGTGCTCGACGGCGAGACCGCTACCCGCCGCCTCGACCGCACCGCCCAGACCGAGTACCGGCCGGCCCAACCCTCGCCGACCCGCCGCCCGGCCCCTCGAGCACCCCAGCAGCCGCAGGCGCCCCCGCCGATCCCGGCACAGGCCCAGGCCCCGAAGAAGCGCAGCGCCTTCTCCCGCTTCACCAGATTCGTGCTGGCTCTAGTTGCTCTTGTTCTAATCGCCGCCGCCGTGGCTGCAGCCGTGATCTACACGACCGACAAGGCAACTGGTGTCAAGGCGACTGAAGTAGCCGGCAACACCATCGACAAGGTCGTAGAAGAATTCAAGGACCTGGTCAAGAAGAACTCGGAATAGGCGCTCGGTGCCCTCAGGCAATAGCCCAGGGAGAGCTTCCATCCATGATGCTGGCGGAATAGCTGTCGAAGGTGCTGCTTTCGATCGCGGCGCGGGCGCGGGTCATCAGCTCCTGCAGGTAGGTGAGGTTGTGGAGGCAGAGGAGGCGGACGGCGGTCAGCTCCTCGGCGCGGGATAGGTAGCTGAGGTAGTCGCGGTCGTGGTTCTGGCAGGCGGCGCAGGGGCAACCGTCGGCTATTGGGTTGCGGTCGCCTTCGTGCCCCGACTTGCGCAGGTCGAGGCGAAAGCGGTTGTCGGGATCGGGGACGAGGGCGACGCCGTGGCGGGCGAGGCGGGTGGGGACGGCGCAGTCGAAGACGTCGAGACCGAGGGCGATGCCGGCAAGCAGGTCGTCGATCTCGCCAATGCCGAGGAGGTGCTTGGGGGCTGCCTCGGGAAGGAGCGGGGCGGTCATTGCCAGGACCTCGCGCATCTCGGCCTTGTCGCGGCCGAGCGTGCCGCCGATCGCGAGGCCGTCGACGCCGGCCACCGAGACGCACTCGGCCGATTCGCGGCGCAGGTCCTCGTGAACGCCGCCCTGGACGATGCCGAAGACCGCCTGGCGCGGTGGCCCCTCACGCTCGTGCCACTCCAGGCAGCGGTCGAGCCAGCGGTGGGTGCGCTCGGTGGAGCGAGCCGTGTAGTCGCGGTCGGCGTGGAAGGGAGTGCACTCGTCGAAGACGAGGGCGATGTCGGAGCCGAGGGCGGCCTGAACCTGCATCGAGACCTCGGGCGAGATGAACAGCTCCGCGCCGTCGCGGTAGGAACGGAAACGCACCCCCTCCTCCTCGATCGAGACGACCGCGCCCTGCGCCCCGCCCTGGCGACCGCTCCCCTTCACCTCGTTGGCAACTCCGCCGTGGGCGAGCGAGAAAACCTGGAAGCCACCCGAGTCCGTGATCAGCGCCCGCCCCCACCCCATGAACCCATGCAGTCCACCGGCGGCGGCAATCCTCTCAGGCCCTGGCGAGACGAACAGGTGATACGTGTTCCCCAACACCATCTCGTAGCCAAGATCAGCCACC
The DNA here is from genome assembly GCA_030152805.1 of Solirubrobacterales bacterium. Lineage (GTDB taxonomy): Bacteria > Actinomycetota > Thermoleophilia > Solirubrobacterales > 70-9 > VRUE01. The sequence goes on from JASLIG010000123.1 coordinate 62,800, forward strand.
TCGCGAGCCTCCAGGCCGCGCACCGTCCCCTTCGTCGCCAACGGTATGAACGCGGGCGTTTGGATCGGCCCGTGCGCTGTATGAAGCACACCCGTGCGCGCGGCCCCATCCCGGGCTCCGATCTCGAATCTCAGCCTCTCTGACTCAACCCGCATCGCGCGTATCCGACTTTGACCACACTAGGGTGAGGTCAATCCCGGCTGCGTCATCAGGGAACGCCCAGTCATCGCCGCGGGCTGCTCGATGCCGAGGAGCTCCAGGGCGGTTGGGGCCACGTCGGCGAGGATGCCTTGGTCGCGCAGCTCGATTCCCTCCGCCGTCACGATCAGCGGAACCGGATTCAACGAGTGAGCGGTGTTGGGCGAGCCGTCGGGCTCGAGCATGTGGTCGCAGTTGCCGTGGTCGGCGGTGACGATGCAGGCGCCTCCGCTGGTGGTGACCGCCTCGATCACGTCTCCGAGGCAACCGTCGACCGCCTCGACCGCCTCGACCGCGGCGGGAATCACGCCGGTGTGGCCGACCATGTCGGGGTTGGCGAAGTTGATGATGCCGAAGCGGTAGTTGCCCTCGCGCCAGTGGCCGACGAAGGCATCGGCGGCCGCCGGGGCGCTCATCTCCGGCTTGTGGTCGTAGGTCGGCACGTCGCGCGGGGACTCGACCAGGTGGCGCTCTTCCCCATCCCACTCCAGCTCGCGGCCGCCGTTGAAGAAGTAGGTGACGTGGGCGTACTTCTCGGTCTCGGCGACGTGCAGCTGCCGCTCGCCCGTCGCGGCGATCGTTTCCGCCAGCGTCGTCTTCGGCCGCGCCTCCGAAAAGGCGACCGGGTAGGGCCAGCCCTTGCGGTACTCGGTCATCGTGGTCAGGTCGAGTGGAGCGCCGCCGCGGGGGAACTCGTCGAAGTCCGGCTCCGCCAGGGCCCGGGTCATCTGCCGGGCGCGGTCGGGGCGGAAGTTGACGAAGATCCCTACGTCGCCCGCCGCGACCCCGTCATAGTCGCCGATCACTGTCGGCTTGACGAACTCGTCGGTATCGCCGCAGTCGTAGGCGGAGGCGATCGCCTCGTCGGAACTGGCAGCGCGCAGGCCCTCGGCGTGGACGATCGCGTCGTAGGCGAGCTTGGTCCGCTCCCAGCGGGTGTCGCGGTCCATCGCGTAGTAGCGGCCGCTGACCGTGGCGACGCGACCGGCCTGGCGCAACCAGCGCTCGAGCTCGTGCAGGTAGCCGCGGCCGCCATGAGGCAGCGTGTCGCGGCCGTCGGTGAAGGCGTGAAAGACGACGTCGGGCACGCCCTCATGCGAGGCCAGCTCGATCGTCGCCTCGATGTGCTCCCAGCCCGAGTGGACGCCGCCGTCGGAGACGAGGCCGAGCAGGTGCAGACGCCCGCGAGGGCTGCGGCGGGCGCGATCGCAGGCGGCGAGCAGCGCCTCGTTTTCGAAGAAGCTGCCGTCAGCGATCGCGTCGTCGATCCGGGCCAGGTCCTGCTTGACGATCGCGCCGGCACCGAGGTTGAGGTGACCGACCTCGGAGTTGCCCATCTGCCCGTCGGGGAGACCGACGTCGCGACCCTGGGCGGAGAGCTGGGTGCGCGGGTAGGTCTCCCAGAGATGATCGAAGACTGGCGTCTCGGCAAGCGAGATCGCGTTGCCGGGCCCCGGCTCGGCTAGCCCCCAGCCATCGAGGATGACCAAGGCGAGGGAGGGAACCGGAAGCGTCAACCTGCCGCCTTGACGATTGCCGCAAAGTCGCCAGGATCGAGGCTGGCGCCGCCGACCAGGGCGCCGTCGATGTCGGGCTGGGACATCAGCTCGGCGGCGTTGCCGGGCTTGACCGAGCCGCCGTAGAGGATCCGCACGTCGTCGGCCGGACCGCCGCGCTCGCTCAGGAAGTCGCGGATGAAGGCGCACGCTTCCTGCGCCTGCTCGAGCGTCGCCGTGCGGCCGGTGCCGATCGCCCAGATCGGCTCGTAGGCGATCACTACCTCGCCAAGCCTGCCGCCGACCACCTCGGCCAGGTCAGCCTGCAGCTGGCGCTCCAGCACAGCCTCGGTCTGGCCGGCGTCGCGGGCGTCCTCGGCCTCGCCGATGCAGAGGATCGGCTCCAACCCGGCCGCGAGGGCGGCGGGCACCTTGCGCGCCAGCGCCTCGTCGGTCTCGCCGAAGTACTGGCGGCGCTCGGAGTGACCGAGGACGACGGCCTCGACGTCGAGCTCGACCAGCATGGGTGCTGAGACCTCGCCGGTGAAGGCGCCCGAGTCCTCCTCGTGCATGTTCTGCGCGGCGACCTTGACGGCGGTGCCGTAGCGACGCTCGACCACCGCGCTGAGCGCAGTGAAGGGCGGGCAGATCACGACGTCGCTCTGGGTCGCCGCGATCTGCGGCAGCAAGGCGTCGACGAACTCGCCCGCCTCGGCGACGGTCTTGTGCATCTTCCAGTTGGCGGCGACGTAGGGTGTTCGATCAGGCATCGATCAAGGCCTCCACTCCGGGCAACTTCTTTCCCTCCAGCAGCTCCAACGATGCGCCTCCTCCGGTCGAGAGCCAATCCACCTTGTCCGCAAGTCCGAACTGCTGCAGCGCCGCGACCGAGTCTCCCCCACCGACGACCGTCGTGCCCGGCGCCCCCGCTACCGCCTCGGCGACGGTGCGGGTGCCAGCCGCGAAGGGCTCCAGCTCGAAGGCGCCCATCGGGCCATTCCAGAGCACCGTGCCGGCCTCGCCGATCGCCTCCGCGTAGGCGCCCGCGCTGCGCGGGCCGATGTCGAGGCCCATCCAGCCGTCGGGCACCTCGGCGCCGTCGCTCTCGCGACGCTCTGTGCCGGCGTCGAACTCCTCGCCCAGGATCAGGTCGACGGGCAGACTGAGATCGCAATCGGCGGAGTCGGCGCGCTCCAGCGCCTTGGCGGCCAGCTCCACCCCCTCCTCCTCGACCAGCGAGTCGCCGGTCGTAACGCCCTGGGCACGGAAGAAGCTGAAGCACATCGCGCCGCCGATCAGGATCTCGTCGGCAACCTCGAGGAAGCGGTCGATGACGCCGACCTTGTCGGTGACCTTGGCGCCACCGAGCACGACGACGAGCGGACGCGCCGGCGACTCGACCACCCGCGTCAGTTCGGTCACCTCCCGCTCGAGCAGGAGGCCGGCGTAGCCCGGCAGCCGCTCCGCGACGCCGGCGGTGCTCGCGTGCGCCCGGTGGGCAGTGCCGAATGCGTCGTCGACGTAGAGATCCGCCAGCGCCGCCAGCTGGTCAGCCAGCTCCGAATCGTTCTCGGTCTCGCCCAGCTCGAAGCGCACGTTCTCGAGCAGCAGCACCTCCCCGGGAGGCAGCCCCTCCGCCATCTCACTGACGTCGTCGCCGACGACGGCCGGGGCCTGGCGGACGGGGCTGCCGAGCAGCTCACCCAGGCGCTCGCCCACCGGCGCCATCGAGAGCTCCGGCGCCACCTTGCCCTTCGGCCGTCCCAGGTGGGAGACGAGCACCAGCGAGGCACCGCGCTCGCGCAGCGACTCGATCGTCGGCAGGGCGGCGCGGATGCGGGTGTCGTCGGCGACCCTGCCGCCGTCGAGCGGCACGTTGAAGTCGACGCGGACCAGTACGCGCTTGCCCGCCACGTCGGCGTCACGCACGCTGGCCTTGGCGAAGCTCATCGCGGCTCCCGCGGTGCGGCGCTCAGAGGACCTTGCCGGCCAGCTCGACGCAGCGGTTGGAGTAGCCCCACTCGTTGTCGTACCAGGAGACCGCCTTGATCATCTTGCCGTCGCCGATCGCCATCGTCTGCCCGGCGTCGAAGATCGAGGAGTGCGGGTCGCCGACGACGTCGGTGGAGACGATCTCGTCCTCGGTGTAGCTGAGGATGCCCCTCAGCGGACCCTCGGCCGCGGCCTTGACCGCGGCGTTGACGGAATCGACGTCGGTCGGGCTGGAGGGGGTGAAGACGAGGTCGACGACCGAGCCAGTGACGACCGGGGCGCGCACCGAGAGGCCGTTCAGCTTGCCGTTCAGATCCGGCAGGACCAGGCCCACCGCCTTGGCGGCCCCGGTCGTGGTCGGGATCAGGTTGATCGCCGCGGCCCGCGCCCGGCGCAGGTCCTTGTGGGGCATGTCCTGCAGACGCTGGTCGGCCGTGTAGGCGTGGATCGTCGTCATCAATCCCTGCTCGATCCCGAAGGCCTCGTGCAGCACCTTGGCCAGTGGCGCCAGGCAATTCGTCGTGCAGGAAGCGTTGGAGATGATGTGGTGGCTGTCGCGGTCGTATTCGCTGTCGAAGTTGACCCCGAGGGCAACGGTGACGTCCGGTTCCTTGGCCGGAGCGGAGATGATCACCTTCTTGGCGCCGGCGGAGAGATGCTTGGCGGCGTCGTCGCGGCCGGTGAAGAAGCCTGTCGACTCGATCACCACGTCGACGCCGAGGTCGCCCCAGGGCAGGGCCGCCGGATCGCGCTCGGAGAGCATCTTGACCTCGTGCCCGTCGACCGAGATCACGCCGTCCCCGGCCTCGACCTCACCCGGGAAGCGGCCGAGGATCGAGTCGTACTTGAGCAGGTGGGCCATCGTGGCCGGGTCGACGAGGTCGTTGATGGCGACGAACTCGAGGTCGGCTCCGGCGGCCCCCGCAGCCCTGAAGATGTTCCGCCCGATCCGCCCGAAGCCGTTGATTCCGACCTTCACAGCCATGCCTCAAACCCTCCTGGATTCGTTGTGGGAGATATGTCGATGTTATGAACCCGAACCGCTGGCCGGCCCGGACACGCCGCTAGTCCGACCCGATCGTGATCTCGATCTCGTACCCGTCCGGGTCTTTGAGGAACGCCGAGTAGGAGCCGGAGCCGTAGGAACGCCGCTCGCCGGGCTCGGAGACCTTGGTGCCGCCGGCGCTCATGCCGCCTTCCCAGGCGGCCTTGACGGCGACGATGCCGAGCGCCGAGAAACTGAGCAGCCCGAAGCCCGCCTTCGGCTCGTGATGGGACGCGATGAAGAAGACCGGTTTGGCGATGCCCCAGCCGACGGTTTCGTCCTCCTCGAAATGGCGGCGCCAGCCAAGCGGCGCCAGCAGCGCGTCGTAGAAGGAGGCGCTGCGCTCGAGGTCGGAGACCTCCAATAGGACGTGATGGAGCATTGCGCCAGGAGGCTATAGGGGTCAGCGGATCAGCCGCCGCGCGGTCTCCAAATCGCTGCGTGACAGGGATAGGTACTCTGGCGGTCGTGCGACCAGGGGAGCGAGTACTGGCCATAAAAGCGGTAGCGGAACGGCTTTCGGAGGAAACCTGGGCCGACATCCGCCTTACCCTCGATCAGTTTGGCCTGGAGTCCGACGTCACTTCGTCCACTGCCGCATATCCCCAGCTCGTCACCCGGCTCGGGCGCGGCAGTGACGACGACATCGCTGCCTTGCAGGAGTTCTTCTTTCCCGGTGTCGACGAAGGACCGGGAGCAGAGGATGCAGTTGATGGTCCGTGGATCGACGGCCAATTTCGGCTCTTCGTCAGCCATACGCATGCGCACATGGCGTTCGCCGGCAGCCTCCGGCGAGCGCTCGCCGAGATGGGGATCGACGCATTTGTCGCCCACGATCAGATCGAGCCCACGCAGGAGTGGCAGGATCGAATCGAGTTTGCGCTCAAGACCTGCCACGCGCTAGTCGCCGTCTTGACCGCCGATTTCGTAAACAGCAAGTGGTGCGATCAGGAGGTTGGGTACTGCATGGCCCGTGGGGTTCTCATCGTTCCCCTAGGTCTCGGCGAGAACCCGCATGGCTTCATCGGCAAATATCAGCGTATGTCTGCGCGCGAAGACGAGGATGCTCACGAGGTCGCCGTTCGCCTCTTCGATCTACTGACGGAGCACGAAAAGACCGCGGAGTTGATGGGCCCTACGATCGCAATGCAAAGCGTTCGGCAATATGCGGAAAGCCACAGCTTTGACAGCGCTCGCGAAAACTTCGAGCGGCTGAGGGCAATTCCGAAGGAGAGCTGGACACAAGAGCTCGCGGAGATCGTCGAGCGCGCCCCCAGCGAAAACTCCCAGATCGCATTCGCCAACGTTGGCGGTAAAGAGATGTCAGTCGAGGCATCGCGGTTGCTCGACGAGATGCTTGACCGGTCGCCCGACCCGCCTATCGAGGCCGAGCTATTCGAAGCTTGATTCCGTCCTAGGCCGGGAATCGAGCCAAACTCAACCGCCGCGCGGCGTCCAGCGGAAGAAGCGAATCGCGAGCAGGAGACCGGCGATCCCCCAGATCGCGACCACGGCGAGGTTGCCCCAGTCGAGGCCGGAGCCGCCGCCGGGGATATAGGCATCGAAGAAGGCCTCGAAGAAATCGCGCACGGGGAAGTGGTTGGCGAAGTCGATCACCCCGCTGGGCAGCTCGTCTTCGGGGATGAAGACGCCGGAGAGGAAGTAGAGCGGCAGGAGCAGGGCGTTGACGATCGGGGCGGCGGCGTCCTGGGAGGGAATCGCCGCGGTGAGGGCGATCCCGAGGCAGCAGAAGGCGGCGCTGCCGACCACGAGCACGGCAACTATCTCCGGCAACTGCCCCCAGGGGATCGCGACGCCATAGAGGAGGCGGCCGAGGGCCGCGATCAGCGTCAGCATCAGCAGCGCCACGACGATCGAGTTGCCGACGCGACCGGCGATGAAGACCCAAGCCGGCATCGGCGTGCCCCGACCGCGCTTCAGCCGACCGTCCTCGCGGGCGATCACCAGCGTCATCGCCAGCGATTGCATCGTCGCCGAGATCACCGCGACGGTGATGATCGCCGGCACGTAATAGGCGGTGGTCTCGATGCCGCCGCGCACTTCGATCGTCTGATCGCCGAACACGGTGCCGAAGATCAGCAGCAGGATGACCGGAAACCCGACCGTGAAGAAGACGGCGGCGGGGTTGCGCCAGAAGGCCTTCTGGTCATAGCGGAACTGGTGCGCGACGAGGCGCAGCCCGCTCACTCGGTCAGCTCCAGGTAGACGTCCTCCAGGGTCGGCCGGGTCACTTCGAGGCCATCGAGGTCGACGCCGCGGCCCAGCGCCCAGCCGGTCAGCTCGTTGAGCAGGCCGACCGGGTCCAGGGTGCTGAGCACGATCTCGCCCCCAGCGCCGACCTCTCCCCCGCCCGGGATCTCGCCCGCGGCCACGCCCGGCGGCATCCGGAACCTGATCGTCGCTGGCTGGTTCTCGCGGTCGCCGAGATCCTCGGGCGTGCCGCTGGCGACGATCTCGCCGCCGGCGATGATGGTCACCCGGTCGGCGAGGCGCTGCGCCTCGTCCATGTAGTGGGTGGTGAGGAAGACCGTCGTGCCGAGCTCGCGCAGGCCGGCGATCGTCTCCCAGGCCTGGCGCCGCGCCGAGGGGTCGAAACCGGTCGTCGGCTCGTCGAGGAAGAGCAGCTCGGGATCGCCGATCAGGGCCATGCCGACGTCGAGCCGGCGCTGCTGGCCACCGGAGAGGCTGCGGGCGCGAGCGTCGGCCTTGCCGCCGAGCCCGACCAGCTCGATCACCTCGTCCACGGGTCGCGGCGCCCGGTAGTAGCCGGCGTAGAGGCCGAGCGACTCGCGCACGGTCAGGTAGGGATCGAGCCGGCAGCTCTGCAGGACGATGCCGATCCGCTCGCGCCAGGCGCGGTCGCCCCGCGCGGGATCCTCGCCCAGCACCTCGACCTCCCCCGCGCTGCGCTTGCGGTAGCCCTCGAGGATCTCAACCGTGGTCGTCTTGCCCGCGCCGTTGGGACCGAGGAAGGCGAAGACCTCGCCCGCGCGAACCTCGAGGTCGATGCCACGCACGGCCTCGAAATCGCCATAGCTCTTGCGCAGGCCGCGGATGGAGATGACGGGATCGCCCAAAGCCGGGCGATTCTATGGAGGCCCGGCAAAGGACCCGGTTGGGTCCTTCACTCGACAGCGCATCGAAACACCAAAGCTCCAGGGTCCGGACGTTTCTGCGCGAAGCTCAGGTGGACGGGAACTCGGGTTGACTTGGCATCTCGGTGATCGAACGCCCGTCCCTTCATGGTGAGGTCGCCTACTCGAGTTCGGCGTCGCGGTGCTTGAGATGGACGACCACGTCCTCGCGGGCCTCGAGCTCGCGGCGGATGCGGTCGGCGACCGTGATCGAGCGGTGGCGGCCGCCGGTGCAGCCGATCGCGATCGTCAGGTGGCTCTTGCCCTCGGCCACGTAGGCGGGAACGAGGAAGTCGAGCAGTGGCAGCAGGCGGCCGTAGAACTCACCAGCCTGCGTGCCAGCCTCGACGTAATCGCGCACGCGGGCGTCGAGTCCGGTCAGCGGACGAAGCTCGTCGACGTAGTGCGGGTTGGGCAGGAAGCGCACGTCCAGGGTCAGGTCGGCATCGTGCGGGGGGCCGTTCTTGAAGCCGAAGGTGAGCAGGGTCAGCGCCATCCTGCCGCTCTCGTGATGGCCGAGCATTTCCTCGGTGATGCGGCGCCGCAGCATCGCCCCGGTGAGGTTGCTGGTGTCCATCACCACGTTGGCGCGCTCGCGCAGCGGCGCCAGCAGCTCGCGCTCGGCACGGATGCCGTCGACGATCCGGCCTTCCGGCGCCAGCGGGTGGCGGCGGCGGGTCTCCTTGTAGCGGTCGACCAGGGTCTCCTCGTCCGCCTCGAGGAAAAGCACCGTGGCGTTCAGCCCGTCGGCACGCAGATCGTCGAGCACCTGCAGGAGGTCGTCGAAGTAGTCGCCGCCGCGCACGTCCGAGACCACCGCGGCGCACTCGACGCCGCTGCCCTCGTGGCGGAACAGCTCGCCGAGGCTGCCGATCATCCGCGGCGGCAGGTTGTCGACGCAGAAGTAGCCGCCGTCCTCGAAGGCGGCGATCGCTTCCGACTTGCCGGCGCCCGAGTGGCCGGTGATGACGACGAGCTCGACCTCGCGCTCGGTCCTCGGTTTTGCCGCTTCCCCGGTGCTCGCCATCAACCCGTCCTGTTGAGCTGGTCGTGGATCTCCCGAGCTACCTTGCCAGGCACGCCGGGCACCATTTCGAGTTCCTCACGAGTGGCGGCGATGAATCGCTCTGGAGAGCCGAAGTGCTGGAGCAGGGCGCGCTTGCGAATCGGCCCGATGCCCTTCAGCTCGTCGAGCACCGAGCCGGTCATCGCCCGGTCGCGACGGCCGCGATGGTGCTCGATCGCGAAACGGTGCGCCTCGTCGCGGACCCGCTGCAGCAGCTTCGAGGCCTCGGAGTCGGCGGCGAGGTCGATCGGTGCGGAGCGGCCGGGGACGTAGACCTCCTCCTCGCGCTTGGCGAGGCTGACCACGGTGACGCCGCGATCGACGAAGGGCTTCAGCACGCGCATCCCGGCCGAGAGCTGGCCCTTGCCCCCGTCGATCATGATCAGCGAGGGCAACGAGGCGAAGCTCGCGTCGCGCTCGCGATCGTGCGGGGAGAGGTCGACCTGTTCGAGGTAGCGGTTCATCCGCCGCCCCAGCACCTCCTCCATCGAGGCGAAGTCGTCGGGGACGCCGCCGCGGCCATCGCCGTTCTCGCCGCGCACCCGGAACCTGCGGTAGTCGGACTTTTTGGTCGCACCCCCCTCGAACACCACCATCGAGGCGACGGTGTGCTCGCCGCCTATGTTGGAGATGTCGAAGCCCTCGATCCGCACCGGCAACTCCTGCATGCCGAGCGCCTCACGCAGGCTGGCCAGCGACTCGACCCGGCGCTGGCGGCGGTGCTCGCGGCGCAGGCGGTCCTGGTCCAGGGCGAGCTTGGCGTTGCGCTCGGCCAGCTCGCGCAGGCGCCGCTTGTCGCCGCGCTCCGCCACCCTCACCTCGACCGCGCTGCCGCGGCGCTCGCTCAGCGCCGCCTCGAGCAGCTCGACCTGGTCGCGCAGGTAGGGCCCAACGATGATCGTGCGCGGCATCGCCGGCGAAGCCGAGTAGAACTGGCTGATGAACTCCTCGGCCACCTCGGGCAGCTCGCGTTCCGCCTGGTTGTCGAGGTAGAAGCTCTGCCGCTCGGCAAGGATGCCGTCGCGGACCTGGAAGACCTGGGCGTTGGCGTCGGCGCCCTCGGCGGCGACGCCGATCAGATCGGCGGTGCCGACCGTGCCCCCGGCGACGCGCTGGCGCTCGAAGAGCGACTGGATCGCCTTGAGGCGGTCACGGTGCAGGGCCGCTCGCTCGAACTCTTGCGCCACAGCCGCGGCCTCCATCTTCGCCTCCTCGTCGGCCTCGACCTGGCGGTAGCGGCCGGAGAGGAAGTCGACGATCGCCTCGATGTTGCGCCGGTACTCGTCCTGGGTGACGTAGTCGACGCAGGGCGCCCCGCAGCGCTTGATGTAGTAATCGAGGCAGGGACTGCCAGAGCGGCGGCCGGGCTGAGCCCCCTCGCAGGTGCGGAACTGGAAGAGCTTGCCGAGCAGGTCGAGGGTCTCGCGCACCCGCTTGGCGCTGGAGAAGGGGCCAAAGTAGGCGCGCCCGGAGCGGTGCTTCTCGCGGGTGAAGTAGACGCGCGGAAAATCCTCGTCGAGGCTGACGCAGACGTAGGGATAGGACTTGTCGTCGCGCAGGCGGATGTTGAAGCGCGGCCGGTGGCGCTTGATGAAGTTCTGCTCGGCGAGCAGTGCCTCGGCCTCGGTCGAGGTAGCGAGGAACTCAATGCGGTCGACCTGCGAGGTCATGCGGCTCTCGCCCTTTGCCGAGAAGTGCGAGTTGACGCGCTTGCGGATCGAGCGCGCCTTCCCCACGTAGAGCGTCTCGCCATCGGCGTCGTGGAAGAGGTAGACGCCGGGTGAGTCGGGTAGCTCCCGGCGCTGCCGCGCAATCCGCTCGGCGCGCGAGAACTCACGGTTGTCGCCAGCTGCGGTCACGAGCCCAAAGAGTAGGCTCCTGGCCACCCGGCCAAGGTGACCCGCCGGTGAAGACTTCCAGACACGGAGAGCAAGATGACGCCCGAGACCTTGACCAGTGCCCCGCCGGAGCTTCAAACCCTGCGCATCGAGATCGACGGAGAGATCGGCACGCTCACGCTCGACCGTCCCGACGCCTTCAACGCGATGAGCCCGGAGATGATCGGCGAGCTGACCGTCGCCTTCGCCTGGCTCGCCGACCGGGCGCCGATCCGGGCGCTCGTCATCACCGGCGCGGGCAAGGCCTTCTGCGCCGGCGGCGACGTCAACTGGTTCCAGCAGGGTGTCTCCGACGACGAGATCGACCTGCCCTCCGAAGTGCGCCGCGGCGCCGAGGCGCTGCACATGGCGATCGTCGACCTGCGGCGGATCCCTTACCCGGTGATCTGCGCGGTCAACGGGCCGGCCGCCGGCGCCGGCTTCTCACTGGCACTTGCCTGCGACATCCGCATAGCCTCGGAGGCGGCTTTCTTCGCCTGCGCCTACGGTCGCATCGGCGCATCGCCGGACGGCGGCATGACCTACTTCCTGCCCCGCGTGGTCGGGCCGAGCCGGGCGCTGGAAATCCTCCTCAACGACCCCAACATGAAGGCCGAGGACGCGCTGGCCGAGCGCATCGTCGCCGAGGTCGTCGCTCCCGACGAGCTGATGGACCGCGCTCGTGCCAAGGCGGAGAAGCTGGCCGCGAAGGCGCCCCACTACGTGCGCATGGCAAAGCGACTGGTCAACGAGAGCATCGAGCACAACATGACCGAGCACCTGCAGCTCGAGCGCCACGGAATCGCCGACTCGATGGCGACCGAGGATCTTCGCAACGGCGTCGAGGCCTTCTTCGGCGGCGGCACGCCCGAGTTCCACGGTCGCTGAACCGGCGGCCGGCGTTGGCCGTATCCAGTTACATTCTTGCTGAGCATTCGTCTGGGAAGCCACCGGGAAAGGACCCACCGCCATGAAGAAGCTCGTCGCGTTTCTAGCCCTGGCCCTCGCATCACTGGCCCTCGTCGCATGCGGCGGTGGCGGTGACGACAACTCCAGCAACACCGCAACGGGCGGCGGCGCCAATACGGGCAGCGCCGAGACGGAAGGCTCCAAGGAAGAAGGCTCCAGCGGTGGGGGTGGAGGGGGCGGCGCCGCCTCGGTCCTCGCATTCGAAGCGGACCCCAACGGGGAACTCGCCTATACGACCACCAGCGCCACCGCCCCGGCCGGCAAGGTCGAAGTCAAGTTCGACAACCCCCAGTCCCTCACCCACGACGTGGCGATCGAATCCTCCAGCGGCGAAGAAGTGGGCAAGACCGAACTGATCGCCAACGGCTCCGACTCCACCACCGTCGAACTCGAACCCGGCACCTACACCTTCTACTGCACGGTCCCCGGCCACCGCGAAGCGGGCATGGAAGGCACGCTCACGGTCAAATAGCGGTATCGGCCGCGGCGCCGTCGGTCGGCGGGCGCCGGGCGGGTGACGCCGTCGCGACATCTGTACAGTCCTGGCTGAACATGTGTTCAGCCACCGCCAGAGACCCGATCCTCCAAACCGCGCTTCACCTTTTCGGCGAACGCGGAATCGAGGCGACCTCCCTGCGGGAAATCGCCAAGGCCGCGGAGGTGTCGCCGGCCCTAGTCGTCCACCATTTCGGTGGCAAGGAGGGTTTGGTCGGGGCGGTCGATGAGGTGGCCCTGCAGGAGTTCGGCTCCGCCTATGGCTCGGGAGACCCGAACGAGGACTCCGACCTGCTGCGCCGGCGGGCCGAGCAGACCGCCCGAGTGATGCGGGAGCACCCCGAGGTTTGTGCGTACCTCGGCCGGGCGCTCGTCGAGGGGACCCCCGGCAGCGCCCGCCTCTTTCGTCTGATGATCGAGGGAGGCCGCGTCGAGATCGACGCGCTCGCCGAGAAGGGCGCCCTGCGCGGGGACGCCGATCGGCTCTGGGCAACGCTTCAACACTTCTTCCTGATCTGGGCTCCACTCAGCTTCATGCCCCTGCTGGAAAAGGAGGCGCTGGACGGATCTCTGCTGGAGGAAGCGATCTTGGATCGCTGGGTCACCGCAAACGTACAACTGCTCGAGGAGGGGCTTTACCGATGAGTCGATGGGAGACGACCAGCACCCTGGAGGACGACGTGTCGCCGGCCGCTGTTTGGGAGAGGGCCTACGCGAGCGCCGAGGCGTGGCCGAAGTGGAACGCCGAGATCAAGCGTGCCCGCCTCGACGGACTGCTGGCCCTGGGCGCCAAGGCGAAGATCGTGTTCGGCACCGGCCTGCGGCTGAGCTTCCGCGTCGTCGAGTTCGAGGAGGGCCGCATCTTCACCGACGAGTCGCGTATGCCGGGAGCCCGCATGGGCCACCGTCACCTGGTCGAGCCAACCGAGAGCGGCGGCTGCCGCCTCACCAACACGATCTACATCGAGGGCGCCCTGGCCCCGTTTTGGCGACGGATCATGGGGCCGGCGGCGGCCCGGGCCCTGCCCGACGCTCAGTGTGCTGTCGTCGATCTGGCCCGAAGTAGCTAAACGCTCGTAATGCCAGGCGCCAGTCGGTGGGTGCCATCACGCGGGTGACACTGTCGCCCGCGAAGCAGGTGACCACCTCGTACCAACCGCCGCCCTTCTCGTCGATCGAGACGACCTCGGCGCGGCCGCGTACCTTGCTGTCGACCGGGACCGGGGTGGGGAGGCGGATCTTGTTGGCGTTGTATGGATTGCCCGACGCGATCCCGATCGTCTCCAACGCAAACAAAACAATCCGAAACGCTGCCTAGTCTCACTTTTCGACTTCGTAGGTGAAGTCGTACTCGGTTTCTTCCTTATTGCGGGCATGCAGTTGCATCTGTCCGCTCGCGTTGTCGTATTCGTCGGTGCCACCCGTGATCGCGAGAGTCGAGTCCTTGCCATCGTAGAACGGACCCTCGACGGTGATCTGGCCACCGTCAAGAGAGACAGTCCAGATGCACTCCCAGGCCTTGCCCGCGGCGGTGCGAATGCACTGGCCGTTGTCGGTCCCGACCTGTTCTTTGTTCGACTCGTCAAAGACCGGATTGGCAAAGGCGAGTACGTCACCGACCGAGTCTTCCTCGGAAGCCGGACCGATATGGCGAACCGTGTCGGTGTCGGCATGCTCGACGAGGGCGATCGTTTCCGAGTCGGAACCGTCACCGCAGGCGACGAGCAACACCACAGCGCTGACAGCTGCCAAGGGGACGAGACACCGGATCCTCATTTCTCTCCTCAGGCATCGACCGACTATTGCCAGCTGAGTGTCACCCGATGACCAAATCCAGTCAACAGCCACGCTGGCCAACGACCCCGCGCGCCCTAGGCCACAGCGACGTATCGCGGTTTGGCGCAGCCGACTTTCACCACACCCGAGTGGGGTAAATGTCGGCTACGGCGAGGAAGCTGCGTGAGGCAATCAGCTGGCGGGTGCCATCACGCGGGTGACGCTGTCGCCCACGAAGCAGGGCTTCTCGTTGCCCTCGACCTCGAGGGTGAAGCGGGTGACCACCTCGTACCAACCGCCGCCCTTCTCGTCGATCGAGACGACCTCGGCCTTGCCGCGGACCTTGCTGTCGACAGGGACCGGGGCCGGGAAGCGGATCTTGTTCCAGCCGTAGTTGACGCCGAGGGTGAAGCCGGTGGAGGCGATCAGTTCCTTGCGGAAACCGTCGACCAGGGAGAGGGTGAGGTTGCCGTGGGCGATCGTGGTGCCGAAGGGGCTCTCGGCCTTGGCGCGCTCGACGTCGACGTGGATCCACTGGTCGTCGCCGGAGAGGTCGGCGAAGGCGTCGATATCCGCCTGAGTAACCGTACGCCACTCGCTCGGACCGATCTCCTGCCCGAGCAAGGCCTGCATGCCCTCGACTCCCTGTACCTCGACGCTTGCCATCGGCGGGCAGTCTAGCCGCAAGGCGTGGCGCTGAGCAGGCGACGCAGGAAGGGCTTGCGGTAGCCGCGGCCGTAGGTGACCGAGAGACGGCTGTACCAGCGGCGCGAGTCGCAGAGGACTCGGCCGCTGGCCCTCACCCGCGCGTGCGCGGTCCCGCGCGGGTCACAGCAGGGTTTGAGCAGTTTGAGGTGGCCGAAGCCAACGGCGTTGCGAGAGCCCCAGTGGCGCCAACGGATGGCTTCGAGGCGCCCGAGTCCACCGAAACTGATCCATCGCGGCCGTTCACCGCAGAAGAGGTGACCGGGCGTGGGACGAGGCAGGCAGGCGCCAACCGGCGGCTTTGGCTTCGGCTGCGACGGCGGTTTCGGGGCGGTTGTGGGATTTTTCGTGCCGTTCTGCGGCGGGGGTTCTTCGACCGGCGGCGGGGGCGGCAGCTGCGTTTCGATCCGGAAGCTGTTCACGTCGGCTTCCTGGACGGTCTCGCAATTTGCTGCGACGGCATCGTGTTTGGGCGGCCGGTCGACCAGGGCGGTGTCGGTACCTCCACCGCAATCGACCGGGGAGTCGTCGTCGCCGGAGTTGGCGAGGATGACGTCGGTGCCTTCGCCGGCGAAGTAGCCGTCGGACCCGGCCCAGCCGAGCAGCTGGTTGTTGCCCGGCCCGCCGTAGAAGACGTCCGCCGATGACGTGCCCTCGAGATCCTCGATGTTGACCAGCGAGTCGAGGCTGCCGCTCGTGCATTCAGGTGCATCCCCGGCGCCGGGTCTCCCCGCATCGCCGGCGCCGATCCTCGCCTCCACTCCCGATTTGAACTTGGCCCAGGAAGCGTTGTCGCGTTCGCTTCCGGCGCCGCCGTCGAGCACGTCGCCGTCGCAGATCGAGTTGGAGAGGAAGAGGTCGTTGCCGGCTCCGGCGGCGAGGTGGTCGGCGCCACCGTTGTTGAGAAGCGCGTCGTCACCACCCAGGGCGCTCAAGGTGTCATTGCCGAGACTGCTTTCATTCGGTCCGTCGACGAGGACGTCTTCGCTCGAGTCCTCGCCGGTGAGGGTGTCGCTGCCCTCGCCGCCGGCGGTAATCACGGAGGCGGTCGAAGGGAAGCCGCTCGCTTGCAGCACATCGTCGCCGCTCCCGCCGGCGAGCACCAGCGAGTCGAGCGGGGCCGGCAGAACACAGAGGACTTCGGACCCCACCGGCGGTTCGCAGCCAGCGCTCGCCGACGAGCCCGAATCGAACTGAGCGAGTGAGCCGGTACCGAGCGCAAACGTCACTCGCGGCGACGGCGATGACGCGTAGCTGGCGGTTATTTCGTCCTTCGCGTTGCTGCCGCTGACGTAGAGTTGCGCGCCGGTCGGGAACTCCGGTGCCATCAGGCCGACGCTGACCTTGCTTGGATCGCGGAGCACCACGCCACCGGTGTTGGTGGCGGACTCGCATTCGAGTTCGGTCGCGTTCACGCAGTGGTCGCTGCCGGCGTCGCCGTCGGTCGTGTCGCTTCCGAGGCCGCCGTCGAGGTGATCGCCGTCGGTGCCGCCGTGCAGCGTGTCGTCCCCGCCGTTGCCGAGGATCACGTCGGCGCCGCCACCGCCGTAGAAAGTCTCGTTCTTTTCGCCGCCGACGACGTAGTCGGAGAACGGCGTGCCGATCACGGTCTCGAAGGAGGCGCCTTCGACGTCTTCGTCGATTCCGCCGCCGGTCGGGGCGACGCCGTTGTCCCCTTCGTTGGCGGTGAGATCGAGGTAGACGCCACGCTCGCCGCTCTGCGAGGGCAGGCCTTTCGAGGCGG
Organism: Solirubrobacterales bacterium; assembly: GCA_030152805.1. Classification (GTDB taxonomy): domain Bacteria; phylum Actinomycetota; class Thermoleophilia; order Solirubrobacterales; family 70-9; genus VRUE01. The sequence goes on from JASLIG010000123.1 coordinate 79,318, forward strand.
TCGGGTCAAACGAGTGACCGTTGAAGAACCCGGGCGTGACGCCGGTCGAGTAGCTGAGCGTGTCGTTGCCACCGCCGGTGTCGAGAATCGTGTCCTGGGTCGCGTCGCCGCGAACGTAGTCGTCGTTCGCCTCGCCGTCGATCGAGTCGGCGCCGAAGCCGCCGGACAGCCTGTCGTCACCGGCGCCACCCTCGAGCAGGTCATCGCCGATGCCGCCGAAGAGCCGATCGTCGCCCGCCCCGCCGAAGAGCCGGTCGTTGCCGCGCTCGCCGTAGACGACGTCGTTGCCCGGCCCGCCTTCGAAGGTCTGGCTGCCGACGCCGAGATGGCAGCCTTCGGGGCAGCTCGACGCGGCGGCGATCGGCGCCGGCACGATCACGTCGTCGCCCCCTCCCCCGCTGACCGCGGCGACCCGGGGCGGCACCACGATGCGGTCGTCGCACGGCGTGCCGTAGATCGTGCCGCCGGCGGTGACCGGACCTTCGGCGCAGCTCGGATTGTCAGGGGCTTCGGCGCCGACCGGCGCTGAAGCAAGCGCCACGACGAGCAGCGCTCCGGCGCTCGAACAGGTACAAAGGCGTCGCATACCCATCAACTACTGATACCCGCCGCTCCCAAGCCGATGCGGTTTCGAATCCGGCGGTTTCGCTCAGGCGGCGACGACCCGCAGCGGCGCGTGGCGGGCGATCGCGAGGAAGTCAGCGTCCTGGCAGAGAAGCTCGACCTCGTGCCGGAGCGCCACAGCCGCTATCAGGCAGTCGGTGAGCTTGCGCGGAGTCTCGCCCTGGGCGCGGCAGAGCCGGTACAGCCCCGCCGCCTGCTCGTAGTCGCCGGGTCCGTCGACGGGGAGGAACTCGGTGCCGTGAAGCAGGCGACGCAGGCGGTCCCGGTCCGCGTCGTCGCGGGCGCCGGCGAGGATCTCCATCACGATCACGTCGGTGGAGGCCAGGTCGACCCCGTCCTCCAGGGCGGTGCGCAGTCGCAGGTGAACCGGGCTGCCGGTGGCCCGCAGGAACTCAATCCAGGCTGAGCTATCGACGAGGATCACGGCTCGGGCACGTCTTCCCGGGTACGAATCTCGTCGAGGTCACCGGCCCAGCCGCTCCCCTCGGCGGCGAGCATCTCGGCGCGGCTCATTGGCTCGCCGACCAGCCTGCGCAGCGCCAGGTCAACCGCCTCCCGCTTGCTGCGGAGCCGGTAGAGGCGCATGGCGCGGCCTACGAGCTGATCGTCGATCTCGATGTTCGTCCGGGTCACAAAGGGAATATACACCCTTGAGTGTATGGATACACCCAAGTTGTTCGGACCCTCACGAACGGCGGTTTTTCTCGCCAGCGAAGGCGTCAAGCCACCAACCTCACTTCGAAGCTCGGGACGGCAAGAGCGCCGGCGCCACCGAGGAGGGCGAGGATGCGGCTGACGTAGGCCTGGGTCTCGGGAATCGAAGGGATGCAGCCACAGGCTTCGACCGGGGCGGGACCGGCGTTGTAGGCGGCGAGGGCGAGCTGGGGCGAGCCAAACCGATGGAGCAGGTCGGACATGAGATGGGCCTCGGCGTCGATCGCTTCGACCGGATCGAAGGGATCGCGCAAGCCGTAGGCGGCGGCCGTCGACGGAATGAACTGGGCAATCCCCTGGGCACCCGCGGGCGAGCTGGCAAAGGGGTCGAAGTTCGACTCGGCCATCAGCTGGGCGGCGAGCAGCCCGGCGGAGACGTTCCAGCGGGAGGCCGAGCGGACCAGCGGCTGGCGGAAGCGTGGGGGGACGAACGCGGGCAACGAGACGGCCGAGATGACCCCGTCTCCCCCGCCCACGCCGATCGCCTCGCCGGCCTCCGAGCACGGTGGCGGCCCGGCGGCGTAGCCGTAGTGCCACGCCTCCCAGCTGTAGCGTTGGACGAAGCCGAAGCCACCCGCGTTGGCGGCGAGCCAGCCATAGGCGGTTTCCGGGCCGAGATCGAGCTCGGTGGCGCAGCGATGCAGGGAGTGGCCGGGCGGCGCGACCCAGGTCGGATCGGGATGGGCGGCAAAGAGTGCCGCCTGTTCGGCGTCCGAGCGGAAAGCCGAGTTGACGATCAGGCTCAGGCCAGCCCGGGCCGCGGCCGCCGCCATGCGATCGAACGCCGCCGCCACGTCCGGCCTCATTCCGTGTCCCTGGCGATAGACGAGGGGGCCGCTGTAGCCGCCGCCCGTGGCCATCGCCGCCCCGGACGGCGCCGGCGGCGTCGCGGGGGCGCCCGCTTCAGCGACCGCGGACGCTTCGACGCGCGCCGGATCGTCGGTTTCCAGGTCGGCGAGCACGGCAGCTCTGACCCGAAGCGGCGCGAAGGAGGTCCGATCGGGAAAGGAGACACGGAGACGACTGGGGGCAACGTCGTTCGCCTTGGCGGCGTCGAGGGCCGCGGAGCGGGCGCGGGCCATGTAAGTGGCCTTATCGAGATGGCGTGGATCGACAGTCCCGTCGGCGAGCCGCGCCGGAGAGAGCAGCCGCTCCAGGTCATCGCGCATCGAGCGTGCCGCCGAGACCGCGGCCAGGTCGGCCGCACGCTGCACCCTGCCCTTGCCCACCACCGCGCCGGAGATCGCAACCAGGATCAGCGCACCCGCGACCAGCGCAAGGCTCGCACCAAGCGCGAGCGGCAGCGCTTGTCCCCTCTCTCCTCTTCCCATGCCGGCACCCTGGCCGGCAAAAGCGCGCGTGTGGCGCGCCGAATCACGCGGTTTCGTGCCCCGACCCGCTCAGGGCGGAGTGCCGTCAGCGAGCCCGTACGGCGGCGATCGTCTGCTCGAGCGTCTGGCGGGCGTCGTAGTGGGGCATCCAGTGCAGCTTGCGGCGGGCGCGGGTGGTGTCCATCAGCACCGGCCGCCGCACCGCCTCGATCCAAGCCGCCTCATCGGGCAGGAAGGGCATCAGGGCCACCGCCTCGGCAGCGACGCCGACCGCCAGGTGCGGGGCGGGAACCGCGTGCCAGCCGAGCGCGTGGGCGAGGTCCGTGATCGTCAGCTGCCCCGGCCCGGCGAGGTTGTAGACGCCCGGCTCGCCGTGGCCGAGCACGGCGGCTGCCAGCGCCGCGGCGACGTCGTCGTGGTGAACGAGCTGGAAGGGCACGCCGGGGTCCGGCAGGACCGGCCGCAGCTCGGGCACCTTGCCGAGGGCCCAACGCACCGGCCCGGGAATGCGCTGTCCCATCGCCAGCAGGGGGATCAGGTCGAGCAGCAGCGTCGCTTCCGGTCCGGCGACGATGCAGGGGCGGAAGACGTAGGCCTCTGTGCCCGCATCCGCGAGCGCCTCGCTGAGCTCGGCCTCGACCGCGGCCTTGTGAGCCGAGTAAGGGTGGCGCGAGGTGCCGTGTACCGGCTCTTCCTCGTCGAGCAGCGCCGGCATGCCGCGGCTGAAACCGTAGGCGGCGACCGAGGAGGTGTAGACGAGCCGCCTCGCGCCGGCCGCGACGCTCGCCTCGAAGACGTTGCGCGAGCCGGTCAGGTTGACCTCGCGACTGTCGCTGTCGCCGGCGACGATCGCGAAGGCGAGGTGGACGACCACGTCGGCGTCCTCGACCAGGGCCTCGACCGCCTCGCGGTCGAGCACGTCGCCGCGCCGGTATTCGGTCTTCTCCCAGCCCTTGCCGGCGAGGTCGAAGGGCCGCCTCGCCATCCCAATTACCCGCTCGACCTCGGGCGTCCGCTCGAGGGCGGAGATGAAGGCTCGGCCGATCTCCCCGGTGGGGCCGGTGACGGCAACGGTCAGCATGGCGCGATTCTCGCGAAACCGGAACAGTGGCGGCGTGCGACCGTTCGCACCGAGGTCAGCCAGTCACGTCGACGATCTCGATCAGGTCCTCGAGGCCGCGCAGATCCTTGGGGTTGCGGGTGTAGAGGGGAAGGTCATGCGCGAGCGCAGTGGCGGCGATCATCAGGTCGACGGCGCGTCCGCCGCGTGGTTTGCGCCCCGCGTTGTCAGCCGCGACATGGATGCGACCGTAGGCGCGAGCGCAATCTGAATCGAAAGGGACCGTTTCCAGGTGCGCCTCGACGTGCTGAAGCGTTAGCTGGCGTCGCGCCCGTGTCAGCTCGTCGCCCGCTGCGTGCGGCCCAGCGGTCAACTCAGCGAGAGTAAGCGACGAGATCGCGATTTCGGCCGGGACTTTCGCTGGGTCGAGAGATGCCAGGTCAACCGCGACCGAAGTGTCGATCAGGCCGCGGTCTTCACTCAACCCAGTAGCGAGGCGTGGGATCCTGATCGACGTAACGGTCGAGGTCCGCTCGAAGCTCCTCGTAGTCGATGCTGGGAACGTTTTGGAAGGCAGCGATGAGCTGCCTCGTCGGGACGAACTGGCGTCGCTTGTACGGGCGCAGTTCACCGACCGGCTTGCCGTTCCGGGTCACTATGAAGTCTTTGCCTTTGTCGAGCTCTCGCATGATCTCCCCGCTGTTGTTGCGCAGTTCCCGCTGTGTCAGCTCTTTGCCCATCGTTTTCAGCGTAGCACGCGTGCTCCGCTGAAATTTGGCTTTCCAAAAGGGCTTTGCGCAGGCCATGCGGAAGGCCTCCCGGAGCCTCAGCCGGCAGGAGGCCGAACAGGGCCCGGCGCGCGGCGACCCACGCCAGCGGGCGCTTGAGGACGCGGACGCGAAGCTCGCGCGCGAGCAGATCGGGCACCGCGAGGGCCGTGAGCGCCCTGGCCTCGCCCAGGTCGGCGCGGAGCAGAACGCCGGTGGGGACGACGCCGGGCGCTTCCAGGGCAGCCCTGAGGGCGTCGGCCGGGCCGTGCAAGACCGCGACCGAGTCCCGCACCAGCGGCAGCGCTGCGCGCAGCGATTCGAGTGGCTCGCGGTCCTCGGGTATGGCGAGGTGGCAGGTCTGCCCTCTCGATGCCGCTCGCAACGCCGGCAGGTGCACCGCCAGCCGCTCCTCCAGCTCGCGGGCTCCGCTCGAAGCGACGAGCGTCGGCCGGGGCGGGCGTCCGCCCAGGTCGATCAGCAGGCCCGGCCGGTCGGGCTCCGAACCGGCGCAGGTCAGCGCCGCCGCCGCAGCCTTCGATCCGCTCGCGCCGCCGACCGGACCAACGAGGACGAAGCGCCCGCTCATCGTCCCGGCGGCCTCGCGTAGCTGCTGCTGGTCACCGCCAGCGCGTCGCCCACGGCCGGGAGCAGCGAGGGGGGCCTGAGCCGCACCGTCACCTCTCCCCCGCTGACCGAGATCTCGGCGCCGTCTGCCGCCCAGCCGGGCAGCGACTCCCTGGCCGCTGCCTTTGCCGGCCGGCCCGCGACGAGGGCGAGCGAGCCGGCCTCGGCGGCGCCGTCGGACACGGTCAGCGCGTAGCCCGTGAGCAAGAGCTGCAGGGCCACCGCGCCGGCGAGCACCAGGAGCGGGATCGCCGCGATCAACTCGACCGTCGCCTGCCCGGCCTCCCTATTCATCGGGCAACTCGCTCGCCGCCCCGACGGTCAAGCGCGGCAGCGCCGGCAGCAGCCGCGGGATCGCCACCTCTACGGAGACGCCGTCCGAATCGCTCACCTTCGCTCCGTCCCGCAGAAGCGAGGGCAGTGCCCGCCGCGCCGCCTCGACTGCATTACCGCCGACGATCGCCGCCCTCGCTCCCGCCCGCGCGGCGACGCCGGCCGACCAGAGCGCTTGCCCGGCGAGCGCCAGCTGCGCCGCCACCAGGACCGCCAGCAGCAGGAAGGGAATCGCCGCGATCAACTCGACCGAGGCGGTCCCCTCCTCCCTGTGGCCTGCGCTGCTGGCGGTCGGTGACGGCACCGCGCGACTGTCGCAGGCGCGGGCGCGCGTGTGGCGCGCTCAGTCGCGCGAATCAGTCACCCAACCGTTCAGTAGGAGTTGGCGTCGATCCAGATTCGCCAGATCGCCGCCACCGAGGCACCGAGCAGAATCAGCCAGAGCAGCGTGCCGCCGCCGCTGGAGAGGAGCTCGTCGCTGCCGGCGATCAGCAGCGCGATCATGCCCAGCGCGGCGTAGAGGATGCCCCGACGCGCATCGGTCAACGTCGCCAAGGACAGCTGATTCTGGCGGCTGAGCACGAAGATCATCCAGGCCAGTGCGGCAAGAAAGCCCATCGTGATCGCGGTCAGGACCGCTTCGGCGAAGTTCCCGCCGGAGGGAGCGAAGGCAACCACCAGCGCCAGCGCCATGACGATCGCGACGTTGCGGAGCGTGCGCACGGGGAGAATTTTACGCCCCAAGGGCTACTTGCTCGACATGATCACGATGCCGAAGACGACCGCCGCCGCTGTCAGCAGTGCGGCCAAGCCGGCCAGCACCGCCGCCGCCCCCGCCGCCAGCTGGCGATCGGCGCGACTGAGATCGGCGAAACGCGCGGCGCCCCAGATGCCAACGGAGAACACAACGGTGATACCGACGCCGGCGATCAGCGAAGCGACGACGGTCTCGATCAGCTCCTTGGTCTCAACGACCACGGCCATGCTCAGCTCACCGGCACCGGCGCGCCGCGACGCGAACGGCGGGTGAAGACGGCGACGATCAGCGACAGCGACATCAAGGCAACCAGCACCGGCCCCAGCGCCCCGTCCCCGAAGATCGCGGTTATTCCATAGGCGAACGCCCCAATCAGCGCGGCCGCCGGCAGCGTCAGCAGCCAGGCAGTGACGATGTTGCCCGCCACCCCCCAGCGCACCGCCGAGACGCGCTTGCCGGCGCCAGCACCCATCACGCCGCCGTTGATCACGTGCGTGGTCGAGAGCGGAAAGCCGAAGTGGGTGGAGGCAAGGATCACCGCGGCGCCCGCCCCCTGCGCCGAGAAACCCTGCGCGGCGTCCATCTTGATGATCCGCGTTCCGGTCGTGCGGATGATCCGCCAGCCGCCGCTATAGGTGCCAAGCGCGATCGCCGTCGCCGAGGCGACGATCACCCAGGTCGGTGGGTTGGCGTCGGTCCCGAGGGTGCCGTTGGCGACGAGCGCCAGCGTGATCACGCCCATCGTCTTTTGGGCGTCGTTGGTGCCGTGGGCCAGCGCGAGCAGGCCGCTGGAGACGATCTGCCCGTAGCGGAAGCCACGCGTCACCGTCCCGGGCCGCTGCTTGCCGACGATCCGGTAGACGAGCCCGATCGCGATCCCGGCGACCAGCAGAGCGAGGATCGGCGCGATCACGGCGGGGATCAACACCTTGCCGACGAGGCCGTCGGCGATCACCGCGTCGAAGCCGGCCGCCGCCACCGCGGAGCCGACGACGCCGCCGATCAGCGCGTGCGAAGAACTCGACGGCAAGCCGAAGGACCAGGTGATCAGGTTCCAGGCGATCGCCCCGATCAGACCGGCAAAGACGACGGTCGGCGTCACCACACCCGAGTCGACGACGTCGTTGGCGACCGTGGCCGCGACCGAGATCGAGATGAAGGCGCCGGCGAAGTTGAGCAGCGAAGCGAACCCGATCGCGACCTGCGGTCGCGCCGCTCCGGTCGAGATCGAGGTGGCGACGACGTTGGCCGTGTCATGAAAGCCGTTGGTGAAGTCGAAGGCGAGCGCCGTGACGACGACGATGACGAGAATGACGTCGGAGCTCATCCGCTCAGCTGTTCTTGATCACAATGCCCTCGAGTATCTGGGCGGCCGTCTCCGTCGCGTCGATCGCGTTCTCGAGCACGGCGAACATGTCCTTCCAGCGGATCACGACCATCGGGTCGATGCCGTTGGAGAAGAGTGAGGCGACCGCGTCGCGTGAGATCCGGTCGCCCTCGTTCTCCAGGCGATGGATTTCGATCCAGTATTTGTCGAGGTCCTTGAACTCCGGCAGGTGCTCGAGGCCCTCGGCGAGCTGCTCGCAGGCCCCGACCAGCACTTTGGTCAGCGCCTGGGCCTGCGACATCGGGGCCTCGATCTTGTAGAGGCCGAGCAGGTCCGCCGCCTCCTCGGTGTAGTCGACGATGTCGTCCATCTGGGTCGCCAGGCCGTAGATGTCCTCGCGATCGATCGGCGTTACGAAGGTCGAGTTGAGGCGCTTGACGATGTCGTGGGTGATCCGGTCGCCCTCGTGCTCGGCCTTGAAGATCTCCCGCGCGAGTTCGCGGTCGTCGGGCCAGGAGCCCATCATCTCGTCGAGCAGCTGCGATGCGCGAACGGTGTTCTTACCGGCCTCGATGAAGAGATCGAAGAAGGTGCGATCGCGGGGAAGGAGGGAGAAGCGCACTACGGCGCAATCCTATTGATCGGGCCGGGCGCGGTTGGCTCAGCCGGCGCTCGCCGCGAGCTGCTCGGCCGCGCGCGCGGCGTGGCGCTCGCGCAGCTCCTCCTGGACGCTGCGCCGCTGCCCGTTTTCGGGCCCGAGCCGGGCCCAGGTGCCGTCGCCGTCGAGCTCCCAGGCGTTGGCGTTCTCGGCGAAGCAGCGCTCGAGCACGTCCAGCAGCTCGGCTTTCAGGACCGGGTCCTCGACCGGGGTCACAAGCTCGACGCGGCTGTCGAGATTGCGCGGCATCAGGTCGGCGGAGCCCATCAGGACCCGCGTCTCCTCACCGCGCTGGAAGGCGTAGACGCGGGAGTGCTCGAGGAAGCGCCCGACGATCGAGACCACGCGGACGTTGTCGGAGACCCCGGGCACACCCGGCCGCAGGCAGCAGATGCCGCGCACGTTCAGGTCGACCCGCACGCCGGCCTGCGAGGCCTCGTACAGCGCCCGGATGCAGGCGGCGTCGACCAGCGAGTTCATCTTCAGCGTGATCCGCGCCTCTTCGCCGGCGCGGTGCGCCTCCACGGTCGAGGTGATCTCCTCGACGATGCGGTCGCGCATCGTCGTCGGCGAGACCAGAACCTTGCGGTACTCGGCCGGGCGGCCATAGCCGGTGAGGAAGTTGAACATCTCGGCGACGTCGGCGCCGATCTCCTCGTCCGCGGTGAAAAGGCCGAAATCGGTGTAGAGCCGGGCCGTCTTCGGGTGGTAGTTGCCGGTGCCGATGTGGACGTACTCGTGCACCCTGTCCCCCTCGCGACGGACGACGAGGATCGCCTTGACATGGGTCTTCAAGC
>JASLIG010000028.1 GCA_030152805.1 Solirubrobacterales bacterium
GGCGTGATCCGCATCCTCGATCTCATCTTCCTCCACAAGGACGAGGACGGGTCGCTTGCCCGGCTGGAGATCTCCGACCTGGGAGACCAGGTCGAGGCGTTCGCCGACTTCGAGGGCGCCTCCTCGGGGCTGCTCTCAGACGAAGACACCGACGAGGCTGGGAGCGCACTCGAACCCGGCACCTCGGCGGCGCTGCTCGTCTACGAGAACCGCTGGGCGGCGCCCTTCGCCTCCGCCCTTCGCCGCTCCGGCGGCCAGCTGGTCGCCACTGGACGCATTCCGATCCAAGCCATGCTCGCCGCCCTGGACGCGGCGGAAGCGGCCTGAGGCAAAGGAGAACTTCCATGCCTGGACTACTCAGAGGTGTCGCGCGGACGGCCGTCATCGCCGGAACCGCCACCGCGGTGAGCAACCGCGTCTCCAAACGCCAGTCCGAACGCTGGGCTGCACAGGAAGCGCCTCCGCAGCCGCAAGCTGCACCGGCTCCCGCGACCCCTCTTAGTAGTCCCGGCATGGCAGCTCTCCTTTGCTAGGCCGCGTCCGCCGCATCCAGGGCGGCGAGCATGGCTTGGATTGGAATACGTCCCGTGGCGACCAGCTGGCCGCCGGAGCGGCGAAGGGCGGAAGCGAAGGGTGCCGCCCAGCGGTTCTCGTAGACGAGCAGCGCCGCCGAGGTGCCGGGCTCGAGCGCGCTCCCCGCCTCGTCGGCGTCGTCGTCTGAGAGCAGCCCCGAGGAGGCGCCCCGGAAGTCGGCGAATGCCTCCACCTGGTCTCCCAGGTCGGAGATCTCGAGCCTGACGAGGGAGCCGTCCTCGTCCTTGTGAAGGAAGACGAGATCAAGGATGCGGATCATGCCGCGATCGACCAAGTCGATCAGATGCGGCGCAGCCTCTCCGGCCGGCTGGCGCCCAGGCCACTCGACGAGCAAATGGGCCCAATCGACTACTTGCTGGTCGAGTGGCCTGGGCGCCAGCCGACCGGAGAGGCGGCGCCGCATCTGATCGACTTGGTCGATCGCGGCTTGATCCGCATCCTCGATCTCGTCTTCCTCCACAAGGACGAGGACGGCTCTCTCACCCGGCTGGAGATCTCCGACCTGGGAGACCAGGTGGAGGCGTTTGCCGACTTCGAGGGCGCCTCCTCGGGGCTGCTCTCAGACGAAGACACCGACGAGGCGGGGAGCGCACTCGAACCCGGCACCTCGGCGGCGCTGCTCGTCTACGAGAACCGCTGGGTCGCGCCCTTCGCTTCCGCCCTTCGCCGCTCCGGCGGCCAGCTGGTCGCCACGGGACGCATTCCAATCCAAGCCATGCTCGCCGCCCTGGACGCGGCGGACGCGGCCTGAGCAAGGAGAACTGCCATGCCGGGACTACTCAGAGGCGTCGCGCGGACGGCCGTCGTCGCCGGAACCGCAACCGCGGTGAGCAACCGCGTCTCCAGGCGACAGACCGAGCGCTGGGCCGCGCAGGAAGCGCCCCCGCCGCCCCAGGCCGCACCGGCGCCGGCTCCTGCGGCTCCCGCCGCGGAGTCGACGATCGATCAGCTCGAGGAGTTGGGCGAGCTCAAAAGCCAGGGAATAATCACCGAGGAGGAGTTCGCCGCCCAGAAGGCCAAACTGCTCGGGTAGTCCCGTCTTGTCTGCCGGGATCGATTGGGGAAGCACCGCCGCCGAGCGAGCGGCGTCCTACCCCTGCGAGGACTTCGTCCCCGGCGCCGACCTGGAGGTGTTCCGGGCCATCGACATATCCGCGCCTGTGGGCGTCGTCTACAGGTGGCTGTGTCAGCTCCGGGCGGCACCGTATTCCTACGACCTGCTCGACAACCTGGGGCGGCGCAGCCCCCGGGAGCTGACGCCCGGTCTGGAGGAGCTGGAGGTGGGGCAGAGGATCATGACCATCTTTCACCTGGCCTCGTTCGAGCCCGACCGCCACCTCACCATCGTGTGCGATGGGATTGGCCGGAAACTTCTCGGCAACGTCTCCAGCACGTACACGGTGGTCCCGGCCGCAGAGGGTTCGCGCCTGGTCTTGAAGCTGGTCGCGATCCCGCCACGCGGCGGGCTGCTTGGCGCCGCCTACCGGCGGGTGATGCCCTGGTTCGACCTGCTGATGATGCGCAAGCAGTTCCTGACTCTGAAGCGCCTGGCGGAGGAGACCGCGGCGGCAGCTTAGAGAACGAATCGGCCCGAACGAGGACGAATCGGCTGCCGGGCCATGGCAAGGAAGGGTCGTGAGTTCGAGTCTCGTCCTGGGCTTAGCCGCTGCATAGCGCGCGGTTTGGGATCCTCGACCGTTAGTCTGCCGCTTCGTGGATTTCGCTCTGACCGACGAGCAGGAGGACTTCGTCGACGCGATCCGGCGCTACTGCGATCACGAGTGTGGCACGCCGGATCAGCGCGAGCGCCTCACCGAGGGCTACACGGAGCACCACAACGAGACGATCTACAAGGAGATGGCCGAGCTCGGCTGGCTGGGGCTGACGATCCCGGAGGAGTACGGGGGCGCGGGCGGGACGATGCTCGATGCCTGCATCTTCATGGAGGAGACCTCGCGGGCGCTCGCGCCGATCGGCGGCTACGCGACGACCCTGATCGTCGCCGGCGCGACCAACCGCTTCGGCACCGAGGAGCAGAAGCACGAGATCCTCGGGGGCATTGCCGGCGGCGCCGTCGAGGCGATCGCGATGACCGAGCCCGAGGCTGGCTCCGACGTCGGCTCGCTCACCACCTTCGCCGAGAGCGTCGACGGCGGCTACGTGCTCAACGGCCAGAAGGTCTTCTGCTCCAACGCCCACATCGCCGACCACATCCTCGTCGTCTGCCGCACCACCCGTTCCGCCTCCAAGCACGAGGGCCTGACGATGATCTGGATCCCTCGCGACGCCGAGGGGCTCGAGGTGATCCCGATCGACACAATGGGCGGTCGCGACACCAATCACCTCTACCTCACCGATGTCGAGGCGCCCGCCGACGCCGTCCTCGGCCAGGTCGATCAGGCCTGGACCCAGCTGATGGCCGGTCTCAACGTCGAGCGGTTGATTCTCGCCGCGACGATGCTCGGCATCGCCCAGCGGGTCTTCGACGACCTGATCGTCTACGTCAAGGAGCGCGAACAGTTCAACCGCCCGATCGGCTCCTTCCAGGCGCTGCAGCACCGCATCGCCGACATGGCGACCGAGCTCGAGGCGGCCCGCCTGATGACCCGCTGGGTCGCCACGATGACCGACGAAGACCCCGACCGCATGCTCCCCCGCGAGGCCTCGATGGTGAAGCTGTTCGTCACTGAGACGACCAAGCGCGCCGCCCTCGAAGGCATGCAGATGATGGGCGGCTACGGCTACGCCTCCGAGTACGACATGGAGCGTCTCGTCCGCAGCGCCCTGGTCTCGACTATCTACGGCGGAACCTCGGAGATTCAGCGCAACATCATCGCCAAGACGTTCGGGCTCTGAGACCGGCATACTTCGCCGGGCAGGAGTAAGAGCGCCCGTAGCTCAGTGGTCAACGGGCTTTTAACGAGGCCCAAAGAGCGTCGGTCTTTCAAGCCGAAGGTCGCGAGTTCGATTCTCGCCGGGCGCATTCCGCGGTATGCCGAGCAGCGCCGCTCTTTCCCCGGCGCAGAGGCATCTGCACGAACTCGACCCTGGCCTGGAGCCCGATGTGCGGACGCTCAACCGCGAGGCGGCCGGGCGGCCTACCTCGACAAGAAGCGCGCCGAAGGCAAGTCCACCAGGAGGCGTTCCGCTGCCTCAAACGACACTTGGTGCGGGTCGTCCGGAGGGCCCTGCAGGAGCTGCCCTCGCCGGCCGTCGAGACGGCAGTCTCTAGGCCCCGTGGATGGGATTAGGGTGGCTCAATGGGTACGGCGCGTCGAAATCTAGAGTTGAAAGCCATCGACCGGGATCCAAGAGAATCACGCGAGATCTGTGAGGGACTAGGCGCGGAGGACAGGGGCGTTCTTCGTCAGGAGGACATCTATTTCGATGTCCCTCGGGGTCGTTTGAAGCTACGTCGGGAGAGGGACGCACCCGCCCACCTGATCGCCTATGAGCGCTCCAACGACTCTGGCCAAAGGGAGAGTCGCTACCGGATCGTTGAGGTCGAGGATGACATTGAGCTGGAAGCTGCCCTTTCCAGCGCACTTGGCATCAAGGCTGTGGTCAGAAAGGCGCGACGGCTTTTCCTCTACGAGGGCGTGAGGATTCACCTCGATCACGTTGACGACCTCGGAAGCTTCATCGAGTTCGAGGCCGTTGCTGCGCCAGAGGACGCCGACCTCGGGCGCTTCGAGGGGTTGCTAGCTGACCTCCGCCACTCGCTTGGCATCCAAGACGCCGATCTCATCGGCGGCAGCTACTGTGATTTGGTTCTCGCTTCGGAAGCGTCCTAATACTGCCCACTCGCTTCTAGTTGGTTGCTCAAGCCTTCTCAAGTGTGAAAGGCTCCTTCTGGTGCCTCCTGACGATGCCCCCGGCTCTCGCGGCGTTCTCCAGCGCAGCGGCCTCTCTCTGAAGGCTCTCGTCGCCGGCATCACCGCTCTCGCCGGCTTCGTTGGCGCTATCAAGACCCTCACTGCCGAGACCACCGGGGCAAATCTCACCGCAGGCCATCTCTTGTTCTACATCGGGGCTTCTCTCATCGCGGCATATATCTCGGTTGTTGCAGGCGCGATGCTCGGAGGAGGCGCGGTTGGTCTCGTGATTTCTGTTTTTGGGGGCGATGACAGCGAGTCTGGCCAGCACGCAGTTATTGCTGGGGCAGTCATCGTCGCCGGACTGACGTTTTTTGCCTTGATAAGCGCAGGGGTGCTCTGGGACTACGAAGACACCGATCAGATGGGACGGATTTTTTTCTCGTTGATCGGGCTAGTGCTCTTGGCAGTGCCGATCTACCTCTACTCCCGCGACTCCGGAGAGACCTGAGTCCCTCGGAAGATGCCAGTGGAGATATCAGCGAGTTCGAGTTGCCACCAGGCGCAGGCCGACGTCCAGCGCGGTTAGCTTGCGCAGATGGCCGTATCGCTCGTCCCGGAGCATCTCGGGGCGGGCCCAGAGGGCGGCGCACCTCGCCGTAGCCACGCCCGAGCCGGTCGTACGGGGTCGCGCTCACGAGCCAACTCTAGATGCGTCCAGGGCGCTATCCTTCGCTCCAGCCTCGCGCTCCGGCCCGAGGTTTTTCCTTGTAAGGCGTCCATCCAATCGAGGGAGTAAATGGCTCGCGGAGATGTCCGCATCGCGGTGACGCTGGCTTGCGAAGACTGCAAGCGGCGCAACTACCAGACGAACAAGTCCCGGCGCAACTCGCCGGATCGCATCGAGCTGCGCAAGTTCTGTCGCTGGTGCGGCAAGCACACGGCGCACAAGGAGACGCGCTAGCTCCAATGGCCAAGACGCGCGCACAGCGCAAGGCTGAGCGCCGGGCTCGCGAAGAGCAGGAGCGCAAGCGCGTCGGCGCCGAGCGCACCGCCGAGTCGCACGCCCAGCACGACACCCAGGTGCCGGTCTCCGGCGAGGTCGCCGAGATCGAGGCGGTCGAGGCCGGCATGGCCGCCGGCGCACCCGAGACCGCGCTTGAAACTCCGGACGCTCCCAAGTCTTCCCGCGCCGAAAAACGGGCTGAGGCGAAGGCGCTGAAGGAAGGCGAAAAGCGCAAGCGCGCCGAGCAGAAGCGCCGCGAGAGCGAGCAGCTCGCCAAGAAGCAGAAGCAGGCGCAGGCGGAACGCCAGCGCGGCGGCGTGATCGGCTTTCTCGTCTCCTGCTGGGCCGAGCTGAAAAAGGTCCAGTGGCCCGACCGCGACACGCTGGTTCAGGCGACCGCCGTCACCGTCATCTTCGTCGCGGTCGCCGCCACCTACCTGGGCGCGCTCGACGCCGTCTTCAACTTCCTCGTCAAGCAGATCCTCTAGCGGATCCTCAAAAGCAAAGGCTTCCAAGATGTATCGCTGGTACGTGATCAACACCTACTCGGGGCACGAGAACAAGGTCAAGCACAACCTCGAGCACCGGGTTCAGACGATGAGCCAGAACCGCAACGTGCGCCAGGTCGTCGTGCCAACCGAGCAGGTGATGGAGCTCGGCAAGGACGGCCAGAAAGAACCGAAGGAGAAGCGCACGATGCCGGGCTACGTGCTGGTCAACATGGAGATGACCGACGACGCCTGGGGCTTGGTCAAGAACACCCCCGGCGTGACCGGCTTCGTCGGCTCGCGAAACAAGCCCGTGCCGCTCTCCAAACCGGAGGTGGACCGTCTCCTGCACCGCGAGACGGCGGAGCGCCCGCGCACCCAGGCCCAGTTCTCGATCGGCGAGTCGGTCAAGGTCGTCTCCGGCCCGCTCTCCGATTTCTCCGGCGAGATCGCCGAGATCAACGAGGACGCGGCCAAACTCAAGGTCCTGGTTTCGATCTTCGGCCGTGAGACGCCGGTCGAGGTCGGCTATGACCAGGTGAAGAAGATTTAGCCCGGCGCCCGCTACCCTCTCCGATCCCGATGGCGAAAAAGGTCCTCACTCAGATCAAGCTGCAGATCTCCGCAGGCTCGGCCAACCCGGCCCCCCCGGTCGGCCCCGCGCTGGGTCAGCACGGCGTCAACATCATGGAGTTCTGCAAGGCGTTCAACGCCCAGACCCAGTCCGAGGGCGGCACGATCATCCCGGTCGAGATCACCGTCTACGAGGACCGATCCTTCACCTTCATCACCAAGACACCCCCGGCAGCAGTGCTGATCAAGGAGGCGATCGGGATCAAGAAGGGCTCCGGCGAGCCCCACGTCAACAAGGTCGGCACGATCTCGATGGAGCAGGTGCGCCAGATCGCCGAGCGCAAGATGCCCGACCTAAACGCCAACGACCTCGACGCCGCCTCGAAAATCATCGCCGGCACCGCCCGCTCGATGGGCGTCGACGTCCAGTAAGGAACTTCATGGCCCACGGCAAGCGCTACCGCAAACAGCTCGACAAGGTCCAGCGCGAGCGCGCCTACCCACCGGCCGAGGCGGTCTCGCTGGTTAAGGAGACCGCCAGCGCCGGCTTCGACGAGACGGTTGAGCTGCACGTGCTGCTCGGCGTCAACGTTCGCCACGCCGAGGAGCAGCTGCGCGGCACCTTGGCGCTGCCGCACGGTCTCGGCAAAGACGTCACCGTCGCGGTCTTCGCGCAGGGCCAGCAGGCGCGCGACGCCGAGGCGGCCGGCGCCGACTTCGTCGGCGGCGACGACCTCGCAAAGAAAGTCGAAGAGGAGGGCTGGACCGACTTCGACGTGGCGATCTCGACGCCGCAGATGATGGGCACGGTCGGCAAACTCGGTCGCGTGCTCGGCCCGCAGGGCAAGATGCCGAACCCGAAGGTCGGCACCGTCACCGACGACATCGAGAAAGCCGTTACCGAGTCAAAGGCGGGCAAGGTCGAATACCGCACCGACCGCCAAGCGATCGTCCACATGTCGATCGGCAAGGTCAGCCTCGAGGCCGAGAAGCTGCTGGAGAACTTCACCGCGGTGATGGAGGAGATCGTCCGCGCCAAGCCCTCGTCCGCGAAAGGCCGCTACGTCGTCACCTGCACGCTGACGACGACGATGGGTCCCGGGATCCGGGTCGATGCATCCAAGATCGGCGACCGCGACGAAGTGGCGAGCGTGGCCCAGGAGCCCGTAACGGCCTAGTCCTCTACACTGCGCCGTCGCGCACCCCAGACCACCGGCAGCCCGCCGACGGGCCGATTCCGTCCACTGCCTGGACGTTTTCCGGCCTACTGGCAGCGGAAGCCCGGTGTAGGTGAGAGATGAACCGAGACGAGAAGGCAACAGCCATAGAGGAGATCGCCGCCGATATCGAGGCGGCCGAGGCGATCTTCGCTGTCGACTACCGGGGCATCAGCGTTCCCCAGGCGGCCGAGCTGCGCTCGAAACTGCGCGAGGCCGATGCCAGCTTCCGCATCGTCAAGAACCGGCTGACGAAAATTGCCGCTGGCAAAGTCGGCGAGGAGCGCCTCGCCGAGCTGCTGCAGGGTCCGACCGCGCTCGCTTTCGTGCGCGGCGACACCGCCCAGGCGGCGAAGGCGATCTCGAGCTTCAACAAAGAGCACGACGTGCTCACCTACAAGGGCGGTTTCATGGACGCCACCAGCCTCGACGAGGACGCCTTCAAGGCGATCTCGAGGCTGCCCGGTCGTGACGTCCTCAACGGGCAGTTCGCCGGCATCGTCGCCAGCCCGCTGACCGGCCTGGTCCGCGGCCTGGGCTCGATGATCCAGGGGCTAGCGTTGCAGCTGGGGCAAATTGCCGAGAAGGGGCTCGTTACTGGCGAGGCACCGGCCGAGTCGGCCGCGGGTCCTGTCGCGGCAGAGGACTCCTCGTCCTCGCAAGCTGCGGGCGAGGAGCCCACCGCCACGCCACCCGCGGCCGAGGTGGAGGGGACCCCGCAGGACGAGGCGCCTGAGGCTGGCGATCAGCCAGCTGCCGAGGCAAAAGCTGAGGAGCCCGCTGCTGAGGAGGCAAAAGCTGAGGAGTCGGAGGATGACACCGCCGACGATGAGACTTCAAAGGAAGAGGAGGAGTAAGCGAAGTGGCAACCAAGGTTTCGACAGA